>NZ_LBCR01000020.1:0-60499 GCF_001005635.1 Microbacterium sp. Ag1
CTGCTCGCGCCTCTGTCGTTCCCGGACTGATCAGGCCCGGTGATGTCTGGGGGCTACCCCCGGCCGAACTGCGCCACTGCCGGGCAGTCGAAGGGATCGGCTCCGGCGGAGAGACCGACCCGGTTCAGGTACTCGATGACGATCATGTAGGACCGACCGAGGCTGGTCTCCGTGTAGGGCACGTCGTTCGCCGCGCAGTAGTCGCGAACGATCTCCCGCGCCTTCGCGAGGTGCGGTCGCGGCATGCTCGGGAAGAGGTGGTGCTCCACCTGGTAGTTGAGGCCGCCCATGAGCCAGGTCGTCCACCATCCACCGCTGATGTTACGGGAGGTGCGCACCTGCTTGGTGAAGAAGTCGAGACGGGCGCCGGGCTCGATGATCGGCATCCCCTTGTGGTTAGGCGCGAACGCGGCCCCCATGTAGACGCCGAAGACCGCGAACTGCACCCCCATGAAGGCGAAAGCCATACCGAGGGGGAGCATCATGAACACGGGCACCAGGATGAGGCCGAACCGAAGCGCAATGATGCTCAGCTCGGTCCAGCGTCCCTTGACGTTCTTCGTCGTCATGAGGTACTTCAGGCCGAGGAAGTGGAGGTTCAGCCCCTCGAGGGTGAGGAGCGGGAAGAAGAGCCAGCCCTGCTTGCGGGTGATCAGCTTGATCAGGCCCTTGGACTTGGCGGCATCCTCCTCGAGGAACGAGATCGTGTCGACTTCGATATCGGGGTCCTTGCCGACCTGGTTCGGGTTCCCGTGGTGCTTGGTGTGCTTCGAGTCCCACCACGAGTAGCTCATGCCGATGCTGGCGATCACGATGCGGGCGAGCTTGAAGTTCGCCGGCCCGGTGGAGAGGATCTGGCGGTGCGCGGCCTCATGCCCGAGGAACGCGATCTGCGTCAGGACGATGCCGAGCCCTGCGGCGATGAGCAGCTGGAACCAGCTGTCGCCGAGCAGGATGAAGCCGGTGATGAGACCGCCGAGCGCGACAGCGATGCCGGTGGCCACGAAGATGTAGAACCACTGGGTCCGCTGCAGCAGCCCGGTCTCCTTGACCACCTGCGAAACCTGCTTGTACGCCTTCGCCATGGGAGGGAAGTCTGCGTTGCCGGAATACGTCTGACGAATCGGACCCAGCGTTGCCGCGGTCGGTTCGATCTGTGTGAGGGAGATGATCTTCTCCTGACGATCGGAGCCCTTGAGCTGTGAAAGCCCAAGGCAGCTGCCCAACGCTTACCTCACAGTAGCCCTAGCTCTATACGCGTCAGGGAATACATCGGAACCTCTCGCCGACCCTTCAGCCGAGCCCGGCTGCGGATGTCCGAGGCGGCTCAGGCCCGCGCGCGTCGGGTCCGGCGTCGCCACGCTCGCGGAAGGATCGAGGGGAAGTCGGGGGTCGACCGAGAGGGTCGGTTCGCGTCTTCGAGGGCGCGGAAGGCGGCATCGAGCGAATCGAAGACTCCGAGTTCGGTGCCGTGATTGTCGCGCACGAGGTGCGCGCTGCCGTCGAACTCGACGAAGCCGGCGAACTCGCCGCCGCGCGTCGCGACGTGCACATCGACGTCGGCCTGTTTCCAGGTCAACGGGTCGGAAGGGGGAAGTGTGGTGCTGCTCATGGTCATACTCATTGCTGTGTGGCGGACACGCGTGGCGCTCCGCAAGATGTGAGACCGAGGGCGGATTCCGCACGCATCGATGTGCGCGGTCCGTGATGGCCCTGATCAGTGGCGACGTGGCGGCCGAGAGGGGCGATGCACACACGTTGCTCGACAAGCATAGCAGATCTCCCCTCTCGACCTCAGGAGCCCCGATGTGGCTCAGCTCGACGGCCGGCCGCCGCCTGGCCCGCCCTGACCTCCGCCCGCGGCGGGAGCTGTCTCGGTATCGATGCCGACCACGAGCGTCGCCGTATACCCGCCCTGCACGCCGCCCGTGACCGTGGCCAGTTGCAGCGCTCCGGAATCGTCGCCGAAGACGTTGTCGCTCGCCAGCGTGATCTGCGACAGATTCCTCGCGGATCCGTCGTAGGCCGACTCGGCGTAGACGTCCGCGCATGCCGCTTCCGGAAGTGCCAGCTGCGAGGTGGCGATGGCCGCCGTCGAGTCGGTGATCGAGCCGACATCCGGATACACCTCGAAGTGGATGTGCGGCCAGCGGCCCGAGTAGCACCCGGGGAACACAGAGGTGAACGAGACCCTGCCGTCGGCGTCCGCCACCTGCACACCCCTCAGGTAGGTGACGTCCTCCAGCCCCGAGGAATACATCGAGTACTCTCCCTGGGCGGTGCAGTGCCACGCGTAGACGGCGACACCGGCGAAAGGCAGGCCTCCGTTCGCCAGATCGATGACCCGCAGCTCGAAGGTGAGGGGCACTCCCTCCGCCGTCGCTCCGCCGTCGATCGAGGACCGGATGTCCTGACGCACGATGCCGGCGTCCTCGAGCACATCGGGCCCGTTCGACCCGTCCCCCGGATACGGCCCCGCCGTCTCGTCGGGGATCTCATCGACGCTCACGGACTCGCCATCCGATGTCGACGTCGTGCTGGGCATCGGTGTCGACGTCGCAGCTCCGACCGAGTCGGACGGCGTGCAGGCCGCGAGGACCACGGCTCCGATACCGAGCCCCGCGAGGCCGAGCACACCGCGCCGGCTCAGCAGGGTGCGGATGTCGAAGGCCGCCCCCTGGTCGACGACCTCCTCGTCGACACGATCGAGCAGCCTCCCCTCGTACGCGGGACCATCGGGGGTCTGGGTGGGTTCCGGAATGCTCATGATGCTCTCCTCCTCGACGAACTGTTGGTGATGACCACCAGCGTCGCGGAGCTTCCGATCAGGCGCTCCTGCGCCCGCTATGCCTTCTCTATGTGTGAGGAATCGACCGGCGGACGCAGCACCAGCACCACCACGACTCCGACGAGGATGAGGGCGGTGAGCGTCACCGGAACCGGCAGCACGGGGTCGAGCAGCACCAGCACCGCCGCGACCGGGACGACCGTGTTCACGACACGATCCGCGTTCTCACGGATGGCGATCCACCAGATGCCCACCAGGAAGATCGCGATCGGGATGGTGACCGTGAACGATGCGGCGATGTTCGACAGATGGCTCTTCCCGGTCAGGACGTCGAGCTCCACCTCGATGCCCGCCGAGAAGGCGGCCGCCGCCGCGAAGACGAAGTAGTGCGTGTATCCGTAGCGCAGCGACCGCGCGAAGCTCGAGATGGCACGGTGATGCGGCGGCCAGAAATAGATCCACCAGAGAGACGCCGTCACGACGAGCGTCAACACCGAGATCGCGATCAGCGGCCCGAGACTCTCGACCTTGTCGAGTGCATCGATGATCGCGTTCGCCGAGGCCAGCAGGCTCTCGCCGAGCACGATCAGCGTGAAGAGTCCGTAGCGCTCGGTGATGTGATGCGGATGCCACGGATTCTGCTTGCGGAACTCGGCGAACACCGGGACGCTGATCTCGATCAGGGCGAACAGCACGAACGCGGCGAGCTGCAGGGGGCCGGTCGGTATGAGGAGGAACAGGATCCACAGCACCTGGACGGCAGCGATGCCGAACGCGTACCGTCGCGCCACCGACCGCAGCTGACCGGCCGACCGCGACGCCCGCAGCCACTGCGCCACCATCGCCACGCGCATCACAACGTACCCGAGCACGGGAACGGTGAAGTCCCCCTCGTTGAACGCTCGGGGGATGCCGGCGGCGAAGACGAGGACGCCGCCCATCTGCACGAAGGTCGTGACGCGGTAGAGCCAGTCGTCCGTGTCGAACGATGTGGCGAACCAGGTGAAGTTCATCCAGGCCCACCAGATCGCGAAGAACAGCATCGCGTAGGAGGTGATGCCGTGCAGGAACTCTCCTTCGCTGAGGGCGTGGTGCAGCTGAGCGGAGGCGATGCTCACCGCCACCACGAAGACGAGGTCGAAGAAGAGCTCGAGCGGACTAGCGGTGCGATGCGGCTGCGCCGGGTCGCGCGGCAGCATGGTTCGAAGCTGGAAGCGTGGACGGTCGATGTTCGCGGTCACCGCGACAGGATAGCCCTCCGGCGGCCGCCTCCCGCAGCCGCCGTTCATCCAATCAACAGAATTACCTTCCGGTGGAGCCCGTGTTCCGCTAGACTAGCTCGAGTCTGCAGTGCCTGCTGTCAGCGATCACCGTGTGGGACGGTGAGAACGCACTCCGTGATGTGGGAATCATGGGGAGTCTCAGCAGGACCCGAGGGGTCGGGACGCAGACGAAAGCCGTGAACGTGGGGTTCATGGTCTGGGGAAACTGGGGAAACACATGTCGCACTGGGGATTTCTGCGTACATTCACGGCTCATGGGGCCTCGGCATGACTTCCGTCGAGGATGCCCTGAGCATCGCTCGTACGGGCTTCGTGCCGGTCGCGGCTCCGCGAGCCACGAAGTCGGTGACGCGCACGGTGGTCACGCCGCGCGCTTCGGCGACTCTGGAACGGCGCCGTCAGTGGGAACGTCGCTATCGGATGCAGCTGCGGATCACGGATGCGGCCGTCATCCTGTTCGCACTCGGTCTGACAGCAACGATCCAGCTGGCGAACGGCGTCTCCGGGCCTGAGGTCCTGCGCGACGGCATTCCGCTCGCCGCGCTGTGGTACCTCCTGCTGAGCGCGCTACACACGCGGGACGCCGCGTTGTTCCGCGCCAGCGCCACCGAGTACCGCGGCGTCGTGCACGCCACGGGACTCGCGTTCGGGATCATCGCCATCGTGGCGGTGCTGCTCGCCTGGAAGACGATGCAACTGACGCTGCTGCTGGGGCTGCCCGTCGGTGTGCTGACTCTCCTGGTGACCAGGTGGCTGTGGCGTCACTGGCTGCAGAAGCAGCGATCCCAGGGAAGGTTCGCCTCCCGCACCCTCGTCGTCGGCAATAGGGACGACGTGGAGTATGTGGTCCGGACGCTGCACCCGATCGGCGCATCCGGCTACCAGGTGGTCGGCGCGACGCTGCTCGACGGCAACGCTCGCGACATCGTGATCGACGACACGCGGTTCCCGGTCCTGGGGAACGTGAACTCCGTGTCGTCGGTCGCGGCCGAGGTCGGTGCCGACACGATCATCGTGGCGAGCCGCCCCGAGGGCGAGCCCGAGTTCGTGAAGCAGCTCAGCTGGCAGCTGGAAGGGACCGCCGCCGAGCTCGTGCTCTCGAGTCGCCTCACCGACGTCGCGGGTCCGCGGATCTCCTTCGCGCCGGTGGAGGGACTGCCACTGATCCAGGTGCAGATCCCCACCTATGAAGGTGGCCAGCACCTGCTCAAGCGCGCCCTCGACATCGCCGTGGCCACGGTCGCGCTGATTCCGATCGCGCTGCTGGCTCCCGTGCTCGCGCTGCTGATCAAGCTGGACTCCCCCGGTCCGGTCTTCTTCTTCCAGGAGCGGGTCGGCCGCGACGGTCGACGGTTCAAGATGGTCAAGTTCCGGTCGATGAAGACGGACGCCGAGCAGCAGCTCGCCCTGCTCAAGGAGCAGAACCAGGGCGCCGGACTCCTGTTCAAGATGAAGGACGACCCCCGCGTCACCCGGGTCGGCCGAGTGCTGCGCAAGCTCTCTCTCGACGAGCTGCCGCAGTTCTGGAACGTCCTCATCGGCGACATGAGCGTGGTGGGGCCTCGGCCGCCGCTGCCCAGCGAGGTCACCGCCTACGACGGCACCGTCTTCCGTCGCCTGTACATCAAGCCGGGGATCACGGGGCTGTGGCAGGTCTCCGGTCGGAGCGACCTCTCCTGGGACGAGAGTGTCCGGCTCGACCTGCGCTACGTCGAGAACTGGTCCGTGATGAACGACCTGCAGATCATGTGGCGCACCGCCAAGGTCATGGTGCAGCCCAGCGGGGCATACTGATCGGATGAGCAATTCGAACCGCCTCACCATCGCGATGGTGGGGACCAGAGGAGTGCCCGCAGCATACGGCGGCTTCGAGACCGCCATCGAAGAGGTCGGACGCCGTCTCGCCGACCGCGGACACGATGTCGTCGTGTACACCCGCGGCTCCGAGCGGCGCGAGAAGGAGTACCTCGGTATGAGGGTCGTGCACCTTCCCGCGATCCCGGTGAAGCAGATCGAGACGCTGAGCCACACGGGGCTGTCGGCTCTGCACCTCATGTTCCGGCGGCGGCCGGATGCGACCTTCGTCTTCAACGCGGCGAACTCCCCGTTCCTGCCCCTGCTGCGATTGCGCCGCGCGCCGGTCGCCCTGCACATGGATGGACTGGAATGGCGACGCTCGAAGTGGGGTCCGCGCGGCAAGGCGTACTACCGCTGGGCTGAGCAGTTCGGGGTGCGCACGGCCGATGCGCTGATCGCGGATGCGCCCGGAATCGCCGACTACTACCGGCACCAGTTCGACGTTCCGACCGAGCTCATCCGCTACGGCGCCCCGATCCTCGACCAGCTCCCGGAACGTGGCGTCGCCGAGATGGACCTCACTCCTGAGGGGTATCACCTGGTCGTCGCACGGTTCGAACCGGAGAACCATGTGCTCGAGATCGTCCGGGGTTACCGCGACAGCGACGCGAAGCTCCCGCTCGTCGTCGTCGGCTCGGCGCCCTACAGTGCGGGTTACACCCAGGAGATCCAGCGTGTGGCGGACGGCGACGACCGCATCCGTCTCGTGGGGGGCGTCTACGACCAAGAGCTGCTCGATGCGCTCTATGCGAATGCGCTCGCGTATCTGCACGGCCACTCTGTGGGCGGCACCAACCCCTCGCTCCTGCGCGCCATGGGGGCCGGGACCGCTGTCATCGGCTTCGACGTCCCCTTCAACCGCGAGGTACTCGACGGCAACGGGTGGTTCTTCGCGGATGCCGCCCAGGTCGCCGAGCAGGTGATGGCCGCCGAGTCCGACCCGGCAGCGACCGCGGCCAAGGGCACCGCCGTGCAGGAGATCGCCCGCACCCGCTTCCGCTGGGATGATGTCGCGGACGAGTACGAGGCACTCGCGCAGCGGATCTCCGAAGGCGCGACCATTCACCCCTCCGCCAGGCGGGCACGCCGACGGTCGACGGACTGGGCGCCCGTTCGCGCCGAATCGAGCACTTCGTGAGCAACGAGTCGAAGCGACCGACCGTCCTCCTCGTCCACCCCGGCGCCGAGATGTTCGGGTCCGATCGCATGCTCCTGGAGAGTGCCATCGGCCTCGTCGAATCGGGCGCGCGCGTCATCGTCGCTCTGCCGAGTTCCGGCCTTCTCGTGAACGAGTTGCGTGCGGCCGGCGCAGAGGTCGTCATCCTGCCGATGCTCGTGCTCCGCAAAGTGCTGCTCACCCCGCGCGGACTGCCGAGGCTGTTCCGAGACACGTTCCGAGGGCTGGGCGCTGCCTGGCGGCTGATCGGCCGGCTGCGTCCCGACGTCGTGTACGTCTCGACGATCATCATCCCCGAGTGGCCGCTGATCGCCCGGCTGCGCGGAGTCCGCACCGTGAGCCACGTGCATGAAGCCGAGGCCTCGGGCAACAGGATCGTCAATGCTCTCCTCTACTCCCCCCATCTGGCCTCCCATCAGACCCTCGTGAACAGCCGGTTCAGTCTGGACACCATCCGCACCGCGCTCCCCGCCCTGGCCCGGCGCTCGCACGTGGTGTACAACGGCGTCGCTTCTCCCCCGCACCCGCTGTCTCCCCGTCCCCGCACAGAGGGCCCCCTCCGCGTGCTCTACATCGGGCGTCTCTCCCCCCGCAAGGGCCCCGATCTCGTGATCGCAGCGGCCTCACGACTCCACTCCGCCGGGCGCGCAGTGGAGGTCACCCTCCTCGGCGCGGTGTTCGAGGGCTACGAGTGGTTCGAACGCGACCTTCGTGCGCAGGCGTCCGAGGCCGGGGTCACCGTCGACTTCGCCGGATTCCACACCGACATCTGGCCGTTCCTCGAGAAGGCCGATGTGCTGCTCGTGCCATCGCGCGTCGACGAACCCTTCGGGAACACCGCCGTCGAAGGCGTCCTCGCCCTGCGACCGGTGATCGCGAGCGACAGCAGCGGACTCCGGGAAGCAGCAGGCGGTTACGGCACGGCGAGGCTGGTCGCGGCCGGCGACGCGGAGGCGATCGCTTCCGCGCTGACCGACATCGACGCCCGGTGGGATGAGATCGTCTCGACCGTCGCAGACAGCCGCGCC
The DNA here is from genome assembly GCF_001005635.1 of Microbacterium sp. Ag1. Classification (NCBI taxonomy): domain Bacteria; kingdom Bacillati; phylum Actinomycetota; class Actinomycetes; order Micrococcales; family Microbacteriaceae; genus Microbacterium; species Microbacterium sp. Ag1. Next base: position 8,134 of record NZ_LBCR01000020.1, read on the forward strand.
GAGGCCCTGCGCAGGCACGCGCCTCAGGTCTACCGCTCGAGCATCTCGACGCATCTCCTGGGCTGACCCGCACCCCGGTCTGCCACACCCGCCGGCGGGTCAGCGCTCTCGCTACACCTGTTCCAGCTCGCCCACGGTGAGCCGCTTCTTGTTCCGGACGATGTAGATCGAGAACGGGATCAGCTGGCACACCACGAGGGCGAAGGCGACGCCGATCAGGGGTCCGGCGATGCCCAGCACAGGAGTGAGCACGAACGAGAGGGTGATGCCCACGGCCGCCATGCTGAGCGTGGGGATCACCTGGAAGCGGATTCCCGGCTTGTCCATGATGAACATCCCCAGGGGGTACACGGCCGCAGTCATCATGATCATCAGACCGAAGGCGAAGATCGTGCTCGTGCGCACCGTCAGCTCACCCTGGGTGATGAACCCGAACAGCCACGGGCCGACGAGCCACACCATCACAGTCGCGACGCCGATCGCCGCAGCGAACAAGACCGACAGCAGGAACGGCCCACGCCGGAGGTCACCGTCGTGGCGGCTCTTCGCGAAGTGCGGCCAGAGCGCGAGTCCACCGGCCATCACGAGTCCGTTGAGGGCGAAGAACACCTGGCCCGCCACGCCGTACTCGGCGACGTCGGTGGGTCCGCCCAGCTGAGCGATCACGTAGCGCTGCGAGCCGACGGCGATCGGATACGTCACCATCTGGGCGAGCATCGGCCACCCGACGTCCATCACCCGCACGCCCGGGTAGCGGCGAGGATGCAGGACCATCCGGGCGGCCGAGGGGATCAGCGGCGAAGTCGTGCGAGCCGTGATGAGGATGCCGAGCACGGATACCAGGAAAGACGCGCCGAAGGAGGCGATCGCCACGAAGGAATGGAGATTCTCGCCACCGAAGGTGAGCATCAGCCAGACGCCCGTCATCGTGAGCGGCGAGATCAGCCCCTGGAGGAGGATCACGATGTGGTTGCGACGCTGGCCCAGCATGATCCGCGCCCACACCCCGAGCGGGATGCCGAGACAGAAGATCGTGACGCAGTAGAAAGCGGCCAACGAGGCACCCGGTCGCCCTCCGGCTTCACCGAACACCAGCTCCCAGGCACCCGTGAGCACGAGCACCGTGTTGATCGCCATCGCCGTGGCGGCGAAGGTGAGCAGCACCCGGCCGACGGAGGTGAGCTGGTACCGCAGCTTCTCGTCGGTGCGCACGTTCGTGCTGGTCGCGACAGCGTTGACGAGGACCGCGCCGCTGCCGAGGTCTGTGAACGTCAGCAGCGAGGGGATGGTCGTCAACAACGTGTACAGGGCGAAGCTGTCGACGCCGGCGCCGCCGATGATCATCCGGGTCGTGATGACGCCGCAGACAAGCGCGATGACCATCGTCAGCGCACGCGCGCCGACAGCGAGAAGAGAACCCATGTTTACATCGTCACCGGGGCAGGGCTCCCAGTGTCGTGCTGCTGCCGGGGAGTCGCGATACTGAGGCGATGTCGGACGGCACCGGCACCGCCACCGACGCCTGCGTCGCGGCGAACTGCGGCAGCAGGGCGAAGCCGGCGTCGACCACCGGGGCTCCCTCGACGAACTGCGACCGTCGATCCTGCCCCGTGGCCGCGGTGAACGCGGCCAGCGTATCCGTCACCGCGGGGTCTCTCGAGACGGAGCCCTTCGACCACGCGGAGAACCAGCGGGGGGTGCCCGGTGACGTGCGGTGATAGAGGTTTCCGTTGACGCTCGACATCATCTGCGAACCCGTGTACTGCAAGGAGAAGTCCTGGACGCAGACCAGGCAGTTGCCCGCGCTCTCGGCCACGATGTTGTTCGATGCCACGATGTTCCTCGTGATCCAGGACGCCTCGGGTGCGTACCGCGTCTGCGGGTCGTGCCCCGGCGTGTTCGGGTCGGAGGCGCGGCGGGCGTCCATCGCGATGCTGATGTTCCGGTTCCCGTTGCCGACCAGCGTGTTGTTCCAGATCTTGACGCTGCCGGAGTTCAGCACCCACAGGCCGAACTCTCCGTTTCGGGCGATGACGTTGTCGGCGATGACCGCACGTTCCGACAGCTCCACCATCACGCCATGCCCGGTGTTGCCGATCACATCGTTCCCGGTGAACGCGATATCGAGGACGGACTCGTCGAACCATGGTCCGCGGCCGTCGTTCCCGGTGAACGCGCTGTCCGTGACGGTCACCCCCCTGGTGCGGGTGACCTTGAACGCGCCGGACACCGGTGCGTCGTTGAAGTGCTCCATGTTGTTGCCCACGGAGAGCATCTGCGTCACGGTCAGTCCGTCGGCCTGCGATGCGCCGCCGCCCAGCAGACCGTTGCCGATCAGGGAGACACGGGTCAGCGTGGTCGCCGGCGCCCACGAGTAGAAGCCTGTGGTCGAGTTGTCGCGGATCGTCACATCGGTGAGCGACACGTGCGGTGCAGCGGCGATGACCGTGCCCATCTGCGGGACACTGGTGGCGTATCGGCGCACTCCGATCCCGCGCACCTCGGTCCCTGCGGAGCGGATGGAGAGCGCCTGCGTGAGCACGCTCGCCTCGACCGACTTGCCCGAGGGGTTCGTTCCGATCACCAGACGCTTGGCGGAATCGTCGACGAAGAAAGTGCCTTCCGCGACCTGGGCGACGGATGCGACCTCGCGCAGCTGGACTCCTGCCACCCAGACCTGATCCGGGTGCGCGGCCATCGGGTGCGCCGGATCGACGAATCTCCACTCCGCCGCCGTGTTGTCGGGCGCGCCCTTCGTGTAGGTCGGACTCGCATCGAGGGCTGTGTTCCAGCCGTCGACGAACCAGGTGCTTCCCGAGGCCTTCCAGCCGGTGACCGGCTCGGCGCCGTCGAACCACACGGACTCGTTGGGTGCCGGCTGGATGGTGACCCGCTTCTGCGCGGGCACCACGACCTCTTCGTGGTACGAGCCGCCACGCAGGACGATCGTCCCCCCGTTAGGGACGATGCGGAGCGCGGCAGCGACCGACTTGACCGGTGCGTTCCTGGTGCCGGAGGCTCCGTCGAACCCTGCGGGTGAGACGTAGACGGCCGTCGCCGGAGCTTCGTACACGAGCGTCCCTGGGGCTTTGGCCCCTGGTTCGCCGCGCAGGCCCTCAGGCGTCACGGGAGGTACCGGCTCGGGTTCAGGGGCCGGGGTCGGGGTGGGCTCCGGAGACGGGGTCGGTGTGGGCTCGGGAGCCGGCGTGGGCTCAGGTGACGGCGTCGGGGTCGGCTCCGGAGACGGGTTCGGGGTCGGGGTGGGCTCCGGATCCGGAGTGGGCTCGGGGGTCGGAGTGGGCTCAGGAGCCGGAGTGGGCTCCGGTGTGGGCTCCGGGGACGGCGCGAGCGCGGTCACCGCGAAGTCGTCGATTCCGACCGGAACAGCAGCCCTGGCCCCGGAGGACGTGTAGAGCGCGAAGCCGTATCCGCCTGCGGACTGAATCCGCGCGTTCGAGTCGTCGGAGTACGTCACCTGCCAATCCGCCGGCTCCGCGGCGTTCGATTCCCAGGCCTTGGCCGCCAGTGCCACCGGACTCGTGCCGGCGACGCTGAACGCCACCGTCAGCGTGTCACCGCCCGTCACGGTGAGGGGAAGCCGACGCTCGGCCAGATGCTGCACGCGCATGAGGTCGGTGAGCCGCACGACCGATACGTAGGCCGAGCCGTCGGGGTGGACGCGCACGCGCACCCCGTACGAGTCGGCGCCGGACACCCGGACCGCCTGGGAGAGGTAGAGCGGCCCTCCCACGGGCAGCTCGGGAACGGTCAGCGAGAACCGGCTGTCCACATCAGCGGCGACGGCACCGTCGATGGTGGCCCTGGCGGTGATACCCGGCTTGCGACTCGCGAGCAGCGCCTGCTCGCCGGTCACGCTCGCCGTCGCTTCCACGACACGCCATGGGCCGTCGGGCGAAGACCCCCACCCCGAGTCGACCGTGCGATCCATGTCGTCGGCGATGACAGGAGCGTCCGTGGCATCCGCGGACTGTGCGAGGAGCGGAGCGTCGTCGGCCAGTGCCGACGCAGGAACGGCTGTCAGCGCCGTCGTGAGCGCGACGGCAGCTGTCAGCGCTCCTGCGAGCATCGTGCGGGTGCGTCGCCGGGGCGGACTCGAAGTCTCGCGTGAGGTGCGGTCGAGGAGCGGAGTGGGCACGGTGTCACCGTCTTCTGGGGCAGATTCATGATCACCCCGCAGCTCCGCCGCAGTTTCAACCCCGGGCAGCAAAGTGCGAGTCCCCCTCGCAACTCATGAAGAATACCCCGGCCATCCCGGCGAAGACAAACGAAAACGGCGAGGCACCGATATACTCCGCCGCATCCGCGACCCGAGGGGCCGTCGGATGTCGCCTCAGTCGCTGTAGTACTCGCTGCGGTGACGATCCGGCCGGGCGCGGTTCAGAACCGTGCCGAGGATGCGGGCACCGCCCGACTCGAGCGACTTGATGCTCTTGGCGAGCGCGGCGCGGCGCGTCTTCGTCGCGTCGACCACGAGGATCACGCCGTCGGTCTGGGTGGCGAAGAGGTTGGCGTCGGCCACGCTGAGGATCGGCGGGGAATCGATGACCACGTAGTCGTACTCCGCTGCGGCGAAGTCGAGGAGCTGGTTCATGCGCGCCGACGTCAGGAGCTCCGCCGGATTCGGCGGGATGGTACCTGCGGGCAGGATGTCGAGCGTGCTGTCGGCGACACTGTGCTTGGCGACCTCGAACTCGACTTCGTCCAGCAGCACGCTGGTCAGACCGATCGAGCCGTCGATGCCCGCGTGCTCGTGCGCCCGCGGCCGCCGCATGTCGGCGTCGATCAGCAGCACCGAGTTGCGCAGACCGGCCAGGGTCATGGCCAGGTTGACCGAGATGGTCGACTTGCCCTCCGCCGGCATGCCCGACGTCACCAGCAGCACCTTCACCCGCGAGGAGACGTTCGCGTAGGCCAGAGCCGAACGGATACGGCGGAACTCCTCCGAGGTGTGGCCGAGCGGCTCCTGCGCGACGGCGATGCCCCGCATGGCCAGGAGAGGCGACTTCGAGACGACGCCCAGAACAGGGTCGCCGCCCGCCTCCGTCAGCGTCTCCTCGTTGCGCATACGGGTGTCGAGCACTCCGATGAGCACCGCGATGGCGAGGCCCAGGACGCCCCCGAGGAAGCCTCCGAGAAGGGCATCGCGCGGCTTGCTCGGCGTGAACTGGAACTCAGGCACGACAGCGTCGTCGATGACCTGCGCCGTGATCGTCGATTCGCCCTGCGGGTCCTTGGGCGCCACGTCCTTGACCACGATGATGAGCTGGTCCGCCACGGCATCGGCCAGCTCGGCCGCTGCCTTCGGATCGTCCGTGATCCCCGTGATCCGCAACGTGACCGTGCTCTGGGGGATCGTGACCTCGATGTCCCTTGCGAGGGCTCGCGGAGTCGTGTCGAGCCCCAGCTCCTCGATGACGGGGTCGAGCACCCGCGAACTGGTCGCCAACTGGGCGAACGACAGCATCTGGCTCTGCGTGTACACAGAGCCCTGGTTGAGGTCAGAGGCGCTGGTTCCCTGGTTCAGGGCGAAGTACAACGAGGTCGTCGCCTGGAACAGGGGGGTCTGCAACGAGGCGTACCCGAAGGACCCTGCAGCCCCGACGACGGCGCAGAGCACGATCGCCCACCAGAACTTGCGCAACGAGCTGGCGATCACGCGCAGACTCACCCGGCTCTCGCCCATGACTCCCCATTCCCCCTGAGACTTCGATTCTAGAGGTGTTCGTTCCTGCGACCTCATGATTGTGCAGGGGGCTTCCCGACGAGGCGCTGCCGGTGCACGGGTCCGAGCGCGTCTTGGAGTGCTTCCTCTGACTGCTGCTTCCCTCTGCCGATCACGTCCGCGTCGCGCGCCCACGTGATCGCCAGGCCCACGCAGAACCAGAGGAACATGCTGTACTGCGTGATCAACGCCACCACCACGAGGCTCGGCAGCTGTCCGACGACGGCGATCGACGCCGGGCTCCTGGTCGAGCGTCGTACGGTCATGATCGCCGCGCAGACCAGGGCGGCCATGATCAGCAGTGTGGGGACGTACCCGTACCGGAGCAGAGTGAGGACGAGCGCGTTGTCGACGGAGCGCGCGAAGTAGCCGAGGTAGTAGTCCCCCGAGACGAGCGAGTGCCAGTCCCCCGGGTTGCCGAAGAGCTGCACCTGCTGGAGGAGCACCAGGAGATCGGTCCGGTAGTCCGCGCTGCCGCCCGCCTCGTCACCCGCCGCCCCGAAGACGGAGTCGATGATCGGGATGGCGATCGCGGTGCCGATGACACCGGCCGTGACGACGGCGACCCGGAACCGCGTGGACACCCCGACGATGAGGAACGTGGACAGCACCAGCGTGAGCACGAGGGTGAGCTGTCCGGCGCGGCTGAACGTCAGCACCGTCGCCACCGCGACGATCACCACGCCGCCGATCTTCGGGATCAGCCGCCACTTCGTCGCCACGATGAACGCCGACGACATCGCCAGCGCCGCTCCAAGGGCGATCGAGTGGCCGAACGCGCCCTCGACCCTCAGCACCCCGCCGCGTTCCTGGAGAGGACTCCAGGTGTCGTAGACCACGCCGGATCCGGGGATCAGGACGAAGGGATTGAAGGAGGTGAAGAACTCGATGATGCCGAGGACGGCTGCCACGATGGCGACGACCGCGATCGTCGACGTGACCCATTCCGGCGCGACCCGGGCGAGCACCACGCGTCCCCAGAGATAGGGGATGACCCATTCGAGCAGAGCGGCGACGAGCGACGGGAGATCGACCGTTCCGAAGCCGTACAGCCCGACGATCACGATGACGAATGCCACGACCCAGGCGTCTGCGGCGCGCAGCGGGACGACCGACCAGTTGACGATGATCATCAGGGCGGTCAGCAGCGTGATCGCGGCCCAGTAGAAGCCGATGTTGACGCCGACCCAGAGCGGCACGAAGAAGAGGACGCAGGCCCAGCCCACGAACGCCGTGCGCGGCAGCAGCCTGAGCACGAAAACGACGATGGCCACTGCTGCGATTCCTCCGACGGCGAGGAGCGCGATCGGAACAGCAGTGGCCATGCGTCAGGATCTTACTGGGGCGCGGTGACGCGGAACGAATCGAACGAGACGTTCAGGGGCGCCGTGGAGCTGCCCGACCGGTTGCCGCTGAGACCGACGGAACCCGCAGCGAGCGGAGTCGTGTCCGTCGCGTTGATCTGCCAGTTCGCGGGCTCTGTCGTGCCGGTCGCCCAGATCTTAGCCGAGATGGCGGTGGAGGCCGATCCGGTGACGGAGACCTTGAGGCTGTACGACGTGTTCGCCGCCCACACGAGTCCGGGTACCGCCTGCGTCAGCAGCACCGTTCCCTCGCGGTGGACCACGAGCCAGACGGTTCCGTCAGGACGGAGCCACGCACGGGCGAAGTACTTCCCGGCAGCGGTCTGCCTCGCGATCACGCCGACGTAGGCGCCGCCAGCGGCAGGAGCCTGGTCGACGCGGAACTGCGTCTCGAGGATCGCGTCGCCGATCGAGGTCGAGTTGAGCGTGGCGTGGCGGGTGTCCCCCGCGACCAGACTCAGCTTGCCCTGGCCGTCGGCGACGGTCGCCGCCGCCTGCGAACCGCCGGCGATCGTCCACGCTCCGCCCGTGACCGCGGTTCCCCAGCCGGGCCCCGCCGTGCGGTCGAACTCATCGCTCGCGAGCGCGGCCGGGTTGGGCTGAGGCTGCGGGTCGACCGGCGGTGCCGTGACCGTGACCTGCTGGGTCGCGGTGTGGGTGGCCCCCTTGTCGTCCGTCACCGTGAGGGTCACCGTGTAGGTGCCCGCCGCGGTGTACGCCCGGGAGCTGGTCGCCCCCGTGCCCGTCGATCCGTCTCCGAAGTCCCAGGCATAGGACGCGATGGTGCCGTCCGAGTCGGTCGATGCCCCACCGTTGACGTTCACGGTCAGCCCGGTGGTCGACGCCGTGAAGGTCGCGGTCGGCGGCACGTTCGGCTGCGGCTGCGGCTCCGGCTGCGGCTGCGGCTCGGGCTGCGGTGTCGCCGCCCCGAGGTTCTTCAGCGTGAAGTCGTCGAAGCTCGCCAGGTTGGTGCCGGTCGCGCTGCCTGCGCGGTAGGAGAAGACCGTCGGCGCTCCCGCGACCTGCAAGGCGGGCGTCGTGTCCGTCGTGGAGAGCTGCCAGTTGGCGGGCTCCGCAGCTCCGGCAGCCCACAGCTTCGCGCGGATGGTCGTCGTTCCGGACCCCGTCGTCTCCATGGCGAGGTTGAACGTGCTTCCCGCGGTCCAGGTGAGACCGGCGACGGCGGTGCTGGCGATCGCGGTTCCGTTGCGGTGGATCACGAGCCACGTGGTCCCGTCCGCCCGGTGCCACGCGAGTGCGCGGTACCCGTTGGAGCCGGAGCGACGTGCACCGAGTCCTTCGTAGGCCACACCCGTCGACGGGCCGGAGGCCAGCGTGTAGGTGATGCGCGCGGACGTGTCGAGGAGAGACGTTCCCTGCAGCAGCATCTCGCGCGTCTCACCCGGCGTGAGGTTCACCTTGCCGACGCCGTCTCCGACGGAGGTGACGGCGGCCGAACCGCTCATCGGCGCCCAGGTGCCGCCGATGTCGGCCGCGCCCCATCCGCTCGACACGACACGACCGAAGGAGTCGGACGCGGCGAACACCTGAGCCTGGACGGTCACGGACTTCGTGACGCTGGCCGATCCGCCGAGGCTGTCGGTCACCGTGAGCGTGATGTCGTGCGCACCGGGCTGGGCGTAGGTGTGACCGGCGGTCGCACCGCTGCCTGCGGCCGTGCCGTCACCCCAGTTCCAGGAGTACGACAGCGTCGCGCCGTCGGAGGCGCTCGAGCCCGCGGCCGAGACGTCCACGTTCATCCCCGACGCCGTCGCGGTGAAGGTGGCGACCGGGTTCGCGTGGGTCGTGACGGACTCCCGCGTCGTCGTCGCCGTGCCACCGCGGTTGTCGGTGACCGTCAAAGTGACCGTGCGCGTGCCCGCCGAGGCGTACACGTGGCTGGCGACCTGGCCGGAGGACGTCGAACCGTCGCCCCAGTTCCAGTCGTACGAGGCGATCGTGCCGTCCGAATCGGTCGATGCCGAGGCGTCGGCCGAGACCGAGAGCCCGGTGCCCGACAGCTCGAAGGACGCGGTCGGAAGGACGTTGGCCGCCTGCACCGTGACGGGGTTCTCCGTCGTGGTGGCCAGGCCGTTGCTGTCGGTCACGGTGAGCTTGACGGTGTACGTGCCCGCCGCCGTGTAGGTGTGCGACACCGTCTTACCCGTCGCGGTGGCCGAGTCGTCCCCGAAGTCCCAGCGGTAGCCGGTGATCGTGGCCGAGCCGGTCGGCGCGGACGTGCTGGCGTCGAATGCCACGGCGAGATCCGTCGGCGTCGAGGTGAAGGCCGCGGTCGGCGGCTGGAAGCCCTTGCCGATGCCGTAGTGGGTCTGCACCTGCGCGGCGGTGAGCGCGTAGGGGTACACCGCGACCTCGTCGAGAGCTCCCTTGAAGTTGCTCGAGCTCGGGGCGGAGGGCCAGCTGTTGATGTTGTCCCCGCCGACACGCCAGTACCCGACGTAGTTCTCGGCGGTGGTCGCGCCGGCCGCGGACGAGACGAGCACGCCGTCGATGTACAGCTTCATGCCGTCAGCGCTCTGCGTGGCCACCGCATGGTGCCAGGCGTTGTTGTTCAGCGCCGTGGTGTTCTGGATCGTCTGTGTGCTGCCGTTGTAGGTGCCGAACACAAGACGCCCGTTGTTCGTCATGTAAAGATGACGGTCGTAGCTCGTGGAGTCACCCGAGGCCGCCGACCCGTAGCCGAGCAGCTTGCCACCGGTGGTGGTGTTGGTCTTGAACCACAGCTCCGTGGAGAACTCCGTCGATGCGGCGATCTTGTCGGTCGAAGAGGCTCGCCCCGACGAGGTTCCGCTGAACGTCGATGCGCCGGTCGCGGTGTTCTCCACGCCCGAAGCCGACGACGTCACGCCGGAGCCGAACACGGGAGGGTTCGCGCCCGCCCAGTCCTGCGCCGCGGTGCCCAGCGGGTAGTAGAGCTGCGGGTTGTCGGCCGAGATCGCGTTCGTGTAGCTCGAGACCGTTCCCGATGCGACCGTGACGCTCATGGCCTGGCTGCTGACGGTGTTTCCCGCGCTGTCCTTGGCGCTGACCGTGTACTCCTGCTGCGATCCCGGTGTCGCCGTCTTGTCCTCGAGGGTGACGGACGGCCGGTTCCACCACGTGCCGTTGGCTGTGGTCGTGGCGACCGGCGTGGCCGTGCCGGTGCGACGGAGCTCGTACGTGAGCGTCAGATCGTCGCGGTCCCAGTTGGCCGGGATCGACACCCGGACGCGACCGGGGATGAACGACTGCGCCGTGCCGGTCCAGTTCGCCGCCGCGAGACGGGGACCGTCCTTGGCTCCGCCAGGGGGGTTCGTCGAGAAGCGCACGAGTCCCTCGAAGCGGCCGTTGTTCACGGACCGGAACTCACCGCCGATCGAGATCATGTTGCCTGCGCCCGTGATCGACAGACCGGCCTGTCCCATGCCCGTCGTCACACCGACGGCCCAGTCGGGCGTCCAGGCGTAGGGCGACGGTGCAGGAGTGCCCGCCCAGTTCTTGTAGGTGCCGCCGGCTGCGGGCTGGTTGCCCAGCGAGCCGCGAGCATCCGCCGTGTACGCCTCCGAGTAGCGGTGCGTGCGCGGGTTCTGCTCCGGGTGCAGGCTCATCGTGCCGCACGCGTGCGTGTGGCTGGTCGTATAGACGACCTTGCCGGTGGAGTACACGCCGTAGTGGTCACCGAGGCAGTCGGCGATCCAGCGGACCTGGCCCGTCCCTGCTTCTGCCGCGAAGGTCCCCTCCAGGTTTCCCGTGGCGGCGTCGGCGTAGACCCAGCCGGTGCCGTACACGGCCTTGTCGTCGGCCGCGAGACCGAAGATGCCGGCCTTGCCGGAGTTCGAGCCCGTGTTCGAGCCGTTCTTTACCGTCTGCGGGAGTGCCCAGGACGTGTCGACCGCGCCGGTCGCCTTGTCCAGTGCCACGGTTCCGCGCATCGTCAGGTCGCCGTTGACCTGCGAGAAGCGCCCGGCGGCGATGACGTTCTGCCCCGCGGGGTCCATGACCATCGCGTCGACCTGGAGGTCGGTCTGCGGCGCCCAGCTCAACAGGGCTCCGTTGGCGGCGTTGAAGCCGGCGAGGTTCTTGCGGGCGGTGCCGTTGCCCTGCGTGAACAGCCCGCCCACGTAGACGCTGGTGCCGGAGGTTGCGAGGGCGTAGACACCGCTGCCGCCGATCGACGGGTTGAAGCCGGCCACGAGCTGGCCGGTCACGGCATCGAGGGCCGCGAAGTTCCAGCGGGCCTGACCGTTGACGGAGTTGAACGATCCGCCGATGTAGATGCGGCTGCCGTCCGGCGACGCGGCGACGGCCTTGATCACACCGTTCACCTGCGGCGCGAACGAGAGCAGCTGACCCGTGTTGATGTCGTAGGCGAGCACGTTGGAGCGGGCCGTCAGGCTCGTTCCCGGCGTGGCGAGCGGGGCCCTGGCGTTGTCGAACTTGCCGACCGCATAGACGGTCGACCCGATCATCGTCTGCGCCCAGACGTAGCCGTTGTCGATCTGCACCGTCGGAATCGGATCCGAGGTGACGACGTTGTCGTCACGCTGCAGCAGAGGCGGTGGGGTCGAGGGGACGTCTGCTGACGCCGCCTGCGCTCCCAGTGTCGTCATGCCTGCGACGAGCAACGCCGCCGTCACGACAGACGCGAGTGCGCTCAGCGCTCGCCTCGTGGTCGATGTGTTCCCCATAGTGACTCCCCAGCCGCCAGTTTTCTTCTTCGAAAATGAGTTAGTGCAAATGAAAAACGAGAGTGATGCGAGTGATTACGCGCGCGTCAGGACAGCTGGCCGGCGAAGGTGGCCACCGGCTCGCCTGCGGCGTAGTTGACGCTGATCTTCACCGAGCGCCCCTGCGTCGGATCGAGCATGAAGACGTAGGTGCCGGTGGTCTTCGCGCCCGCGGCGACCTCACCCTGCAGGGGTTCGTTCGGGCCGGCGGTCGTGGAGACCCCGATGTCGCCGTCGTCCGTGACGAGACTGACGACCGCGGAGTCGACGCTCTGCGCACGCTTCGAGTCGTTGGCCACGGTCAGCGTGACGACCACCGCGGGTCCGGCGTACTCGCCGGGCGTCTCGGGCTTGATCGTCGTGGTCGAGATCTTGTCGATCGTGACGACCATGTCGGTGGAGAGGGAGATGGGCGCGTCGAGCGCTCCGTTCTCCTCTGTGAGCGCCGGGCCTTCCGTGGGCCCCTGGGCCTCGGTGTCGGCGGGCGGCGTCCAGTCGGTGGTGCTGGTGCCTGCCGGCGCCGGCGATTCCGAAGCGCTCGGCGCGGCAGCGGTGCAACCGGCCGTCACGAGTGCCAGCGCAACCAGAGGCGCGACGAAGATCGCGCGTCGTGAGCGCGAAGTGCCGTCCCCAGAACGGCATGATGAAACGTTGAACACTGCAGCTCCCCAGAACCCAGATTCCTCAATCCCGAAGCCCCCTCGGCTTCAGGTCCCCTTCAACCGCGCGGAACGCGGCGTCGGCTAATCATAGTGTGAGGTCTGGAAAACCACAAGTGCCCGGTCAGGACGCGTGTCGACGATGGCCCGTGAGCTGTGCGAGGACCGTCGCGATGGCGGCATCGACCTCGTGGATCGTCTCCAGGTGACCGCGACTCCCGTGCCGATCGGCGATGCTCGTCGGATCGACGGTCCCCCGGGCCTGGAACAGCTGACGCAGGCGTGCCCCGGGGCCCCCAGGCGGTGTCAGCGGGACGGCGCGGGAACGTGCACGGTCGAGGTGCGCCACGTACTCCACCACGCGGTCGGAGGCGGAGGACGAGAAGCCCTCCCCCAGATGGGCGGCTTCCTTGATCGTGAACATCCAGTCACGCGAACGCGGTGCCATCCTCACCAGTTCGCCACGGATGTCGCGCGATGCGGTCAGCACGATGCTCGCCTGCTCGACCTGCTCGATCGTCACCGGCTGCGCCCGATGCTCCTGCGCCCAGGCCTGCCATTCCTCGTCCTCATGGACCGAGGCCACCGCCGCGCAGATCGGGTCGCCGGCGTTCGCCCGCACACCGGCACTGCTCACGGTGATGGGGGAATCCGCGCCGAGCCCGCGACGAAGAGCCAGCTCGGCCAACGGCGACCGGCACACGTTAGCCGCGCACACGACCAGGATCTTCTCGTCCCTCATGCGGAGGCACCGAGCCTTCCGATCTCGCGGAACCACTTCACCGCGGCGAGCGCGAGGAACAGGACAGCGGCCAGGCACAGAGCGCCGTAGCCGACGAGGAATGCCGGCGTCCATCCCCACAGCACGAACACGAGGCACACCAGCCCGAAGTCCGTCGGCAGCAGGATGAGCGAGCGCAGCAGGGTCCCGCCTCCTCGCTCGTGGGTCGACGCCACCGCGTGCTTGCCCTTGAGTAGATCGTTCAGGAGCATTCCCGAGAACGTGGTCGTGGCGACGATGCTGAACACGATCGGGATCAGCAGGAGAAGAGGCGTGTCGGGAAGCACCCGATAGAGCCCGATCAGCACGGCGAGGTGGAGGGAGGCGATCTTGAGCGTGTCGATGAAGTGATCGAGCCACTCGCCCTGGGGGCTTCCCCCGCCGCGCAGACGCGCCACCTGACCGTCGGCCGAGTCCCAGGCGTAGCCGAGCACCAGCAGCAGAGCGATCAGGAGGCCCATGGGCACGTTCACGGGGCCGAACGCGATGAGGCCGATCGCGATGAAGGAGTGCACCGCGCTGATGATCGACACCTGGTTCGGGGTGAGACCGATCCGATACGCGACGGCGGCGAGCACCCGACCGATGCGCCGATTGACGTACACCGAGTAGGCGGGCGCCCCACGAGCGTGCCCCTTCTGCGCGCGTGCGAGACGGTGATAGGCGTCTACGACCATTTCCTGCCCTTCTGGCCCGAGGTGTGCGTCCGCGCGATCCGTCGGGCTTCGCGCACACCGCGAAGATAGGCCCGGATCGGAGCGGGCGACTGGATCAGCTGTCGTCGGCCACCGCGGAGGATGACCTCCCTGGCGGTGCGCGGGATGGACCGGCGCCAGCGCTGCACAGCCTCGTCATCGAGATGGCGCACGGCGTAGAGCATCCGATTGCGGATGTTGTAGTAGTAGTAGCCCTCGGACTTGGCGCGTGAGGTCTCGGGCTCCGCGCGCTGCGTGCCTCCCTCGTCGTGCACGGCCCTGGCGTCCTCGACGAGGGCCAGCGATCCGCCGGCCGACACGACACGACGCGAGAAGTCGACGTCCTCCCAGTAGAGGAAGTAATCGTCGTCGAACCCGCCGGCGAGATCCCAGACCTCGCGCGTGATCCACAGGCAGGCCCCACTCAACCATGGTTCGAACGGCTGGGTGTCCCCGGCGTCGCGCTTGCGGCGTGCGCGCATGGTGCCGTCGGCGAGCAGGAGATCGATCCCGGCGAACCAGGTCTTGCCGTCCGAGTCCGTGATGACCGGCGAGGCGAGGGTCGTGCGCTCGGCGTCGGTGGCTGCGGCCAGTCGGCGCAGCGACGCGCGATCGATGTGCGCGTCCGGATTGATCACGAGGACGTCGGTGGCACCCTCGGCGAGCGCGCGCGTCACCCCGATGTTGACCCCGCCGCCGAAGCCCGAGTTGGATCGCGGTTCGATCAGGAGCCAGCCCTGCGCGTCGGCGATCGTCGCGGCAGCGCGCCGTTCTTCGGCGTTCGACCAGTTGTCGACGACGATGACGAGCGCATGCTGATCGATCGCGCGCGCCTCGCGCTCCACCATCACCAGGTTGCGCTCGAGCAACCCCGCCGAGGCGTAGTTGACCACGACCACGGCAAGCCGTCCGTGCTCGATTGACACGCGATCCTCCCCCCGGATCCGGATCACGGATCGCCTCGGGTCGCCGGTCGAATTCCCCAGAGTCGCGACCGACGTCGACTCCCAGGTGAACGACTATACGCGAGAGCTTCCTCGACGAGCGGCTTCAGGGGTTCACGATACGATGAGCCGGCGTCGGAGTCGAGGCGCGTTACTGCCATGGGGATGGGGCGGATGACCAGGGGACCGGAATCGAACGACATGATCAGGGTGACGATCGGCGTACCCACGTACCGGAGGCCGGAGCTGCTCCGAGCGCTGCTGCGCACGCTTCCCGAGCGGATCGCCGAGTGCGCAGACCTCGGGGTCACGGTGGACGTGCTGGTGGTGGACAACGATCCCGCCGGCTCCGCCAGGGAGGTGGCCGAGGGTGCGAGCGTCCCGGTCCGCTACGTCGTCGAACCCGAGCCGGGGATCGTCGCCGCTCGCAACCGCCTCCTGGACGAGTGCGCCGACTGCGACCTGCTGGCCTTCATCGACGACGACGAGGTCCCGCGAGAGCGGTGGCTCTCCGCGCTCATCGAGGTGTGGCGCGAACACGGCGCCGATGCCGTGATGGGGCGTGTGATCTCCGTCTTCGACGAGGACGTCGACCCGTGGCTCCTCGCATCCGGCACCTTCCGACGGCCGCCAAGGCAGACGGGCACCGTGCTCCAGGTGGCAGCTGCGGGCAACCTGCTGCTGGACCTCCGCTCCATCCGGCGGCTCGGTCTGCGGTTCGACCCTTCGCTCGGTCTCGGCGGCGGCGAGGACACACTCTTCTCCCGGCAGCTCGCCAGCCGAGGCGGCTTGATCGTGTGGTGCAACGAGTCCGAGACGGAAGACCTCGTCGTCGCCGCGCGCCTGAGCCGCGCCTGGGCGGCACAGCGTGCCTTCAGCTCGGCGAACGCGGGCACCCGCATCCAGCTCCAGCTCACCGACGGGAAGATCCGCCGCGGGGTGCTGCGACTGCGGGCGCTGGTCGGAGGCGTGGCCCGTATCGTCGTCGGCGCCCTGCGGAGAGCCTTCGGCGCCCTGACCTCGAGCATCACCCATCACGCCAGGGGAACCCGGCTCATGCACCGCGGACGGGGCACGATCGCCGCCGCCCTCGGTCGACGCTACGACGAGTACCGACGCCCATCGGAGGATGACGCCACCATGACCGTTCCCGGATCGACCATCCGCGTGATGCAGTCGTTGGGCGCTCCCCGTCCGACGACGAACCCGTACAACAAGATGCTCGACGAAGCACTGGGCTCGACCGAGGGCCTCACGCGTCTGCGGTTCTCGTGGGGCACGGCGCTGTTCGGGCGCTACGATGCCTTCCACTGGCACTGGCCGGAGGCGAAGCTGCACGGATCCACCTGGTGGAAGTCCACGGGCAAGTATCTGCTCACCGCCGCGCTCGTCTTCCGTCACCGCCTGTCGCGTCGGATCGCCGTGGTGCGCACGGTGCACAACATCGAGCTGCCGGACGACAACGCGCCGCGCCTGTGGCTGCTGCGTTTCATCGACCGCCACACCGACTACCGGATCGTCATCAACGAGACCACCCCGCTCGCGCCCGGCACGCCGCACAGCTTGATCCTGCACGGCGACTACCGCGGCTGGTACGCGAAGTTCCCCGCTGCGGAGAAGGTTCGGGGCCAGCTCGGCTCCTTCGGCGGGATCCGCCGCTACAAGGGCCTCGAGGGGTTCATCGACGCCTATGCGGAGGCCGTCGCGGTGGAACCGGCTTTGAGCCTGCGGATCGGCGGACGCCCGTCCACCCTCGAGCTCGGCGATGACCTCCGTGCACGGACGGCAGACCTCCCCGGAGTGAGCCTGCACCTCGACTTCCTGAGCGATGCCGAGCTCGTGCAGCTCGCGACGTCTTCCGACCTCATCGTGCTGGCCTACCGGTTCATGCACAACTCGGGCAGCGTGCTCGCCGCCCTGTCGATGGACCGACCCGTGCTCGTGCCCCGCAACGAGGCGAACGAAGCGCTCGGACGCGAAGTCGGTCAGGAGTGGGTGCTCATGTACGACGGAGACCTCGATGCTCCGACCGTGGTGGAGGCGTGGCGGGCGGCGACCACGCTGACGGGTTCGCCCGACCTCTCCCGAAGGGACTGGGCCGATGCAGGCCGTGCCCACGCCGACGCGTTCCGCGCGGCCGTGCGAGTGAAGCGACGCGGCGCGAAGCGCTAGACGACGGTGGGCCGCGACGCGGTCACCTCGGGGTCAGCAGCCCCCGCACCAGGGCGGCGACCATCACTTGCGTGGTGAACTGCCGCTCGACCTCGATGCGCCCGTTCCGCCCGAGCTCGGCGGCGCGCTCGGGGTGATCGAGAAGACGGAGCAGCGCGAGGGCGAGCTCGGCGGGATCCTCAGCGGGAACGAGGTGACCGGTACGCCCCTCACCGACGTACTGGCGCATCCCCGGGGTATCGGAGACCACGACCGGACGGGCCGTCGCGAGGGCTTCGAGCGCGACAGTCATCCCGGATGCGTGGAGGTTCTCCCTGGTCGGAACGACCACGACGCTCGCCGTGGCATAGAGGTCACGCAGCTCGGCGTGCGGCAGATGGCGGACGACCCGCACCCCCTCCGGCGGGTCGAGGTCCGAACGGGTCTGCACGACCACGTCCGTCTCCGGACGGATGGCGAGCACACGCGCGAGCGCCGCGAAGAGAGTCGCCGGGTCGCGGTCTCTGTCGTTGCCGGCGCTGACGATGCACGGCCGCGCCGGGTAGGGCCTCGCGACGAAGAAGGAGGTGTCGATGCCGAAGGGCACCGCGAACACCCGCGTCTCCGTTCCCTCCAGCATCGTGCGCAGCGGCTCGACCTGCGCCTCGCTGAGCACCCAGGCGGCCTCCGCCCTGCGCAGCATCGCCAGCATCCGCTCCGGTGCTCCGTCTGTCTCGGCCATGTCGGTGAGCCAGATCACGCCGGTGGCGAAGCGATCCCGCGGGTGCGTGGTCTGCATCCGATAGGCCGTGTTCTCATCCCAGGTGAGCGCAAGACCGCGGGCGGGACGCGGCCCCAGGGAGAGTCGCGAGCGAGCCCGTGCGATTCTGCTCGGCGGGGCGAGGTCGACCACCTCCACGGCCGCGTGGTCGCGTAGCGCATCGAAGCCGTACGGCCAGACACTGGGCACCTCTCCCCTGGCGTGGCTCTGCTCCCAGGCGCGCGCCGACTGTTCGGCTCGATGCGCCCAGGTGAGAGTCAGGGAGGGACCGCCCTCGGATTCCACGAGCCAACTATGGACCTCGCCGCGGATCCTGGCAAGAGAGAAGTTCCGGAGATCGCTTCGCTCTGCCTTCGAGCCCCGCCTTCACGCTCCGGCGCTAGAGCTCGCCGGGCTTCATCACCTCGGCGTCGATCGCCCTGATCACGCGTTGCGCCGCGGTGTCGGTGGGTGGCTCGGCGCCGACCGCATGGTCCTTGCTCCGACGCTTCGGCGCGTACACGACGAGCGAGTGGAACAGGAACCGGGCGAAGAACGCCACGATGAGCGAGAGGCCTGTCGCGACGACGCTCGAGATGTGCCACGACTCGACCATCAGCGCCATCACCGGGATGCGCAGAGCCGCCTCGACGTTGTTGAAGGCGAAGGAGCTGGCGAAGCGGATACCGAGACCGCGGGCATCCGTGCGCATGTCGGCGAACACGAACCGCTCCTGCAGCAGGAAGTTGCCGATGATCGTGACCTCGGCTCCGATGATCGCCGCCCAGATGTACGGCACGCCCGCGGCCGTCAGCACCCACATGATGCCGAGGTTCGCTGCTGCTCCGATCACGCCGATCAGTGCGAACAGCGACATCTTGCCGAAGCGCAGTCGCGCGAGGTGCTCGAGGAACATCGTCCCCTGACGCAGGCTCGCCTTCGAGGTGCCGTGGCGACGCTCGGCGAACTCCATCGGCACCTCGGCGATGCGCATGTCGTTGCGGGCCAGGATCTCCAAGAGGATCTTGAAACCGCGAGGCTGGAGCGTGGAGAGGTCGAGACGCGCGCGGTCGACGAGGAAGAAACCGGTCATCGGGTCGGTGCTGTGGGCCAGGCGGATCGGGAACATGGCCCTGGTGAGCCAGGTCGCCACGCGGGAGACGCCGAAGCGCACCGCCGTGCCGAGACCGCTCGTATCCCCTCCGCCGACGTAGCGCGACGCGGCGACGACATCGGCGTCCCCCTGCGCATACCGGGCGAGGAGGGCGGGGAGGAGCTCGGGCGGATGCTGGAGATCGCCGTCCATCACGATGCAGACGTCGGCCGCGGCAGCCCCGAGCCCGACGACGACCGCGCCGCCCAGACCCCCGGTGTTCTCGGAGCGGTGGAGCACGCGCACGGGGATCGGCGCGTCCGCCGCGACCCTGGCGATCTCGACTGCCGTATCGTCCGTGCTGTCGTCGACGAACAGGATCTCCGCGTCCCACCCGTCGAGCGCTGCGGCCGTGCGCGCCACGAGCTCGGCGACGTTGTCGCGCTCGTTGAACGTCGGCACGATGACCGTGACCCGTGCCCCCACGTCCGCCCCCTGTCCCTCACGCGCATCGCGTGCGGCCTCCATCGTTCCACGGGTTCCTATGCGGAAGGAAACCCGAACCTGCTAGACTCTCGAACCGCGGCTGTGGGAGTCGCGGAGCGGATGGGGATCCGCTTACTGGGGAATTACTGATCTGGGGAGATCATGGGGACGCGTATCGGCTATGCCGTTGGTGCTTTCGACCTGTTTCACGTCGGGCATCTGAATCTACTTCGTCACGCCAAGCAGCACTGCGACATTCTGATCGCCGGTGTCGTCAGCGACGAGATGCTGCGTCAGGTGAAGGGCATCGAGCCCGTCATCCCGACCGCGGAGCGTGCGGAGATCGTGAAGCACATCTCGTTCGTCGACGACGTCTACGTCGAGACGACGCCTTCGAAGATGGACTCGTGGCGCGACGTGCAGTTCACGCACTTCTTCAAGGGCGACGACTGGCGCGGCACCGACAAGGGCCTGCGCTTGGAGCGCGAGTTCGCCGAGGTCGGGGTCGAGGTCGTGTACTTCCCGTACACGGCGCACACGTCGAGTTCGTCGCTGCGCCGCGCCCTCGACGCGATCACCGCCGGGGCGAACGCTCCCGCCGTCGCCTCGGTGCGCTGAGCGCCTGAGCGGTCACCGGGGTCACCCGGACGATCCGCCTGGTCTGCCTTCGCGCGGCTCTGTCGGCCCTCGCGCAGCTCAATTGGCCCTCGCGCAGCTCAATTGGCGACGCCGAGGAGGCTCCGCGCCATGCGGGCCACGTGCGGTGGCGTGTGCGGCCCGAGCCAGACCGTCCACTGCGAAGGCGGCTCGCTGCAGGCCCATTCGACACACCAGGCATGCACCGCGTTCGCAAGCCTCTCTCCTCGCGTGTGGGCCCTGGTACCGTCTCCGCGAACCAGCCACCGCACCGACACCCCGTCAGGGACGTCGATGTGTCGGAACTGGATACGCGCCGCCGCCTCGAGGATGACGACCCCCTGGGCGTCCCACGGCAGCCGCGCGGCGATGCGTGCGATGAACCCGGCATCGGCCGCATCGCCGGCGATGAGCACGGCACCCTCGATGTCGTCCCAGTCGGGGTCTTCCAGGTGTTCGCATGCGCCCATGCCCCCAGTGTAAGTAAGGGCACCCTTACTTACAAGAGATGGATCCGATGCGGCGCTCCGTCTCGGCGCTAGCGCGCTCTCCCTCACCTCGTCAACCACCTGTGCCGTGGCGCTCAGCGGGAGCATCCTGCTGGCGTGAACAGACCATCGTCACGCCGCGAACGCTTCCAGCCGCGGGCGGCCTCGATCCTCGGCGCCCTGCTCCTGGCGACCTCGCTCAGCGGCTGCGGCGTCACCGTGCCCGCCGACCCGGACGGAACGCTGAGCACCGTGTCGGGCGGCGAACTGCGCGTCGGAACCGCGCCGGACGGCGACCTCGTCCATGTCGACGGGGGTGCGCCGAGCGGGAGCATCGTCGACCTGGTGGATGAGTTCGCCTCGAGCATCGACGCAGAGACCGACTGGACGGTCGCCTCGGAGGAGACGCTGGTGTCGATGCTCGAGGACGGCGAGCTCGACCTCATCGCCGGAGGTATCACCTCAGACACCCCGTGGGTGGACAAGGCCGGCGTGAGCCGTGGATACACGCAGATCCAGGGGGCGAACGGTCGCGAGATCGTCATGCTCGTCCCGCTCGGCGAGAACGCGTTCCTGACGAAGCTCGAGACCTTCCTCGACGAGGAGGTCGGCGGATGACCGAGACCGGGCAGTTCGGGCGCACCACCCTGCCGCCGAAGCAGCAGCGCGCGCTCCGCAGCGCGGTGAAGTGGGAGATCTTCACGATCGTCTACACGTCGATCACGATCGCCGTCATCGCTCTCGTGGTCGGGGAGTCGCAGGCGATGCGGACCGCGTGGATCGAGGACATGCTGTCGCTGATCCCGCAGATCGCGTTCCTCACGGCTCTGCTCCTCGTGCGGCGTCGACCGACAGGGAAACACCCGTACGGCCTGCATCGCGCCATGGGCGTCGGCCACCTCGTCGCGGGTGTCGCGCTCCTGGCCGTCGGTCTGAACCTCGCCGTCGAGGCCATCACCGGACTGGTCGCCGCCGAGCACCCGACGATCGGCACGGTGCAGTTGTTCGGGCAGACCGTCTGGCTGGGTTGGCTCATGGTCGCCGTGATGGTCGTCGTCATCATCGGCCCCGTGTTCATGTACGGCCCGGCCAAGTCGAAGCTCGCCCCCGTGCTGCACAACAAACTCCTCTTCGCCGACGCCGACATGGCGAAGGCCGACTGGCAGACCACGGTGGCATCGATCGTCGGGGTGCTCGGCGTGGGTGTCGGGCTCTGGTGGCTGGACGGCGTGGCGGCGCTCTTCATCTCGCTCGGGATCATCTGGGACGGCTTCCGCAACACGAGGACGGCCGTGGTCGATCTGATGGATCAGCGCGCGCGCACCTACGACAGCAAGCACCCGCATCCCCTCGCCGCCGACATCGTGTCGTATCTGCGCAGTCGCCCGTGGATCGCCGAGGCAGGGGTGCGCATGCGCGATCAGGGTCAGGTCTTCCACATCGAGGCCTTCGTCGTGCCGCACCGACGCAAGGTCGCGCTGCATGATCTGACCGCGGTCGCCGAGGGGATCACCGACATCGACTGGAAGATGCAGGACGTCGTGGTGGTGCCGGTGGAGAGACTGCCCGACGAAGCGGACACCGGTCGATGAACGCCCAGCCGCCACTCAGCGCCAGCCCCTCCGGGCGGCCGTAGGCTGGGTGCATGACTTCTCCTGCCTCCGACACCATCACGATGTTCGGCGCCGACTGGTGCCGCGACTGCATCCGCACCAAGAAGCAGCTCGACGCGCTCGGGGTGGAGTACACGTACGTCGACCTCGTCGCCGAGCCCGCGGCCGCAGACGTCGCGAAGGAGATCTCGGGCCGTACCAACATCCCCGTCGTCGTGTACCCCGATGCCTCGCACCACGTGGAGCCGTCGAACGCCGACGTCGAGTCGAAGCTGCGCGAGCTCTCGCTGATCTGATCCGGGCGCATCGCGCCGCTACACTGGCGCGATGAGCACCGAGGCTCGGCCCGAACGAGCATCAGTCCGCCTGTCTCCCCGCACGATCGTGCTGTACGCGATCGGCTCGCTCGGCACCGGCGGCTATGCCACGTTGCCCGGGCTGGTGCTGACCTACTTCCTCACGGACAACCTCGGCGTCGCCGCGCTCGCTGCGGGGATGATCGTGACGGCCGCGAAGATCTGGGATGTGCTGATCGATCCGCTGATCGGCGCCGCATCCGACCGTCAGCTC
Source organism: Microbacterium sp. Ag1 (assembly GCF_001005635.1). Classification (NCBI taxonomy): domain Bacteria; kingdom Bacillati; phylum Actinomycetota; class Actinomycetes; order Micrococcales; family Microbacteriaceae; genus Microbacterium; species Microbacterium sp. Ag1. The sequence continues at coordinate 30,844 of NZ_LBCR01000020.1, forward strand.
GCCCGCACCGGATCGCGTCGCGGTTTCATGGTCACCGGCGCGCTCGCACTCCCCGTCTTCTTCGCCCTCACGTTCGCGGTACCGCCGTCGTGGGGTCCGACCGCCGGAGCGATCAGCGTACTGCCGGCCTTCCTCGCGACCGCGACGGCCTTCAGCCTCTTCCAGGTGCCGTACGTCGCTCTGCCGGCTGAACTGACCGGCGATTACGACGAGCGCACACGTCTGCTCGGGTGGCGCGTGGTCGTGCTCACGGCGGCCATCCTGCTGTTCGGCGCCGGCGGCCCGGCGTTGCGCAACGCCGGTGACGACCCCGTCATGGGCTACCTCCTGATGGGCATCGCCTCCGGGCTCGTGATCGGCATCGGGATGCTCATCGCCTCCCGCACAGCGGGCGTCGCCGCCGAACGCGGCGCGGTCACGCCCGGCGCGGCCGTCGCCGCATCCACATGGCGTGATCAGTACATGTCGGGCTTCCGGGCACTCGGACGCAGCCAGCCCTTCCGCGCGCTGCTGGGCACCTTCGTCCTGCAGGCCCTCGCGACCGGGACGATGCTCGCCGGCGCGCAGTACGTCGCCACGTGGGTGCTGCGCTCGGAGGATGCGGTGACGTTCGTGTTCGTCGCGCTCGTGGGCCCGGCGCTGCTCGCGACCCCGGGGTGGACGGTCATCGCCCGACGCGTGGGCAAGGAGCGGGCCTTCGCGATGGCCAGCGCGCTGTTCACGGCTGCTGCCGCATCGCTCGTCGTGGCCGTGTGGTCGCCCGGCCTCTGGATCTACGCCTCGGTCGCCGTCGCCGGCATCGCGTACGCGGGGCTGCAGTCGCTGCCGATGGCGATGCTTCCCGATGTGATCTCGCACGACGAGCGTACGAGCGGGGCAGGGCAGGCCGGCACGTTCACCGGCATCTGGACCGCCGGGGAGACGGTGGGGTTCGCCCTGGGCGCGACGGCGGTGTCCCTGACCCTTGCAGCGACCGGCTACGTCTCGACCGTCGCCGGCACCACCGTCGAGCAACCGGCGGCCGCGGTGACGGGCATCGTCCTCAGCTTCAGCATCCTGCCCGCCGTGTTGATGGCCGGCAGCCTGGTGACGCTCCGCCGCTACCGACTGCGCCGCGCGGACATCGATGCCCTCGAGACCTCCGACGCCTAAGCTGGGATCCCGTCCGAAGGAGACGTCGATGACTTCTGCGAGCACAACCGCCACCTCCCCAGCGGCCGCCGCTGCCACGTCGAAGGGTGCGCCGAAGGGTGCGCCGAAGAACGAAGCGCCGGGGCTGGGCGAAGGCGAACGGGAGCGGCTCGACACCGCTGTCGACGCCCTCCAGGTCGGAGCGCGCACGTGGTCGGCGCTCACGGTCGCCCAGCGGGTGACGCTGCTGCGGGCGGTTCGGACGAGCGTGGCCTCGGCGGCGGAGGACTGGGCGAATACGGCCGCGTCCTCGAAGGGCCTGGACGCGCGCCATCCCCTCCGCGGCGAGGAGTGGCTGAGCGGTCCCTACAGTGTGCTCGGCGCTCTCGACGCCTACATCGAGACGCTCTCCCGCCTCGCGAACGGCGCCAACCCCCTCGACGGGATCTCCATCGATCGCGCACCGGGCGGACGCACCCGCGTACACGCCTTCCCCCTCACCGGCATCGACAGGTTCCTACTGTCCGGATTCACGGGCGAGGTCTGGCTGGAACCGGGGATCACCCCGGGAGCGGCACGCGCATCAGCCGGTCTCGCGCAGCGCACGCCCACCGAGTCGGGCGGCGTCGGCCTCGTGCTCGGCGCGGGGAACGTGACCTCGATCCCGGTGCTCGACGTGCTCTACGAACTGCTCGCCCACAACCGCACGGCACTGCTCAAGGTGAATCCCACGCAGGATGCGCTGGTGCCCGTGTACAAGCGTGCGCTCGCGCCCCTCATCGAGCCCGGCTTCCTGCGCATCGTCCGCGGCGGGCCCGCCACCGGCTCGTATCTCACCGGTCATCCAGGCCTCGTACACGTGCACATCACCGGCTCGGCGGCGACGTTCGACACCATCGTCTGGGGCCCGTCGAAGGGTGACGGCGCATCGGCGACGAAGCGACGCCGGCGTGAGAACCGTCCGCTGCTGAAGAAGCCGATCACGGCAGAGCTGGGCGGCGTCTCGCCGATCATCGTGGTGCCTGGCGCGTGGACCGACGCCGACCTCACCTACCAGGCCGAGCACATCGTGACGATGCGCCTGCAGAACTGCGGTCACAACTGCATCGCGGGCCAGGTCGTGATCATGTCGTCCGACTGGGACCAGGCCGACGCCTTCCGCGCAGCCCTGCGACGTGCGTACGCGAACGCCCCCGAGCGCCCGATCTGGTACCCGGGATCACCCTCGCGGATGGAGCTCGCGACCGACGCCTACCCCGATGCTCTCGTGCTCGGCGACCGACTGCTCGTCGAGATCGATGCAGACGACGACCCGACCGCCCTGGAGAACACCGAGTACTTCGCACCGGTGCTGGGCGTCGTCACCGTGCCTGGCACGGGTCAGGAATTCCTCGACGCCGCTGTCGCCCACGCGAACGACAGACTGCAGGGGACCCTCGGCGCGAACCTGCTGATCGACCCCGCGACCGAGAAGTCGCTCGGCACCGGCTTCGAACGGGCCATCGCCGCGCTCCACTACGGCTCCATCGCGATCAACGGCTGGACCGCATTCGGGTTCATCACCCCTACCCTCACCTGGGGCGCGTTCCCCGGCGGCACGATCGACGGCGTCGGGAGCGGCATCGGCGTCGTGCACAACGCCCTCCTGCTCGACGGGGTCGAGCGCTCCGTGCTGCGTGGCCCCTTCCGCCCGTTCCCGCGGTCGCTCCCGATCGCGAACGGGGGCGGACGCCTCACCATCCTGCCGAAGCCGCCGTGGTTCGTCTCCTCGCGGACCGGCGCCGCAGTGAGCGAAGGGCTGACCCGCTATCGGGTGGACGGCCGCATCAGCGGACTCGTGAAGACCCTGATGAAGGCGCTGCGGGCCTGACGGTCAGCGCTCCGCGCGGGCGAATCGGTCCGTCGCCGCCCGGAGCGCCTTCTGCGTGCCGGGTTCCGTGGCCGCGTGGCCGGCGTCGTCGACCACGACGAACTCCGCCTCCGGCCAGGCACGGTGCAGATCCCACGCGGTCATCATCGGCGTCGCGACATCGTGGCGCCCCTGCACGATCACCGTCGGGATGTGCCGGATGGCGTCGACTCCGGCGATCAACTGGCCCTCTTCCCACCAGCCCCGGTGGACGAAGAAGTGGTTCTCGATGCGGGCGAATGCCGTGGCCTTGTCGGGATCGGCCATCGCCTCGATCTGCGCCTCGTTCGGCGTCAGGGTGACGGTCGCCGCTTCCCAGGTCGACCAGGCGATCGCTGCCGGGACGTGCACAGCGGGATCGGGATCGAACAGACGGCGGTGGTAGGCCTCGATCATGTGCGAGCGCTCCAGCACCGGGATGGGCTCGATGAACTGCTCCCAGAGATCGGGGAAGAGCGCCGCTGCTCCGCCCTCGTAGAACCACTCGAGCTCGACGCGACGCAGCGTGAAGATGCCCCGGAGCACCAGCTCGGTCACGGCTTCGGGGTGCGCCTGCGCGTAGGCGAGGGCCAGCGCACTTCCCCACGATCCGCCGAACACCTGCCACCTCTCGATGCCGAGGTTCTTACGCAGCAGCTCGATGTCGGCGATCAGGTGGGCCGTCGTGATGTAGCGGAGGTCGGCGTCGGGAGCACTCGCATGCGGGGTGCTGCGTCCGCAGCCGCGCTGGTCGAACAGCACGATCCGGTAGCGCTTCGGGTCGAAGAACCGCCGCTGCCAGGGGGACGTCCCGCTGCCGGGGCCGCCGTGGAGGAAGACCACGGGCTTGCCGTCAGGATTGCCGCTGACCTCCCAGTAGACGCGGTGGCCGTCGCCGACGAGCAGCTCCCCGGTCTCGTACGGCTCTATCGGTGGATACAGTGCATCCGTCTTCTTCATCATCGGTCCCCCGGCCGGTCGTGCTGACTACATCGTCAACGGTAGCGGACGTTCTCGCACCTGTCCGATATCACGGATCCAGCTGATCGGCGGGCAGGGTCAGAACCTGCGCGCACACACCCAGACCGTTCTGGTAGCCCTCGGCGAACCATCGCTTCCTCTGTTCGCTGGAGCCGTGCGTCCAGGTCTCCGGATTCGAGAAGCCGGACTGCTCCTGGATGTGGTCGTCGCCCACGGCCTCTGCCGCGTTCAGCGCGTCCTCGATCTGCTGCTCCGTCGGCTTCTCCAGGTACGGATTGCCTTCGGCGTCCTTCTGCTCCGTCATCCGCCCGAGCCACCCGCCGGCGTAGCAGTCGGCCTGCAGCTCGATGCGCACTCCGTTGCTGCCGGGGCCCGTTCCGTTGTTCGGGTAACGGTCCATGTCGCCCGTGATGTTCTGGATGTGGTGCCCCCACTCGTGGCCCACGATGTAGAGCTGGGCGAGATCACCGGCCGAAGCTCCGAACTGCTGCTGCATGAGCTGGAAGAACGTGGGGTCGACGTACACCTTCTCCTCCGGTGGGCAGTAGAACGGCCCGACGGCGTTGGAGGCGGTGCCGCACTGCGTCGTGGTCGCCCCGTCGACGACGATCATCTCCGGCGCGCGGTAGCCCTCGACATTGTCGCTCCAGAACGCATCGAGGGCGACCTGCGCACCCGCCATGCGGCAGTCGACGTTCGCGTTGGCATCCGCCCCCGTGTCGCAGTTCTCGATGGCCGATCCGCCGGCCGGCTCGCTGCCTCCGCTCGGAGCGCCGCCGCCGACCAACCCGCTGAGGTCGATGCCGAGCAGAGGACCGGCGATGAGCGCGATGAGCGCGAGCACTCCCACGCCGGAACCGCCGGCGATGGCCGCTGTGCGGCCGCGTCGACGCGTGGTGTTGCCCGAGATGTCGGCATCGGGATTGAAGGTCATGCGTCGAGATTACTCCGAGCAGAAGCATGTCGAACGGACGTAGGCTCGGGGCATGACGACCACGATCACCATCACCGGCGCGGGCGGACAGATCGGCTACGCACTCCTCTTCCGCATCGCGGCCGGAGACCTGCTCGGGCCGGACGAGAAGGTGCGGCTGCGACTGCTGGAGATCCCGCAGGGACTCGGTGCGGCGGAGGGCGCAGCACTGGAGTTGCAGGACGGTGCGTTCGGGTTGCTCGAGCACGTCGAGGTGACGGATGACGCGGCGGTGGGCTTCGATGGCGCCGACCTCGCGCTGCTCGTCGGCGCACGTCCGCGCGGGCCCGGCATGGAGCGCGCCGATCTGCTCGCCGCCAACGGCGGCATCTTCGGCCCCCAGGGTGCAGCCATCGCCGCGAACGCGGCCTCCGGTGTCCGGGTCACGGTCGTGGGCAACCCCGCCAACACCAACGCCCTGATCGCCGCAGCCTCCGCCGACGGCGTGCCCGCCGAGCGGTTCACGGCTCTGACGCGCCTCGACGAGAACCGCGCGCGGGCCCAGCTCGCGCTGACCCTCGGCGTGCCGGTGCACACGGTTCGGCGGGTTCCCATCTGGGGCAACCACTCGGCGACGCAGTTCCCCGACATCTCGCATGCGACGGTCGGGGGGCGCCCCGTGCTCGAGCCGCTCGAGCAGATCGTGGGCGACGTGACAACCTGGCTCGACGAGACGTTCATCCCTCGCGTCGCCAAGCGCGGAGCCGAGATCATCCAGGTGCGGGGGTCCTCGTCCGTGGCGTCGGCTGCGAGCGCGACGATCGACCACGTGCGCGACTGGGTGCGCGGCACCGACGACTGGACCTCGGCCGGCGTCGTCTCCCACGGCGAATACGGGGTTCCCGAAGGCCTCATCTCGTCGTTCCCGGTGCGTTCTGTCGACGGCGAGTGGCAGATCGTCGAAGGGCTGGAACCGACGGACTGGGCACGTGCCAGGATCGATGTCTCCGTCGCGGAGCTGGTCGAGGAGCGTGAGGCAGTTCAGGCGCTCGGCCTCTTGTGAATCCGGTCACCGCGACGCACGACGACAGGGCAGAATGGATGCCGGAGGTGCGCGATGAGCGAGACGATTGATCCCACGAAGACCACGGCATCGGTCGATGCGGCTCTCACGAGCCCCCTGCACCTGCCGCATGATGCCGCAGCGTGCCCGAAGTGCTTCACCGAGCTGCAGCAGAACCGCAATTTCTGGACGGCACGGCCCGACGGTTCGCGCCTGGTAGGCCTCGTCGTGTCGCGAGAGGGCATGCCGTCGGTCGTCCAGCAGCGCGAGGACCTCACTCGCTTCGGCGTGCCGATCGAGGGTTTCCGCCACCCGGCACCCGACATCCTGGAGAGCTGGAACGACCGCCTCGCCCGCCTCATCTCAACGCTGCGCACGGGCGACGTCGTCGTGGTCGTGAACATCAAGGCGCTCGGCCTCGACGCCGACGAGGGCGCACGCACCGTCGCCGAGCTGCGCAAGCACGGCATCATCGTCAAAGTGCTGAACCACGACGCCCGGCACCTGGCCGACGCGGCCGCCGTGCACACCTCGACGCACTGAGGCGCCGCCCGAGTACTGCCCTCAGTCGCCGTAGGGCGCGATGGGGAAGTCGGTCGTCGTCGGCTGGGGTTCGATGGGAGTTCCGTCTTCGTTGTAGTACACCGGGCTCCCCTCTTCGGGGAAGTAGAACCGCGGCTGCCAGTCGGGGCCCTCGAACGCGGGGAAACGCAGCGAAGCCCCGTCATAGGCGAGCTCCCCGCCGAAGACCATGTCGGAGAGCGCTGCAGCATCGCCGCGGATACAGCCCGGCGTCGCCGTCGCGGAGATCTGGTTCCGACCGGGACGGATCGTCACGACTCCGCGGCCCACGTCGCCGCCCGTGCCGATGACGTTCACCTCCTGCCGATCCCCCTCGCCGAATCGTGTCGTGCTCGCCTCCACTCCGGCATCCTCGAAAGCCGACGTCGCAGCGGCGACCACCGCGTCCACGTCGATCTCCTCGGTCGGCTCGAGCACCCGCGCCCAGGAGAACGTGTATCCCGCCACGTCGCCGTCGATGCGGCACGGAATCGGAGAGGCGCCGAACGAGCCCTGATCCACGGCCCAGTCACCCTCGTGGACCGCCATGATCACATCGTGCATGACCGTGGAGTAGGCGATGTAGTTCTTCTCGCCCTCGCGATACAGTGCATCGCCTTCCGGCGCCGGCGTGGTTCCGCAGCTCGTCATCGTCATCACCAATCCGACGGCCGCTGCCGCCATCATCCCGCGCTGCCATCTCCCGCGCATTCGCCGTTCCATTCGCTCAGAAGTCGATGAGGGCATACTCATCGCTGATCCACCAGTTGCCCGCATCCCAGAAGCCCTGCGTACTGCCCTCGCCTCCGCGTACAGTACCGGGCTCCCCGGTCTGGATGATCTCCGACACGTTGTAGAACGACTCCGATCCCGGCTCGAGGTATGCGCCGGGTCCGAGAGCATCGTGTCCGGTCGCGGACGGGAGGCTCTCACCCGATGCGCTCACGCCGCCATCGCTGTCGAACACGGTCGTCCCCGGCAGACGCTCCGGGCTGACCGGATGCCCGGGAGCCGTGGCCCGACCGACACGAGCGATGGCGTCGTCTTCCGAGATCGTCGCGTAGATCTGCGGTGGCTCGCCGTTCGTCAGGTTCTCCACCACGGCCGCGTCGTTGGGGAATCCGGCGGAGCCGACCGCGATGAACGATGTGACACCGAGCCCATCCGGCTGCGAGCCGATCGCGAGCGCCGCCGTCGTACTGCCGTACGAGTGCGCGATCACGTTGACATCGGCACTGGGCGAGAGCGCGCGGACGGCGAGCAGATACGAGCGCAACGAGGCCGCACCGTCCTCGGCTCGGTCCATCGCAGGCTCCTCCAGGAGCTCCGGTGTGTCGTAGCCGAACCAGACGACGGTCGCCGATCCGGGACCCACGGAGGAGTTCAGCGCCTTCGCCGACTCTCCCCATGACTGCAGGTCATGCACGTTGCCCTTCATCCCGGGGACGAGCGTGTTGATCTCGGAAGCCGTCGACAGGTCTCCGTAGGCGATCGCCGCGGTCACCTGCTCCGAGCCGTCCGGGTCGAAGCTGATGAGGTTCGGAGCCGGAGTGCCGCCGGTGTTGAGCGCCCGCGCGATCGCTTCGAGGTCGTCACGGTGCGGGCCCGCCGGTTCGGTCTCGAGCAACTGATCCAGCCGCGCGGCGTTGACGGCCGCCCGCACATCCCAGGGCACCCCGTCGAGGTTGCCGACGATGGCGGGGTGGTTGTCGATGAGCTCCTGCTGCAGCTCGGGATTCTCCGCCCAGAGTCGAGCGACCTCTTCGGGCCCCGCGGCCGCGAGCAGGTCGGCAAGCAGGTCGCGTGCCTCGTTCGTCAGAGCGACACCTGTGCCTCCGGCGAGTTCGGCGAGGGCCGCATCGTAGGCGGCATCCCAGTCGCCGTAAAGCCGCTCGTACTGGCTCCAGAGCTCGTCGAGGACGTCTTCGGCCGCATCACGATCGCCGATCGCCTCGTTCACGGCGTCGGTCGTACTGTCGATCTCGGACTGATCGTCACCGTAGGCGGCAGCCATGGCGGCGCGACCGGCCCGGTCAGCGGCGATGTCGAGCCGGGACCACTCGGCGTGCGCGGTCTCGATGTCGTCGATCAGATCGTTGGCCGCCTTGGCGTGCGCGTCGAACGCGTCGGCATAGCGCTGCAAGACGCCGGCGAGGAGCTGCGCCTCGGCGATGTCGCCGGGCAGCGACGCCGCGATGCCGTCGGCGTCGGCACGCACTGCCGTGACAGCGTGGCCGACCCCGGGGAGCTCCTGGGCGGAGTGCACCGCCGTGCGGAGGTCGCCCAACCGCTCGGCCACGCGGGTGAACAGGGTGCTCCAATACGCCATCGAGCCGCTGCTGCCCTCGAGGCGTTCGAGCGGATACCCGCGATTGGGCGATGTGAGGCTCATGGTCGGTTCCCGCCGGTGAGTTCGACATCCAGGTCGGAGTACTTGCTCGCAATGGCAGAGATCGCCGCAGCGAGAGATCCCGCCGATTCGATGCGATCGTACGCGCGGTCGTGCAGCGCGGTCAGCCGTCGGTGCATCTCGAGCCGCAGTGCTGAGCGGTGCGCCGGGTTCTCGACGCCGGTCTCCTCACCCTGCAGATTCGCCGCTTGTGTCAGGACCTCGGAGGTCGCGTTCGTCAGCCCGCTCGCGGCATCGTTCAACTCCGCGTAGAAGATCTCGACATCTGACATGGCCACCCCCCGGTTCCGCCGAACTCACCCTACCCCGGGCGTGCGCGATGAGCCGATGGGGAGAACTGCCCATCGGCTCAGGTCTCGGGACCCGGGACACGAAGAAGGGGCCGACGGCGAACCGTCGACCCCTTCTCGAGACCGTATCAGCGGGTGGCGCTGTGTGTCAGCTGCCGGCGAGCTGCTGGTCCAGATCCTGGATCGCCCGCATCATCCCCAGCAGCGACTCCGACATGTCATTGATGCCATCGACCGCCGTCTTCAGACCCGTCGTCAACTCCGTGTACCCCTCACCGAACTTCCCCGACGCATGCTGCGTCTTGAAGTCATCACCCAGAAGAGTGTCCACCTGACCCTTCAGCGTGTCCAGCTGACCCTGAATGTCATCACGAGCCTGCGACAGCGAACCCGCCACCTGCTCCATCTCCGCATAAGACGCACCGAAATCGGCCATCGTCCACACCTCCGCAAATCGAGAGAACCGGACCCCTCCGGCCCGAATAACCCCACCCTACGCGGCGGCCACGAACACCGTCGATGGGGACAACTCCCCATCCAGGCGCACGATCAGCCGCGGTCTGCCTGCTCCTCAGCGGTCGCCGGCACCGCGGGCTCCTCGGCCAGCTGCTCCCAGGCGAAGGTCGAGATCATGGCGTCGCTGAGCAGCTCGATGCCGTCGAGCACCTCCGCGGGGATCACGTCGCCGTCGGGGATCACGATGGTCGACGTGAACACGAGCGCCTTGCGACGCAGCGTTCCCGGCACCGGGATGATGTAGGTCAGGGTGCGCCCGCTCACACCGTCGATCGCCTGTGCGCCGGCCGGACGCTTCGTCTCGGCCGACCACCTGACGATGTGCTTGAGGTTCTCGTCGAGGAACACCGCCCCGCGCGCGCGGAACGCCTCCGTCACCCAGGCGTCGAGGTTCTCGCCGTCGGGCGCGTCGAGAGCGGATGCCGTGATCGACAGCGGCAGCAGCTCCTCCATCGGCACGTCCTCCTGACGATAGATGGCGAACACCTTGGTGCGCCGCATGCCCTGGTTGGCCTGGGCCATCATCGTGCGGAACTCCGCATCCAGGTCGGGGCGTCCCGCCTGCATGAAGATCGCACTCGCCTTGCGCACGTCCTCCTGCTGTCCCGCGTTCGTCGGGAGGTGCGCCTTCCACCCCGGGGGCAGCACGAGCCGGAAGGCCGGGATGCCGAAGCGGAATTCCACGCCGAGGTCGTTCATCTCGTTCATCGTTGCTGCGCTATCTTCTTCATTCGCGCTTTGACCTCTGGATTTCCCTGCAGTGTCAGCGTGCTGAGGCGTGCTGTCCCCAGTCCGGAGCGCTTCCACCCCTTGGCCAGCGATCGGGCGATCGGGCGATGGTCGTGCGATGCCGCGGCGGCGAGCTCGCGCCAGGTCGTCAACATCCCGTCGAAGATCTCCTTGCGCGCTGAGCGGTTCAGCCGAGCGAGTTGACGTTGGGCCTTCCGCCGTTCATGCTCGAACAAGGCCCAGGTGTCGCCGTCGCGCGTGAGTTCGAGTTGCGCCAGACGATCGACCAGCACATCGAACAGCTCATCGAGCTCGCGGTGAAGCTCCGGCACGCGGGGGAGAATCCTGTCCTCTTCCGCCATCCACGCCGCTGTGATTGCTTCGGCGCAGACGTAGCAGGTCTGTTTGGGGAGCACCCCCGTGCGCGCATACCCGCATGTGCACTTGTCGTCGATCGCAGCGAGCATCTGGTCCAAGGTCGCCAGCTCGCCCACGGTCGCCCCGGCCTCGGGCACCGCCTCAAGAGCGTCTAGCAGCGACGCCGCCCCCGGCGCGTCCACTTCACCGAGAAGCGCATCGTAAGCACTCAGCTTCAGCGCATCCCTCACGCTGATCCACCGGGCTACATCGTCGGCCTGCACAATGCCGCGCACGGACGCGGCATACCCTGCCACCGCTGAGCGCTGTATCGAGCCCAGGTGTTGGGCGAAGGCCTCCGCATCCGCATCGCCTACCGCGTCACGCCGCTCGATCAGATCCCGAATCCGCTCGGCCCCCGCGCGCGCCGCCGCCGTATGCCGGTCGGCCAGGGCCGGGTACTGCGCCATTAGCTGCTGCTCGATTCCGACGAGTTCCGCGCGTGCCACCATCAGGCGTCCGCGGCTTGTGGGACACGGATTCCCAGGATCAGACGCATCAACTGCTCCTCGAACAAGATGAAGGCGGGAAGGGTCGTCCCCAGCGTATCGACAAGGATGCTCCACGTGCCGTCGTTCAGTCGCACAGTCCATTGCGTGATAAAGAGCGGCTGGTCCCCCTCCAACTGAGTGGATCGACGGACGATGAAGCCGCTGCCGTGGGTCTCGGTCTGCAGCGGGACCACGTCGAATCCTGCCGACAGCCGTGCACCGTCGAAGACATTCACCGTTGCGTCACTCCCCGGTCCCGACGCCCGCGACACGCTGATCGTGACGAGGAGATCGCTGTACATGCTCTGCGGAGCGAACCACAATCGGGTGACGCCTTCTTCGGCCTGCGCCAGCAGTGCGCCTGCGGTAGCCCGCAGCAGCTCGGCGCTCTGCGGATCGGACGTCGCAGTGCGCGGGAGCCTCGCGAGCGCTGCTTCCGTCCACCTCTCGGCCTCCTCCGCACCGATCCGGCTCGCATCCGTCCGGGGCAGGGGAACGAACCAGGCGGCATCGAAGTCGAGGTCCCAGATGAACGCGTCACCCTCTGCCATCAGAACAGCCCGTTCACGAGCCCAGCCGGCGACAACCCGCCAGAAGGCTTCCCGCCCCCGGAGAGCCCCACTGCGCGGTCCGCCCACTTGTAGGTGTTCCACGCGGCTTCGAACATCGAATTCGTCGGAGCGGTGGCGATCGCCTCGAGTCCCTTCGGCATCGCTCCGCGAAGCACCTCTTGGAACCGTGGCCCCGTCGAGGAGACGGCATCACTGAATGCGACACCGAACGACCTGTTCGCACCGAAGAAGAAGCGCTCACCCATACCGCCTAGCAGGTTGTTCCCGAACTGGCGGACACCGGAAACGCGCGATGCGTACGCCCCGAAGTTCTGGGACACGATGCCGCGCCACGGCGTCACCGTGCCCGCCAAGCCTCGCAAGCCCCTCATCTGCTGCACAGGATTACGGAACTGCCCCACGAACTCCTCCACGAACTTCGTCTTCCCGGAGAAGATCTTGCCGAGTTTGCCGACGGGGAGGATTCCGATGATGGCCCAACCGAGATCACCCCAGCCCTTCCGTCCGTCGAACATCAGGGCGACGGTCAGAGCGAGCGCGATGACGCCGACCACGAGTGCCGCGATCGCGAAGAAGGGTCCGCCGATGATGAGTCCGAGCACGGCGATCGCGAGCCCGATCCAACTCACCCATTCGGCCACGACCGCGAGGACACCCGCGATGTTCTCCCACGTGGAGTCCTCGCCGATCTTGTTGGCATCGGTGAGGCCCGACACAGCGGTCTCATAAGCGGTGTGCCAGGTGTCGTACTCGCCGTCGAACGCATCGAGGTTGTCGTTGTGCGTGGTCTCCGCGGTGCTCAGGGTCGATGCCGCACCGGAGGCGGCGTTCGCGAGATTCGTGCCGGCTGTCGTGTTCGCCGCCGCGTCCTCTTCCGCCGGCGGGTTCAGCCGCGTCGACGTGTTGTGCGCCTGAAGCGCGTCGGCGGCGTCGGCGGCGTTCGACTGCGCGGTCTGCAGCTCGGTGAGGCTGGTCTGGCAGTCGGCCACGATGGTGCGCATGCGGCTCTGCGCGGTCTCGAGCGCCGTGGCGTAGTTGCTCAGCGTCGTGCCTGCGGGCTTGTAGCGGCGACCCGCCTCGTCGAGATCCTTGTGGACGTCGTCGACGACGTCCTTGATCTTGTCCATCGCGTAGCCCTCGCCGTCGATGGAGCCGTCCTTGATCCCCTTGAGCGTCGCGGCGGCACTGACCATGCTGTCGCCCAGTTCGACGATCTTCGTTCCCCGGTCGGCGATCGCCACGGCATCCCCGGCCACGACCTCGACGTCACGCCCCTTGTTCGTCTGCATCTGCTTCTCTCCCCTAGACCGCTGCCGGCTGACGTCCGGCGCCCGGCGCGCTACCCGAACCCGACTGCTCCATCGACGTCGCCATCTCGGTGTCGAGGCTCATGACCTCGTCAACCGTTCCCTTGACGCGATCGGCGACCTCTTTGAGCTTGGTGAGCAGCTTGTCGCGACTGTCGTTCCAGCTGCCCTCGAAGTCGTGGCAGCGATCCTTGAGCCGTCCGTCGCCGTAGGGCCTGCCGACGGCGTTCTCGACGTCGTCCTGCTTCGCCGCGGCGGACTCCAGCTCGGCCACGATCGCCGTGAGCTTCTCGCTGGTCGTCTGCAGATCACTGATCGGCACGAGCATGCGTTCGCCTGCCATGGTCCCCCTCCTTCTTTCCCGGACGCTACGACGTTACTGGGAAGGGCGGCACGACGCGATGGGGAGTACTCCCCATCTGCCCGCGCCTCACACCCACCAGCTGCTGTTCTTGCGCTTCTCCAGGATGCGCTCGGCGATCTTGATCGTGTCGGCGATCGACAGGAGGGAGAGTTCCGTGAGCGCCGCTGCACCGAGACCGCGCTTCTGCGCCTCGGCGGCGGTGGTCCGGACCGCAGGGCGCGCCTCCCGCGAAAGCATCTCGGCGAAGCTCGACCAACGGCGGAGGTCGAGCGTCGCCAGCTCGACGCGGTGGGCGCGGCGGAGACGCGCGAGTCGACGTCCGCCAGCTCTGCGCGTCGCGCTCGCCTCGTCGGCCGTGTAGTCGCCACGGCTCTGGGCCACTTTGGCCTGCTTCTGCGCAGTCGCCTCGATTACCTGCGTGACCTCCTCCGCGTACTCGGGCATCGACCGCAGCAGTCGCCGCTCCTCGGCCACCCAGCGCCGCAGGAGCACATCCCCGCACTCCGGACACAGCTTCTCCGGCATGACACCGTCGACCGCATAGCCGCATGCGCAGTCGATACCGCCGCGCTGCTGCGCCCGATGCGGACGTCCGCCAAGCCTCGCCCGCAGGAGTGAGGCTCCCACCGCGCTGCGCCCGAGCTCATCCGCCAGGAACCCCTCGCCGCTTCTGCGCTGCATGTCGGCGACCAGCAGCTCCCAGCGCTCCTGGTCAGCCGGCCGGATCAGCGGGCGGGCGGAGTTCGCGTACTCGTCCAGCACCGCAGCGATCTCCGCTTCCTGCGCGGCCCGCTTCAACGCGGTCGCGGAGGTGGCTCCCGGCCAGGACGGGAACGCGATGTGGGCCGCGAGTTCCCGCATCCGCGCATCACCCGAGACTCCCGCTGCCTCATGCAGCGCGGCCAGGGGCGCATTCGCCTCCAGCACACCACGTTCGGACTCCTCGACAGCCTCAGACGCACTCATGCTCCCAGGCTAGACGCCCCCATGCGACGAAGAGGGCCGACCGTCATGGTCGACCCTCTTCGTGAAACGCCGCTGTGCCAGCGGGTGGCGCTGTGTGTCAGCTGCCGGCGAGCTGCTGGTCCAGATCCTGGATCGCCCGCATCATCCCCAGCAGCGACTCCGACATGTCATTGATGCCATCGACCGCCGTCTTCAGACCCGTCGTCAACTCCGTGTACCCCTCACCGAACTTCCCCGACGCATGCTGCGTCTTGAAGTCATCACCCAGAAGAGTGTCCACCTGACCCTTCAGCGTGTCCAGCTGACCCTGAATGTCATCACGAGCCTGCGACAGCGAACCCGCCACCTGCTCCATCTCCGCATAAGACGCACCGAAATCGGCCATCGTCCACACCTCCGCAAATCGAGAGAACCGGACCCCTCCGGCCCGAATAACACCACCCTACGCGGCGGCCACGAACACCGTCGATGGGGACAACTCCCCATCCACGCGCACGATCAGTGCACCACTTCGATCGAGGTGAAGAGCGCCGAGATATCGTGCTGCGCCTCGTGGAGCGCACCGCCGTCATCGACGAACACATCGAGCATGAGCAGCATCCGCGCCGTCCGCCCGAGAAGACGCCTCAGCGCGATGGTCGAGTCCTCGACTGCGACGAGCAACACGCAGTCCAGTGCCGTATCGAACGCCGTTCCCTCGACCTCGATGATGTTCTGGATCATGCCTCCGGCACCGAGGAAGACGAAGGACTCCAGGGGCTGTGCGCCCAGCGACTCGTCGAGTTCGACGGCCGTCAGGTGAGCGACGACCACCGATCCGCCGATCGAGGGGAGCCACCAGAATCGCTCCTGCACCCCCGGAAGCGGCGGCTCGGCGCGCACGAGAGTGAGCGCGCTCTCGGCGATCGCCGTGCGGACGGCCGCAGGCGCCTCGGCGACTGCTCGGTCATCTGCAACTTCGGCGGCCCAGGAGACGTCATCGACGAAGTCTTTCCACGGGAACTCGAGCGGAAGTGTCAGCCAGGCGGCTTGGTCTGGCAGCACCCGGTAGCCGGTCACGCACGCCACCGGAACGTCTCGACGATCGTGTCGCTGAGCTCGATCAGCCCCTGCACCAGATCAGGTGCCGTGTCGTCGAGCGTGGTGATGGAGGTCGAGACGATCATGCCGCGACGGTCGCGCGGGTTCGGAAGCGCGATGCCGTAGTCGATCTGCCGCCCGATCACCTCCGCGAGCTCGTCTGTGCCGCGGCGCTCGCTGTGGGTCCGCAGAATCCGACCGATCGACGTGTCGAAAGCTTCGACGGTCCCCTTCGCCATGTCGCGGAACGCCGACTCGAAATCGGCTCCGGGACGAGCGACGTATTGGATCAGCGCGAACGACATCGGCAGAGGTGTCGAGTCGTCCCCCATCGCGTCCGGAAGGTAGACCGCACCGACACTCCGCGCCTGCATCTGCTTCCATTGCTGGCTGATCAGCATCCGCGCCTCGACATCGAGATCGGGGCGACCGAGCGCTCGAATCTGCGACGACATCCGCATGGTCAGGGCTTTTCGCCCCTCATCATCGATGAAGTACCGAGTCCATCCCGGCGGGAACAGGATGCTGAATCCGCCGGGCTCGTCTTCGGCCATCAGCTTTCCTGACCGGGGGTCCATATCGGGCGTCCTTCACGCTGACGAGCACGGTCATCCCGGACGGCGAGGATCAGCGCTGCGATCATCAGAAGCAGGGTAGCGGCCCCGTCGACACCGGCCGCTGCCCACCGCAACGTCGCCTCGGTCGCCTCCTCCGAAGGGAGCATCCAGGCGAACATCGCCGATGACGCGGCGGCCGCACCCGTCGCCGCGAACGCTCCACCCACTCGACCGGAATCCTTCACACGCGCGGTAGCCAGAACAGCGACGGCCAGGAGGAGACCGATGACGGACACAGTGAGCGATAGCAGCCCTGGAAAAGAGAACAGGGGGTAGTCGATGGCAACGCCCCACATCGGCGCACGACCTGCGGCGATCTGTCCTCCGGTGAGAAGCAAAGACCCGACCAGATAGACGATCAGCGCCGCCGCCTGCATCATCCGTAGGAGGAGGTAGATCGTCGTCATCCGCTTGTGCACGGAGGCGCGAGGGGAGGTCATGAGAATCAAGCGTAGGCCTTCACCAGGGCGCCGTGATCGACCCGTAGACGCTCAGACTCGTCGATCCGAGCCAGTTCACCGCGTTGAGCCGCGATACCAGGCTGGAGGGGAAGTGCGACGCGGTCGCCGCGATGAACTGCTGCACGGCCGGATTCGTCCCCCACTGCGAGTTGTGCATCGTCGTGAGGAATCGCTGCATCTGCTGCACCTCGGGGCCGCCGTTGACGATCGTCCGCAACGGGTTGACGAAGAGACCCGGTCTGGGCAGGTTCGACATCGAACGGATAGGGGCTGCGAGCCACTGGAACGGCGTCGCCCAGGTGGACGGATGAAAGAGCCGCACGCGCGGCAGGCCCGCGCGGATCACCGAGGTGACCACACCCCGTCCGCCGCTGAGAACGGCACCGAGCGCAGGCACGCCCTTCGAGAGCACCCTCCCGATCCCGAACGGCAGCAGGCCGAGCGCGGCGAGCCCGACATCGCCCAGCGTCGCACGACCGTCGAGGTACTTGAGCGCCGTGAGACCGAGGCTGAGGAGGGTGAGTCCGAGGAGCACCCCCGCCAACAGCCCAGTGAACGGGGCGCCGATGATCAGCGCGACGATCGTGAGAACAATCAGGACGACGGAGATGACGGTGAGGAGGTCGTCGACGAATCCCCAGAATCCGTCGCCGTTGTCGGCCGTGTCCATGGCCTTCTGAACGCCCTCGACGGCATCGTCATACGCATCGGACCACGCCCCGAAGACATGGTCGAAACTGCGCCACTGGGCGTCGCGATCCGCCTTCGCTCCGGTGAGCGAGGTGTTCGCCGCGTCGACAGCACCGGACGCTGCTTCCTTGTCGGCCTGCGTCGGCTCGTCTTCCCACGGCCACTGATGATCGACCGAGGCCTGGTTCCGGTCGGCGGTTTCCTTCTCATCGAGCGCGCTCTGATAGTCCCTCTCCGCGCGCTCGACCTCGTCGAGGTGAAGGTCGAGCCAGTTCTGCGCGGTCCTCAACGCATCCGCATAGGTGCGCAGCGCCGTGCCCGTCCCCTCGTAGCGCACCGCAGCATCCGACAGGTCGCTCGACGACTCCCGCGCCATGTCGCCGAGTTTGTCCGTGCCTTTGCTCTTGTGCACGCTGGAGTCGCCGATCTCGGTGAGCAGCACCGCCGTCTCGGACATCGTGGCGGCGAGCTTCACGAATCCGTCGCCGTCATCCCAGATCACGGTCGGGTTCCCCTCGAGCGGTCGCAGTTCGTGCTGCGTGAACGGAGACCTCATCGTGGAGTGGCCTTTCCTACCGAGACGTCTGCTGTGCTCGTCGGGTTCTCGAATCCGTTCGCGGTCTCGGAGTCCCATTGCTCCCAACCATCGATGATCCCGGTCAGCTGCTTGAGGATCTCGTCGAGGTTCTTCTGCAGCTTGCCACGGTTCGACTTCCAGTCGTCCTCGAAGTCGGAGACCTTCTGCCGCAGCTCGGAACGTCCGTCCGGCTTTCCGACGGCGCTCTCCAGCGCATCGTTGGTCTGAGCCGCCGATTCGAAGGCATCTACCGAGGATGTCAGGCCGGTCTTCGTCAGTCGGAGCCGGTCCAGATCGAGCATGATGTCCATCGCGAACGTCCTCTCCAGCGGGGGCGGTGAGAAGGGGCCGACGGATCCCGTCGACCCCTTCGATCTAGGGTGCTGTGTCAGCTGCCGGCGAGCTGCTGGTCCAGATCCTGGATCGCCCGCATCATCCCGAGCAGCGACTCCGACATGTCATTGATGCCATCGACCGCCGTCTTCAGACCCGTCGTCAACTCCGTGTACCCCTCACCGAACTTCCCCGACGCATGCTGCGTCTTGAAGTCGTCACCCAGAAGAGTGTCCACCTGACCCTTCAGCGTGTCCAGCTGACCCTGAATGTCATCACGAGCCTGCGACAGCGAACCCGCCACCTGCTCCATCTCCGCATAAGACGCACCGAAATCGGCCATCGTCCACACCTCCGCAAATCGAGAGAACCGGACCCCTCCGGCCCGAATAACAACACCCTATGGAAATATCCGCGCCTCCGTCGATGGGGACAACTCCCCATCGACGATTGCGGCCGTCGTCTACCCCTCGACGAGCGGCAGCTGCACCGTGACCTGGCGTCCGGCCTGCACGAAGATGCCTCGCCCCTCGGGGAAGTCGGTGCGCTTGACCTTCGGGAACGGCACCTTGAACACCGCGTCGCCGTCGAAGGAATCGGGCTTGAGGATGATGCCCTTGCGCCCGGCCTTGAAGTCGCCGATGAACCCGAAGCCGCTCGTGACCTGCGTGACGTCGGCATCGCCGATGAGCAGGTGGTCGCTGCGGTTGATCGCCTGGAAGAGGGCCTTCATCTCGCGCTCGGCCGGGCTGTCGGCGAACTGGGGCACGTCTTCGACCACGATGAGCACTCTCGTCGGGAGCGAGTCGTCGGCGATCAGCTCGGTGATCTCCTTGGCGAGCTCCTTCGCGTCCTCCGGCGTCACGGCGCTGCGCGTCCAGCTCGTGTAGTCCTTGAGCTGGGCACGACGGCCTCCGAAGTGGAACAGCACGGTCGCCGGGTCGAGTCGCCGCATCGAGGTGATGAGCGACTTGAGGGCGTTGGTCTTGCCCGACGACGGCGGACCGGCCACGACGAACGTGCCGACCGAGTCGAAGTCGCGCGCCGCCAGGGTGTCCTCCGCGACACCGAGCACCGGGAACTCGCCCAGGCGATCGGGCAGGTCGCGCACCGACAGGCGGGTGGGCAGCGCGCCGATCTCCGGCACCTCCCTCGCTCCCGCCGCACGCAGCCTCTCCGCGAGCCCCTCGAGCAGCTTGGTCTGCTCCGCCACGTTCGGGGTCCCGCCCAGCGTCGCGATCTGCGTCTCGCGGCCGTCGACGATGGCGCGACCGGGCGCGGAACGCTCGTCCAGCACATCCTTGGGCGCGTTGAGCATCGCATAACCGGACTCATCCGAGAGGCGCAGCACCACGCGCCGCGAGACGTTCGCGCTGACCGCTGTGGGCACGGAGCCGGAACGGTCGGCGCTCGCGATCACGTGCACGCCCAGCGGGCGACCCTCGCCGAGGATGCGCATGAAGGTCTGGTAGAACGGCATCCGCGCGGTGGTCGACTCCCACTCGCTGCGGAACTGCGGGAAGCCGTCGATCAGCAGCAGGATGCGCGCCTCGTCCCGACCGGTGAGCTCGCGGTACTCGGTGAGGCTCGAGGCGTTGGCAGCGCTGAAGCGCTTGCCGCGGTCATCCAGCACCGCAGCCAGCGAGCGCAGCACGCGCTGCACGCGCTCGGAGTCGTCGCCCGAGATGATCGAGCCGACGTGCGGGAGCATCTCCAGGCTCTTGAGCGAGCCGGAACCGAAGTCGAGTCCGTACACCTCGACGTTCGAATGCGCGGGGTCGAAGCCCGCCGCGATCGCGATGGTGCGTAGCACGGTCGACTTGCCCGACCCGCTCGTTCCGTAGACGAGGAGCGAACCGTCCTTGTCGGGATGGAAGTACGCCGGCTCCTGCAGCTGCCGCTCCGGCACGTCCATCTTGCCGAGCAGCACCTGTCCGTCGCCGAGCACCGGGAGGTCGCGCATGTCGACGGCCCCCTCGAGGTCGTCCAGCCACGGACGTCGGGGCGCGGGGATACGAGCCGCACGTGCCGCGTTCACGAGCGTCGCTACGATGCGCTTCTGGTCGTTGGGTCCGAGATCCTCGTCGTGGGACTCGGACTCCGGAGCCTGCTCGGCCTCCCAGGTCTGGATGGAGCCGAACCGGAGTTCCGCCACCTTCACCTCGGCGACCTGCGCCTCGTCCGTCGTCCATCCGCCGGCGTAGGCCGACTGGAACGGCACGAGGCGTCCCGGACCGGTCTTCGCGATGCCGCGCCCCGGCAGCGAGGGCGGGAACGTCGCCGCCACCGGATCGTCGACGACATCCTTCGAATCGGATTCGTCCGCCATGCGCAGCGCGACGCGCAGGTTCGTGTTCGCCCGCAGGTTGTCCTTGATGACACCGGCCGGTCGCTGCGTCGCCATGATCAGGTGGATGCCGAGGGAGCGACCGCGCTGGGCGATGTCGA
The DNA here is from genome assembly GCF_001005635.1 of Microbacterium sp. Ag1. Classification (NCBI taxonomy): domain Bacteria; kingdom Bacillati; phylum Actinomycetota; class Actinomycetes; order Micrococcales; family Microbacteriaceae; genus Microbacterium; species Microbacterium sp. Ag1. The sequence continues at coordinate 51,649 of NZ_LBCR01000020.1, forward strand.
CGACGCCGTCGACGAACTCCGGCACCTCTCCGGCGAGCGCGGCGAACTCGTCGATCACAAGCACGAGCGCTGGCGGAGTCTCCGGGTCACGCCGCTTCTCGAGTTCGAGCAGGTCCTTGGCCTTCTTGCGGTTGAAGAGGTGCTCGCGGTGGTGCAGCTCGGCGCGCAGGCTGGTGAGGGCGCGACGCACCAGGTGCGGGCTCAGGTCGGTGACCAGGCCCACCGTGTGCGGCAGGTCGACGCAGTCGGCGAACGCGGAGCCGCCCTTGTAGTCGACGAAGAGGAAGGTGACGCGATCCGGGCTGTGGGCGGCTGCCATGCCGAGCACCCAGGCCTGCAGGAACTCGCTCTTACCGGCACCGGTCGTCCCGCCGACAAGGGCGTGCGGACCCTGGGTGCGCAGGTCGAGGGTCATCGCGTCGGTCTGCGACTGCCCGATGATGGCGCGCAGGTTCCCCGCCTTCTTCAGCCGGGCCTGCGGGGCGCCGGAGCGGTCGATGATCGTGTTGTTCTGGCGCCAGCGGTCGATCACCGCGTTCGCGTCCTCCGCGACCTCGGTGCCCACCAGGGAGAGGAAGCTGACCGAGTTCGGGATGTCGGAGGAGTCCTCGATCACGGTGCTGGAGTCGACGACGGGGGCCAGCCGCTTGGCGAACATGGTCATGTAGGCGTGCGAGACGCCCTCGACCTGCACTCCGCGATAGTCCACGCCGCTGCGGACCGTGCCGACCACCGCATCGCCGAGCCCTGCGCTCACGTCGACGAACGTGCGGCACGCGGCGGGCAGCGCCTCGACCACGGGAGCGACGAACAGGGCGTACACGCCGACGTCGGCACCGCGTTCCAGGATCTGGGTCAGCCGGGCGCGATCGACAGGAGCATCGTTCGTGATGATCACGAGGATCGCCGTCTGGCCGGGGAATGTCGCGTCCTCGGCGGCGCGCTTGACGTCGGTGCCGTAGCGCATCGGGTCCCAGTCGGCGCCGTACGGGGGCCGGGCGGACTTCGACTCCCGCGAGCGACGCAGGACGATCTCCTCCAGGCCGCTGAGCAGTGCCGTGCCGGTCGAGGCGGAGTCTGCCAGAGGCATCTCCTTGAACGGGTTGCGCTCACTGGAGGTGTGGGGCAACCACTTGAGCCAGTCGAGCTCGTTGGCCCAGCCCGGCTCGGTCAGCGCGACCGTCACCAGCTCGTTCGGCGAATGCGTGCCGAACAGCTGCACGGCGACGCCGCGGAGCGCGTCGCTCGCCAGCGATGTGGGACCGGCGACACCGATCGACCCGACGCTCTGGAGCGACTCCAGGATCGGCACGTCGTCGATCATCCGGTAGCGCTCCTCGAGGCGGTCGACGCGCTCGACGTACTCGACGAGCGCGTCAGGGCTCTCGGTGCGCTTGATGCGCGTGCGCGCCTCGCTCTCGCAGACGCCCAGGCGCATCGCGAGGAAGTTCCAGTGCTCGGGGCGTCGCGTCCACAGCAGGGGTCCGAGCCGCATCGCCTCGTCGAACACGACGGCGACGGCCGGTACCTCGTTCTGCCGCACCTCCCGCTCCCTCGGGTGGGAGTGGTAGAGCGTCTCCTCCAGGCGTTCGAACTGCTCCTCGAACGACTCCGCCTCCTTGCGCAGACGCTGACCGAGGTTGGTCTTCTGCGAGATGAAGTTCCCGAACATCATCATCGGCGACGCGGCCGCGATCAGGAGGGACGCCGGACGCTGCGTGATGCTGAACATCGTGACGGCCAGCAGGATCGGCGCGACGAGCATGGGCCAGGGGAACAGCCGGGACGGCTGGTCGCGGGGGTAGCGGGGTTCGTCCAGTTCCTGCCCGGTGAAGCGCTCCTCGACCCGCGGGCTTCGGTTGAACATCAGAGCGCCTCCGCGCTCGAGCACCGGGTCGCCGCTGGCGGAGCCGTCGAAATCGCTCACCATGTGCACGACGAACTCGCAGTCGCCCAGCACGAAACTCTGTCCCGGGATGACCCGGAGCCGCTGCACGAGTCCGCCGTCGACGAGGATGCCGTTCGCGGAGTTCAGATCGACCAGTTCGACGAAGGTCGCCGCGACCTCGATGCGGGCGTGCCGCTTCGAGACCAGCGGGTCGGCGATGGTCACATCGTTCGCGGCATCGCGTCCGATCAGGAAGTGGCCGATCGGCAACGGGAACTCCTGGCCGGCGGCAGGACCGGCGACGACCGTGAGGACGGCGGCCGGGTGCGTGCCCGCCCCGCCCACCGACGCCCGATGGGATCCGACGTTGATCACCTCGGCGAGGAACCCGGAGCCGATCGGGGCATCGCCCACGAGCAGGTCGGGGTTGAGCATCGTGAGCTGCTCGCTGGTCGGCGGGGCGACAGACAGCGTGAGCACATCGCTGGGCGCCGCCATGATGCTGCGCGCGGGGTCTGTCGTGGCGATCTGCCGCGCCACGTCGGCGATCGTCGCCGTCGAGTCGGCCATCACGACCACGTCGGTCAGGGGTGCCGCGGGTCGACGCAGGGTCAGCTTGACTCTCATCGCTCGTCCTCACCGCGCCGAGGGCGCATCTCACTGCTCAGGGTCATACCCACTCCACCAGGAGGGACCGGTCGCCGAAGCGCACCGTGTCGCCGATCTGCAATTCCGCGGGGTGTCCCGCCGGCAGCGCTGTCTCAGAACCGCCTCGGACGATCGCGCTGCCATTCGTGGAGGCCCGGTCGACGACGAAGACGCCCCGTCGGGCCGGCATCACCGCGATGTGGGTCTTGGACACCGAGCGCGTGTCGTCGACGACCGGCACCAGGAGCGCCTCGCCCTCGCCAGCGGCGGCACTCGGGGACCGCCCGAACAGCGTCGTCCCCCGCACCTCGATGCGCTGCCCGGTGTCGAGCACCAGGAGCGCTCGTACTCCCATCGGCGCGGGGGAAGCGGCGGGTGCGGACGCGGGAGATGCGGCAGGTGCCGGTGCGTCCGGGGCTGCCGGCGTTTCCACAGCGGGTGCCGCTGCGGCGGCGACAGGAGCGGATGTCGGGGGCCGAACGGGCGCCGGTTCGGGGACAGAAGGAGCCGGAGCCGGTGTGGGAGCCGGAGCCGGTGCGGGAGCCGGAGCCGGAGCCGGAGCCGGAGCCGGAGCCGGAGCCGGAGCCGGAGCCGGAGCCGGAGCCGGAGCCGGAGCCGGAGCCGGAGAGAATGATGCCGGGCCGGGAGCACCCGTCGCCAGGGACGGGGGCACGGCCGACACCATGGATCCGACGCCCGGGGCCTCCTGCGGCTCCGGCGCGGTGCCCCCGGCGGATCGATGCGCGCCGATCACGCCGCCGGAGAACCGTGCACTCGGAACGTACTCCGCCGGGGCATCGCGATGTACCGGCGTGGCCAGGGACGGGAGCGGCGCCTTCTCCTCGTGCTCCGGCGTCTTCACCCGCTTGCGCGCGATGCGCATGCGCTTCTGGTCGTAGGGGTTCAAGCCGCCCCGCACGTCCACAAACCAGGTCGCGGCGGCCAGGTCGAGCCATCCACGGCCGCGCTTCTCGATGTCGAAGAGCGGCGAGAGCATGATCACCAGCACGGGGCCGACGATCGGCACGATGAACGAGGCGTACGCGACGAGGTACCGGACCACGGCACCGCGCCAGAATCCCGGGCGCTCGAGAGTGCGGACGTTCACCGAGCGGATGCCGCAGATCGCCTTGCCGAGCGTCACTCCCTTGCGTCCGTGCAGCACGAGCTGGACCACCACATACGCGATCATCAGCCCCTGCGAGACCGCGGCGGCGACGATGAGCCACACCAGGTCGCCCCGGGCGAAGAACGTCTCCGCGTCGAACTCCCCCGACACCGCCTGAGCGAGCACGGGAGTCAGCGCGATGATGGCCGGAAGCGCGATGAGCACGGCCACCGTCCACTCGATGAGAGCGGCGAGAACACGCGCTCCCCGTCCCGCCGGTCGCAGCCCCAGCGACGCCGCGTACGCGGGGTCGGGGCGTCCGTGCGCGTCGAGCCCTTCGACCTCGGGAGCGTGGTCGTCGATCTCCCAGATCACTCCTGCTCTCCCTCGGCCTCGTCGACGGCGTGCGCAGTGTCGAGCAGAGGCAGGTCGCTCTTGCCGACCAGGCGCGAGGCGATCACGTGTTCGACCAGCCGCGCGCGACGGTTGGTCGCGAAGCTGCGCTGCCCACCGCGCATGCCGGGCACACCGATCCGGTCGAACTTGTCGCACACGTTGTCGAGTTTGCGGTTGAAGCGGGTGACCGTCCACCCGAGTCGCTCCGCGGCCTTCGCCGAGGTCGGGATCTCGCTCATGCCCGTGCCGTCCCTGCGCAGCTGCGGCTCGGCCAGCGCGAGGATGAGGAGCTTCTGGCTGAGGGTCAGCGGTACGTCTCCGATCGTCGATGCGCCGCCGTCGTCGTGCTCGCGTCTGGTCGCACGGAACGTCGGCTCGGCCGCGTGCAGGGTGAGCTCGTACGTCGTCGGTCCTGCGCTGAACACGACCGTGGTGGTCTCGAAGACCAGCGGAAGACGGGCGCCGGGCGCGAGCCATGCCTGCACTCCGCCAGCCGAGTCGGTCACGGTCGCCGTGAGGCGCGTGCCGACGTTCGACAGCCACCACAGCCCGTCGGCGTCGGTGATCTCCAGGAAGTGCCGGTGCAGGAACAGATTGTCGTCGAGTTCGAGGTCGCCCTCGCGTCCGACGATGAACCGCCCGCCTCGACGGACCGGGAAGTACTCCCCCGCGAACTCGACGGTCACACCGCCCTCACCACTCACTCCACGCACCCCCGCACGGTCTCGGACGCGCGCCCGTCGTCGCGTCGCAGCATCACGTCGATGCACACGGTTCCCGCTGTGGCAGGAAGGGTAGCGGTCGGATCCGGCGTCTGCTGCGGATCGACCTCGCCCGACACGGCCACCGGGGTCCAGATGTACGAGTCGCCGTCGAGCGGGCTCGGGTTCGTCCAGGTGAAGACGACCTGTTCGCCCTGCCGCGTCCCGGCGAGCTCGGTCACCTTCGGCACCACATCCGTGCCGACATCCTTCGGGTCGACGGCCTCGGCCGTCTCCTGCGGTTCGGGTGTGATCCCGGCGACCAGCAGGTTCAGACCGACGATCCCGCCGATCACGATCACGACGCCGGCGGCGGCGAGCCCGATCCAGAGGCCCTTGCGGCTGCGCGGCGCTTCGGGTGCGGCCGGAGCTGCGACGGGCGTGCCGGGCACCATCGCCGGCGGCACGGCAGCGTCGGGGGCGACCACCTGCGGCGCTCGGGCGATCGTCCGGTCATCGGCGCTCGGGGGCAGCGGCTGCGGCGGAGCAGGAGTCGGAGTCGGAGCACGCAGCTGCGTCTGCTCGACGGACGGCACGGACGATGTCTCGGCGAGTGGCGCGTCGAAGCGCGGGATGCCGGGCAGCACGGCCGGAGGCTCTTTGCGCTGCGTCGTCGCCGACGGGCGGGTGAACGATGCCACGTCGGGGTCGATGCTGACGATCTCGCGCACCCGCGTGAGGCCGTCGCCGTCGTCGTCCAGATCCTCCGCCGGCGGGTGGTCGTCGACGATGTCGATCGGCGTCACCGAATGCGAGAGCTCGATCTGCACCTTCTGCAGTGCCCGCGCGAACGCCACGGCGCTCGGGAAACGATCGTCGGGGTTCTTCGCCATCGCGCGCTCGAGGAGGCGCTGCAGGCTCTCGGGCGAGTCCGGCCGCTTCAGCGAGGGGAGAGCTGCACGCTCGATGCGCTCGATGAGGTCGGCGCTCGAGTTGCGCTCCCCCGGACGCTCGAACGGCGAACGGCCGGCCAGAAGGGTGTACAGCGTCGCTCCGAGGGCCCATACATCCGTTCGGGGTCCGCTCTGCGGCGGCTCGGCGAACGATTCGGGGGGCGACCACGGGATCGACATCCCCGACGCCTCTCCCGTGGCTCCGGTGGTGGACGCGATGCCGAAGTCGGTGAGCGCCGGCCTGTTGTACTCGGTGACCAGGATGTTGGCGGGCTTGATGTCGCGGTGCAGCACACCGGCGCGGTGCGCTGTCTCGACGGCACCGGCCACCTGCACACCGACCCGCAGCGCCTCGGCCACCGAGAACGGGTCCTTCCGCGCGCGCAGCTGGAGGTTGGGCCGGGGGCAGTACTCCATCACCAGGTACGGGCGTCCGTCTCCGGCGACCCCTGCCTGGTAGATCGTCACGATCGCGGGGTGCGTGGAGAGCATCGCCATGACGTTCGCCTCATCCGCGAACTCCTGGGCGGCGCCGCTGGAGATGCGATCGGCGAGGAGCACCTTCACCGCGACCCGGCGGCGGGGCATCTCCTGCTCGTAGAGGAAGACGTCGGCGAAGCCGCCGGTGCCCAGCGGCTCGACGTAGGTGAAGCCGGGAAGGTCCGGCGGCGGGGAGGGGCGACGCGTCACGGCAGATCCTCGAAGGCGACCGTGACACCGTCGCCGAGGTCGACGACGTCGCCGGAGAGCACCAGCGTCTGCTCGCCGGGGTGCAGCCGCACGGGGTCGGCTCCCGGCCGCAGCAGGGTGGACCCGTTGGTGGTGTGCAGATCGATGACCACCACGGTGTCGCCCTCCGGCCGTACTTCGAGGTGGCTGCGCGAGATGTCCTGCTGAGGGCTCTCGACGGCGATGAGATGCGGAAGATTCGCGCCGCTCGCCCGCGTCGACCGCGGGCGGCGCCCGATGATCACGGTGCGATCCAGAGCCGTCTCCTGCCCTGTGGACAGGCGGATGCGGCCGACGGAGGCCGCGGCCGGTGCCGGGGCGACATCGAGCACCTCCGTCGGGGCGTCACTGGAGACCGGCGGCTGCTGGCGGAGCGCGCGGAGGTCTGCGGCCGAGATCGTCGCGCCGTCGTGGTCGCCCTCGACGGCGATCGGCGCGGCCGGTGTCGCCGCCCCTCCGACGGAGTGCACCGTGGCGCCCCACAGCTGGTCGAAGTCGTCGTCGACCGGCGGAGCGAGTGTCACCTCGGTGGGCGGCAGGAAGGCATCGTCGATGACGGGGAGCGGTTCCTCGGGCTCCGGCTCCGGCTCCGGCTCGGGAGCTGCCACCGGCTCCGGCGCGGGCTCGGGCTCGGCCACCGGCTCCGGCGCGGGTTCAGGAGCCGCGACCGGCTCCGGCGCCGCGACGTTCGCGGCCGGCGCGGACTCCCCGACGACCGGGGCAGGGCCGAGGATGGAGGGGAGCGGATCGGCATCGCTCGGTTCGAGCTCGGCGCTCACAGCCGCCGCCCGGACGATTCCGCTCTGCACGGGCAGACCGTCGGCGTCAGCATCGGCGCTCTCGACCGTGATCTCGACCTTCGTCGCACCGCCGAGGTAGCGCTCGTTCCAGGTGGTGACATCGGCGCCGGAGAGCTCGAACGACTCCGAGCCGGTCTCCACACTCGCGGTGACCGCCCCCCGCAGGGCGATCCGCATGTCCGACCCTTCGGCGACGGCCGCGACGAACGAGGGCAGCGAAGTGAACGAGACCCCCGACTGCGCGGTGAGCACATCGACAACGGTCGCGAGCGTCTTCTCCTCCGGCAGGCGCTCCCACAGCCGCGCGACGACATCGCCTGGCACCTCGGGCGGGAGGGCGACGAGCGCTCCCGGGATGACGATCAGGTACCACTGTCCCGGTCGGTAGCTGGTCTGCATCAGCGAACCCCTCCTGCTGCGGCTTCTCGTGGACGTGTGTCCTGGTCGATGTCCGTATCGGTGGCCATCAGCGTCCCCGGTCTCGAGGCGACGGAGACGGCGTCGATGACGAGCACCGTGATGTTGTCCCTGCCCCCGGCGCTGACGGCCTCGTCGATGAGCACGTCTGCCGCACGCTGCGGGTCCTTCTCGGCGATCAGGATCTCGCGGATGCGGGCGTCGGCGACCTCGGAGGTGAGGCCGTCCGAGCACACCAGCATCCGGTCGCCGAGCTCGGCGGGGAACATCCAGTAGTCGGCGTCGCCCGTGCTGCTCGCGCCGATCGCCCGCGTGATGATGTTGCGGCGGCGGTCGGAGACGGCATCCTCGACCGTGAGCTCACCCGATTCGATCAGCTCCTGCACCACGGAATGGTCCACCGTGATCTGCTCCAGCTCGCCGTCTGCGAAGCGATAGGTGCGCGAGTCGCCGATGTTGAGTGCGAGCCAGTAGCCCATGCCGTCGACCGAGGCGACGAACACACCGCTGAGTGTCGTACCTGCGCGGCCGTTGCCCGAGGTGGACAGCTCCTCGACACTCTCCCTCGCCAGGGAGAGTGCCAGACGCACGTCGTCGAGTTCGAGCGCGGACCGACCGATGTAGCGCGCGAACTCCGCGATCACGGCGGCGCTCGCGCGCTCCCCCGCTTCGTGCCCACCCATTCCGTCGGCGACCAGGAAGATCGGCGCCGATGCCAGATGCGCGTCCTCGTTCAGCGCTCGCCGGAGTCCCGGATGCGTGGCCGACCCGGTCGAGACGACCAATCCCGGCCTCATGCGTATCCGCCGATCGTGACGATGCGGTCGCCGATCTCGATGGCGTCGCCCAGTCGCACCGGGACGCGCTGCCCCGCGGGACAGGCGATCCGCTGGCCTGCGCGGACGATCGTCATGCCGTTCGTGGAGTGTCGGTCCATCACCCAGCCGCCCGAGGTCTCGGCCGCCGCCTCGAAGTGCGTCTTCGAGAGCGAGAGCGTCTCGTCGCGCACGGGCACGAGCGTCGCTCCCTCTTCCGGTGCGGGGTTGCGCCCGAACACCGTGCGGCGGGAGACGGAGACACGCGTCCCGTCGTCCCACGTGAAGACGAGCCGGTGTCCCGGAACACTGATCCTGGTGTCCTCGAGGTCGTCCTCCTCGGTGGTGCGCGACGCGGCAGGCGCCGCGGGGGCGGCAGGCGCGGCGGGCGGCGTC
>NZ_LBCR01000012.1:0-18471 GCF_001005635.1 Microbacterium sp. Ag1
TCTGAAGCCCCCCCCCCCCCCCAGTCGGCACCGAGACTAGTCACCGACGAGGAGCGCTCGGCGCGAGGCTGCCTGCACTTCTTCATCAGGGCCAGGCCAGACCTGCGCGATTGTCGCAGCAAGTGACACCGAGCGGTCCCGGATGTCGTCATCCGTCCACTCTTGCGGGTGCGCATCCAAGATCTCCTTGTTCAACACGATGAGGTTGAACTGCGACAGTATGCTGCGCTTGCCGCGGTCTGCGTGACCACCGTTCTCGAGCCCATCGGCTTCCGCATCTGTCCACGGCCGGTTAGACAAAGACGAGTTGAGCGCTTGGTTCACCAGAGTGAGATTCCCCAAGGTGTGCACGATCCGGTCGCGCGTTGCTTCCTGTTCGGGTGACAACTGCGGGTCTGATGTCCAGTGCTCCCGCCATTTCTGCGGCATTACGTGCTCAAGAGTCAGCCCTGCGGGAAGGCTGACCGCTCCGTACTTCGGGTCTCGAGCGCGCTTGTGCGCTTCGACTGCACTCAGCACGACGGCAATTCGTCCCTGCTTGATGTTCCGGTACATCCTGAGTTCAGGGATTCGATCGAGAAGGTCTTCATCCGACGGCCATTCGCGCGTGCCCGCCGTCTGACGGGAGAGGAACTCTCGAATCGCATCGCCGGTGACTTCGAACGGTCCCGCGCTTACGGATTTGAGCAGCGCGACGATCAACTTGTTCATGTCTTTAGAGGTGAGTTGCAAAAGAGTTCGCCGCACCACCCAGCTCTCGATCGCGCCGAGTCCACGCTCGACTTGCTCGGGAGGCAGAGCGTGGTTGAGTGAGATCAGATATAGGAACGCCGGGGTCGTGGCCGCAAGCTCCATCGCCTCGATCACACGAGTACGGAAACGCCCTGCAGCGGTGTCGATCGGGAGGGCACCAAGGCCGCGATAGGTATCAGCATCTCGACGTAGTTCCCGCAGGAAAGCGTCGGCGGCGGCTGCATCCGACATCTGGGGCTGGGCGTACTCCGTGAAGGCTCGGAAGACGAGTTCCGCTTTGACTTCTTCACGCAATCGCATGATGAGCCAGTAGTGAAGGAAGATGTCGACCCTTGAGCGGCTCATCCGTCCTTGAGTGATCTCTTCCCGCCACCAGTCCGTGTCGAAGTCTTCCCAGATCGTGCGGGACCAGCGATCTACGTCGGCTCCGAGGCTCACTCCCCTCCGGAAAACCCAGTTCTTGATCAGGTCGGCCTTGAGAAGCGGCGTCCCCCGGTCATTCAAGGTCTCGAAGATGAGCTGGGCGTCATCATCGCCCGTGAGATCGATGGCGACCACGACGAGCCGATTGGACAGAGTGTTCGCCAGCTCGTTGGAGCGTTCTTCCGGCGTGCCCGGAGGGACGACCCCATCCGCATCGGGCTCTCCGAGCAGCCAGCGCGCGGCCTCGTTCTTGAAGAACAGATGCGCTCCATGGATCTGCCCCAGTTCTTCCGGCCTCGGTGCACCCCCACCGTCCATGGCATACGCGAACTCCGCGCGATTCGCTTGCGAGGGCCAGAGCTTGAACCTCTGAGCCTTCCCCGCGTACGCGCTCTGCCGATTCGCGATGAGTTCTTCGAGCCTTTCCGCGGCCTCGCTGTGTCCATGCTCCGACAGGACGGCTTCGACGGCATCTAGCAGAAGCTGGAGAGTGGTCAGTCGCTGCTGACCATCGATGACATCGAGCTCGGTGATCCCGACGCTTCCCGATTGCATCACCTCAAAGACGACAGCCCCGAGGAAGTGGCTCGCTACCGGCTTGACGTCCTCGAGAAGATGGCTTTCCGCGACGCGAATGATGTCGTCCCAAAGCGGCGACCACTGATCTTCTTCCGTCCAGACGTATGGGCGCTGGTACGCCGGGATGACATAGTGCTTGCGCCCTTCGAACAACTCGGTTGCCGTCGCCTTGCTTGGTTGCTGCATCAGTCCTCCGTCAGAGCCCCCGCATGTCAGTGCGTCTTACGGCTCGACTGCCGTCATCAATAGTCACCCAGGCCGTAGTGGAAAGGGCCGGCAACGCAGCCGGGGCCGAACGTCGACCCTACCCGCGTGCGGCACCGGGCGGGGGCGCCGTGTCGAACTGCCAGGCGTTGAGACGATTGCTAGTCCTTGTACCGACCGACCGCCTCGCGAATGCCATCTGCGTGCGCATAGATCTCATCGAGCTCTTCGATCGCATGTCGCGTCTCGACCTTGTCCTCGTCCAACAGCCCCAGGTACTTCTGCTTCCCGTTGAAGTGAAGACGGGCCACGGGCTTCCGGTTGTTGTCGTCGAGCAAGACAGCGAAGTAGCTCTTCGCATCGCGGTGCGTAACGCGCTGCGGTTTGACCTCGCCACATGCGATCGCCTTGACGATCTGGTAGCCCTCGAGCTCTTCAAGAGTGGTCTCAATCTCGGTGTCGCGGTCGAGGTCTGCTTCCGCGACCTCTGCACTCGTCGCAGGCGACGGGTCCGATGTGTGAGCGATTCCGCTCACGCCGAGGGCAGTCTTCAGGCGATCATTCACCCGCTCGTTCAAGAACTGGTGCGCCGCTTTGCCCACCAGCCCCGTGAACTGCTGCCGCACTTTCTGCGTGTAGGAACCGTCGTAGACACGCGTTGCGAAGAACTTGATCCACTCGTCCGTCGGCTCGCGGAACTGGCTCGCGATCTCTCGCTTCAGAGCACCGATGTACTTGAGCTCCTCGGCCGCACTGATGATGGAGTCGAGGTCGAAACTCTCCTTGCTCAGCTTCTGAATCTCCGGGATCAGAGTCTCGTCGATGTCGAGCAGGTCGAGCACGAGGAACGGCTTGGCGTCCATCCGGTTCGGAGCGTCGAGGTCAGTGTAGAAGTGCCAGACAACGCCGTTCGTCAGAACAGCGATGCGCGCGTTCGTGACAGCGAAGTAACGGAAGAGCTGCGAAGCGTGCTCGATTTTGAGCGACCCCATCGATGGCTTGCACTCGATGAGGATCTGAACCTCGCTGTCGCGCATGATGGCGTAGTCAACCTTCTCCCCCTTTTTCGTGCCGACATCGGCCGTGAATTCGGGGACGACCTCGAGCGGGTCGAAGACGTCGTAACCAAGAATCGTCGAGATGAACGGCATGACGAACGCATTCTTCGTTGCCTCCTCGGTCCCGATCGCCGTCGCCTGGTTTTTCACCTTCGTTGCGAGGGAATCGAGACGCTCCGAAAACTCCACCGTTACTCCGCTCTTCGTTGAACACGCTTTAGTCCAGACGATAGCGGACCCTGGAGCGAAGCATGAGCGGTGCGACATATCGATATGCTGCGTGGCGTGAGCACAACGACGCCGGCCCGACTATCGCTGGAGTTGAACGTCGCCCAGAAACGCATCCGTAGCTTCCTCGGAGAGCAGTACGCCAAGCCACCCGAAGGCGCCGCCGCATGGGAACTCGACGACTTCCAGGCTGACGCTGTGCGGGCTCGGTTCGATCGGCAGCTCCGACCCACCGATCCGAAGGTCTGGACGTTGGAGATCGGCGACACCGTGCTGCGACGAGAGTTGCACGCTGCCTACAGGGGTCAAGAGCAGGGCGGGATCATCACGCCCAAATCGATTCCCGACATACTCGTCATCACTAGCCCGGAAAGCGGAGCGAGGCATGGGTACGACGCTTTTGAAGGGCTGCAGGGAGACGGTTCTTTTCTCTACACGGGCGAAGGTCAGTACGGTCCGCAAGTATTCGCCCGCGGGAACACTGCGCTTCGAGACGCCGCCAACAACGGCCGCCCCATCCGCCTGTTCACCAAACAGGGCACCTACGTCACCTACATTGGCGAGTTCACCACTGGCGAGCCAGCGTTCAGCATCGAGACAATCCCGGACTCCGACGGCAATCTTCGCGAAGGAATCATCTTTAAGCTCGTGCCGGTTGACGCCAATGTGGAAGCACTCGATGCGCCATCTCCGCCCGTCCCAGAAAGGGCGCAGACCTCGTCTTGGACACCTCCCGAGTCTTCGTCGTACGTCATCGGAGCACAACTCATCCCTGGCGAGCGCGTCGTCTCCCGAATCGAGTTCGAGTTGCAGAACGACTTCGGGCAGTGGATCAAGTCCCGTGGTGAGACTCCTCAGCGCCTTCGCCTGAGCTCCGCAGGAGCCACCATCGAGCCCGATCTCTACGTCTCAGAGTCAGGCTGGGTCGTCGAAGCGAAGAAGTCGCCCGCTCGTGAATATGTCCGCACCGCGATTGGGCAGGTCCTCGACTATTCGCTACTTGCTCGGGAATCCGGCAGGCCCGGGATCCCCGTCATCTTGCTTCCCAGCAGACCAATCGCTCACCTCGAAGCCTTGCTGTCCGAGTTGAGAATCCTTCTGATCGTCCGCGACGACGAGGGCTTCTTGATCATCGAGTAGGCGATCCGGCAGCAAGTTCCGTGACAGACGGCAGGTCCGGGGCGGCCCAATCGAGATCCGGCAGATCGCTAGGGCGAACCCAGCGGATTTCATCATGATCGAGGCTCCGGGTCGGTGGCTGTCCGAGCAACCTGGCGCGAAGACAAATGAGGCGGATGGTGCTTTCGCCGACCACGGTGTCATCCGTTCGAAGCGGCGCGGTGACCTCGATGGAGGTGCTGAGCTCTTCGCGTATCTCTCGCACCAAAGCCTCGCTGTGCGTCTCACCCTTTTCGAGTTTGCCGCCGGGAAACTCCCATTTCCCTCCAGCGGCCTTCTCAGGTCGGCGGCGGCACGCAAGAACCTTGCCTTCATGCTCGATTACGGCTGCAACGACCTCGATAACACGGCTCTCGCTCACTATGCCTCCGTGAGCAAGCTAACAGGGAGTGTCCTCGAGGCCCCTACCCGGACCCTGCTAGCGTCGCATCATGCCGTCGCCGCAGACTCTCGCCGCCCTTCGCGCCTTTGTGGCCGAACGGGACTGGGACCAGTTTCACTCGCCGGAGAACCTCGCCAAGAGCATTTCGATCGAAGCCGGTGAGCTCCTCGAGTGCTTCCAGTGGTCCGCTGACTTCGATCAGGAACAGGTCGAAGCGGAACTCGCGGATATTGTCATCTACTGCATCCATCTCGCGAACAAGATCGGGGTCGACCTCGACGAGATCATCATGAAGAAGCTGGAGTCGACGAAAGCGAAGTACCCGGTGGAGCTGGCCAAAGGCCGCATGACGAAGTACACCAAGCTTCCCGAGGCGCCGGAGTGACAGATTTCAGCATCCAGCGCCTGCCTTTCCGCCGTGATGCCGTTGACACGTGGGCGCGCGACGACGCCCGGCACACTAATTGGCCTGTTGTCTATGTGATCGAAGGCGACGCCCAGCGCGGCTCTCCTGGACTCTACGTCGGCGAGACAGTGAGCGCTGCCACCCGGATGCGTCAGCACCTCGCCGGCTCGAAGAAGAACGAGTCCCTTGAGTCGATCCGCGTCGTCGTGGATCGCACGTTCAACAAGTCAGTCTGCCTCGACCTCGAATCGCACCTCATCCGCTGGTTCTCGGGCGACGGCCAGTACCGCATCCTCAATAGCAACGACGGTCTGACAGATGCTCAGTACTACGACCGCGCCATCTACCGCGAGTCGTTCCGCGACGTGTTTGAAGCGCTGCGAGCAGAGGGGCTCTTCTCGCGGAGCATCCCGCAGATCGAGAACTCCGATCTCTTCAAGCTGTCGCCCTTCAAAGCCCTGACCGACGACCAAGGAATCGCGATCATGGACATCCTGGAGGGCCTGCTCGATGACCTTCAGGACCCCAGCGCTCGATCAACACTCGTAGTCCAAGGCAATCCAGGGACTGGCAAGACGATCATCGCGATCTTCTTGATGAAGTTGCTCGCCGACATCCGGGACTACGACGACCGCGACGGAGTCGAGCCAGACTCGATGTTCTCGGAGTTCTTCGTCCCCGAGAATCGCGACCTGCTCAAGACTCTTCGCATGGCTCTCGTGATCCCACAGCAGTCTCTGCGGATGTCGGTGAAGAAGGTCTTCATGAAGACGCCCAAGCTCGATGCTGCGATGGTGATGTCGCCGTTCCAGCTCGGTGAAGCGGACGAGACTTACGACCTTGTCCTCGTCGACGAGACTCACCGACTCGGGCAGCGCGCCAATCAGGCGTCCGGGGTGCATAACAAGAAATTCCGCGAGATCAACGAGGCGCTGTTCGGGAGCGATGACGCTCGCTACACCCAGCTCGACTGGATCAGGGCTCGGAGCAAGCATCAGCTCCTGCTCGTCGATGGCGAGCAGAGTGTGCGACCCCATGATCTTTCTCCGACCGCACTCAGCGCTGAAATCAGTGGGGCCAAGGATGCGCATCGCTTCTTCCGCCTAACGACCCAGATGCGCGTACAGGCGGGCGCAGACTACGTCGAGTTCGTGCGCGCCGTGCTGCGCGATGAAGCACCGTCACTCCCCGACCTCGGCGAGTATGAGCTCCGCCTCTTCGACAACCTTGGAGAGATGCGCGACGCCATCCGACAGAAGGATGCTGAGGTCGGTCTTTCCCGCCTCGTCGCAGGCTACGCGTGGGATTGGGTATCCAAGAAGAACCCGCATGCATTCGACATCGAGCTTGATGGTGAGCGTATGCGGTGGAACGGCACGGACAAGGACTGGATCAACTCAACAGGATCGCTCGAAGAGGTCGGCTCGATCCACACCGTTCAGGGGTACGACCTGAACTATGCCGGCGTCATCATCGGTCCGGACCTCCGTCTCGACCCTGCAACTAGACGGGTCGTTGCCGATCGGGAGAGTTATCGGGACAAGAAAGGCAAGGAAAACACCGGGCACCTGAAAGATGCATTCGGGGACGATGACCTGCTGACGTTCATCCGGAACATCTATGGAGTGCTGTTGACGCGCGGGATGCGTGGAACTTACATCTACGTGTGTGATCCAGCCCTGAGGGAGCGCCTGGCGCTCATGCTCTAGCTCCGTCCCCACCAAACCTCTCCCCCGAACTAACCTGCTGCGCCACCCGTCGCAACGCCAACAACAACGGCTCCACCAGCACCGACCCCAGCACCACGTACCGCACCGCGGCATCCGCAGACTCCTCCGGCACCCCCGCGATCTCCGCATCCGCAATCCGCCGCGCACTCGCGAGGTACTCCGCCATCGCTGCATCCGGAACGGTGAACCCGACACGCTCCAACCCCTGCAGCGCCCGCGCGACCGCGTGCAGCACCGCCTCGTCGCACATCCCCGGTTTCCACCCGAGCCGCGCGACAAGCGCCTCCGCGTCCGTCAGATCCAACGACTCATCCACCGGCGGAGTGATCGCCGCATGCGCCGCCCCCAGCAGCTCGTGCGCACTCGCCGGCGGATCATCCAGCGCCCCGAGCACCCGTCGCGTCTCGGCGATGCTCACTCCCGCGTCGAGCAACGCCCGGATCACCCGTAGCCGCTCCACGTGCTTCTCGCCGTACGCGGCCTGAGTCGCGGACGACCTCTCGCCCTCGGGCAGCAGCCCTTCACGCAGGTAGTACTTGATCGTCGGCACGGTCACGCCGGTCTGGGCTGACAGTTCGGAAATTCTCATGGCCACCTCTTGACTTCGATAGTAGCGCTATCCATTATGGATAGTGAGACTATCCAATCAAGGAGACATCATGTCGAAAGTCATCGCGGGCCGCATGACCCACCGCCACGAGGGCGAGCTCGTCGTGTTCCACATCGGGATGCAGATCAACCGTTGGTGGCGCCCCGACCTGTGGATGCCGGCGTTCTTCGCCATGCCGGGGATGCTGCGCGAGCTCAGCGCCGACCCCGACTCGGGCATGCTCGGCTACCACCTGCTCTTCGGATCCGGCGGACCCTACGTCGTGCAGTACTGGTCATCCGTCGACAAGCTCTACGCCTACGCGTCCAGCCCGAACCAGCAGCACCGCCCCGCCTGGACCGCCTTCAACCGCGCAGCCCGCAAGGCTCCGGGAGTGGTCGGCATCTGGCACGAGACCTTCCGCGTCGACACCGCCGAGAGCGTGTACGTCTCGACGAAGCCGATGGGGCTGCCCAAGGCCACGGAACTCGTGCCCGTCGGCAAGCGTCACGACCGAGCTCAGGCGCGGTTCGCGGATGGACGGACGGACGCCGCGACCTCAATCACTACAACAAACGCCCCGTGAGCCTCGCGCAGGGCGAAGAACAAGGAGGCCCCATTCCCGGGCGCACTTGCGAATGCGGATGTCCACACCAGCGTTCACCTGGAGCGTTGGAGACCTAGCAGTTCTCGACGAGGCCGCGCGATCGCCCCCATTGAAGGCCCGAGCAGCCACCCCTGCACGCAGGCAGTCGAACCAACGAATCCTCGCCCCGGAAGGTTGCGCCGTCTGTCACCCAAACGGGGGACAGACGGCGCGACAGTAACAAAGTAACGTTTTACACGTTATGGCGGGGTTTGATCAGCAAAGGAGCAGTGATGAACATCGCCGAGTTCCAGAGACAGTCATCGATGAGCGACGGAGAAGAACGCCGTCTGACGCGTATCGCGCTGATGGTGATAGCAGGGTTGGTCGCCGTCACGATCGCAGTGACCGTGATCACAGCCGGTCCCGCAGGCGTGCGAACTTCAGCGGCGGCGCCTCGGGCGGGGACTGTGGGTCAGACGCAGGCCGCCTCGTTCCAATCGCCGATCGCGTCATCCACCGCGAATGTGGGGGACAAGCTTGTCGAGTACGCAGAAAACACAGAACCGGCATCCCCCTCAACGACGGACCGCCTTCTCGCGGACGCCGGGATCAGCTCTCAGACTTCGACGGAGAGTGGACTCGCGCTCGACACATCTCAGGCATTCACGAGGGCGACGGAGAACGGATCACTCATCCTTCGTGTCCCCTTCGTCTCCACGGTGAACCTGCTCGACATCTCGGGGTACGCGGTCATGTTCAACCCCGATGGGAGCATCGCTTCACGCGCGGAGGTCGTGTACCAGGCGCAGACAGAGCACTCCGGAAGAGTGGCGCTATGGCAGGACGGTCAACTTCAGCTCGATCAGATCGTGTCCGATGGCAGCGAGTCCACCCCGGTCGGGACAGCGCAACCCGCATTCAACTGGAACACCTTGAACAAGTGCCTGACGAGCGCAGGCATCGCGCAGTGGGCGCTTGTGGCCATCGGGGTTGCATGTGGCGTCATCTGCGGCGCAACGCTTGGCATCGGATGTGCCGCCTGCGTAGCCGCCGCGGGTGGCATCATCGGATCCACCGCTGGTGAATGCGTAGCAAAGGCAATGGTGTCGTGATGGCTGAACGTGTTCGTGGCACGTCTCGTGAGCGTGCAACCGTGGCGGCATTGGTCATTGTCGGCGTTGCGCTTCCGGTGATCGCCAACCTGCAGCTGTTCCAGGACGTCGTGTGGATCTTCTGGCTCACATCCTTCACCCTCATCGCCACTGCGTTGGCTTTGCTCGTGCGCGCCACTGTGCGCGAACGACGACGGTCCAGCAGTTCCTGAGTACCATCATCGACCGCCTCGCTACGCACGGTAGCGAGGCGGTTCCGTCACTCGCGCAACTCCCGAACAACCCACTACCCTCACACCATGCCCACCGATCGCCCTCGCGCCTGGATCTTCGACGTCGACGGCACCCTCGCCCTCATCGGCGACCGCTCGCCGTACGACATGCGCAACGTATCGATCGACACCCCGAACCACCCGGTCGTCGTCGCAGCCCAAGCCTTCGCCGCACACCCCGACGTCGACGCGCTCATCGTGGTCTCGGGCCGTGACGAGACCGCCCGCCGCGCCACCGAAGCCTGGCTGACGTTCAATGAGATCCCCTTCGACCGCTTGCTGCTCCGCCGCACGGGCGACCAACGCGCAGACAACATCGTCAAGGCCGAGATCTACGACGCCCACATCGCACCGCACTTCTCCGTCATCGGCGTCGTCGACGATCGCCGCAGCGTGGTCGAGATGTGGCGGTCTCGCGGGCTGGTCTGCTTCCAGGTGGCCGAAGGCGACTTCTGAGAGCCACCGTCGGAGTTCAGAGCGTTAAAGCGCGATCCAGTTTCCGGATCGGTGTCCTGTGCGCTGGTGGTCGTCCGTCGTCTGGGTAAGTAGATGTAGAAAGACCTTGAGGAGAACACATGCGCTACGTACTTTTCATCTGCACAGACCCGACCGCCGAGCCCTACGTCGAGGCCGAGGACAACGCCGGGGAGTGGGTGGCGTCGCTGCAGGACAGCGGCTCCTATGTCTTGGGCGACCGTCTGCGGCCTGCCGAAGACGCCACGACCGTGCGCGTCCGAGCCGGCGAGAGGATCGTGGCCGACGGACCGTTCACCGAGAGCCGCGAATGGATCGCCGGGTTCGACGTGATCGACGCCGACGACCTCGACGCCGCGATCGAGATCGCCGCTGCACACCCGATGGCTCGGTTCGGCCTGGTCGAAGTGCGCCCCGTGTGGCCGCTCG
Organism: Microbacterium sp. Ag1; assembly: GCF_001005635.1. Classification (NCBI taxonomy): domain Bacteria; kingdom Bacillati; phylum Actinomycetota; class Actinomycetes; order Micrococcales; family Microbacteriaceae; genus Microbacterium; species Microbacterium sp. Ag1. The sequence goes on from NZ_LBCR01000012.1 coordinate 10,408, forward strand.
GGTGACGATGTGACCGTGCCGGAAGAGCCGCCGGGCACGCTTCCGGATGCCATAGTCGCCGTGCGACACGTGGCATCGATCGAGTACGGCCGCGTGGTCGCGAGCGTGATCGGCACAGTCCACGACTGGACTCTCGCCGAAGACGCCGTGCAGGACGCTCTGGCGCGAGCGGTCGAGCGGTGGCCAGGCGACGGGGTTCCGGCGAACCCCGCCGCCTGGGTCACGACCGTCGCGCGCCGCCGCGCGATCGACCTCGTCCGACACGCCGACGCCGAGCGCCGGGCGGTGGCACGCCTGGAGCACGAGCCGCACGATGGCGCCGACATCACCCAGGAAGCCGACGACCACGACGACGCGTTCCCACACGGGGACGAGAGGCTGAAGCTGATCTTCACCGCCTGCCATCCCGCGATGACCTTGGAGGCCCGCGCGGCGCTGACACTCCGCACCGTCCTGAACGTGTCGATCGAACAGCTCGCCGCGATCTTCGCCGTCGCACCCGCGACGATGGAGAAGAGACTCGTGCGGGCGCGGGCCAAGATCGCGCACGCGAACATCCCGTACCGCGTTCCGGATGCCGCGCAGCTCGACAGTCGAAGTGCCAGCGTCTGCGAGGTCCTGTCCGCGCTGTTCACCATCGGCTACTCCGATCCGACGCTGCAGCCCGATCCCGGCGCCGAGGCCATTCGACTTGCTCGGCTGTGCCGGCAACTGCTCCCCTCGGACTCCCCGGCTCGACTCGAGTTCACGGGGCTTCTCGCCCTCCTTCTTCTTCAGCACTCCCGCCGGGCGGCACGCACCACGGCCGACGGCCTGTCCGTGCCGTTCGACGAACAGGATCGCGGACTGTGGGATGTCTCCGAGATCGAGGAAGGGCTGCGGCTGCTCGATGACGCCGTGGAGGAGGCGGCACGGGCGGGCATCCACGGCGGACGGCACCTCATCCGCGCCACCGTCGCGGCCGAATACGTCCGCCCGGCCGCGGGGACGGAGATCGACCACGCCCGCATCGCCGACATGTACGGGGTGCTGGAACAGGTGGATGCATCGCCGTTCATCCGCCTGAACCGTGCGGTCGCCGTGGCGAACGCGGGACGACCGGCCGAAGCTCTCGCGCTGACGGAGGCGCTCGAGAGCTCGCTGGGAGGACACCACCTCTACTCGGCGGTTCGGGGAGATCTCCTGCAGCGCCTCAGGCGCGTCGAAGAAGCGAGGTCTGCCTTTCGCGATGCCGCACGCGCCGCCCCGACGGAACGCGAGCAACGGTCATACGCCCAGCACGCTGACGACATCGCCTCGGCATCGACCTGAACTGCGCCCTCCGGCTCCTTGAGGGCTTTGATCGCCACAGCGATGGCTCTCCGTCGCGGCACCGATGACGAGAAGTCGGCAACGAGGTTGCGCGACGCCCTCTCAAAAATATTGCTTTTGTCCTCATATGTGTTCTTCCATGGGACAGGCGGGTCAATTCTGACATCCAGGAGGACTTCTCGTGAGACATCATCGAACCACCGCACTAGTCGCTCTCGCTGCTATCAGCGCCATGTCGTTCACAACAGCCTCCGCTGCCATCGCAGACACAGGCAGCGGTAGTGACCAGGCCGATGACATCGCTGCCGTAGTTACGGAGGCAGCCCCCTTCATGAACGGCGGCATAGAGCTCGAGACGAGCCCAACAGAAGCCACGGCGACTCTCGACGGTGGCGGCGAGGCGATCCTGGCGATGGACCCCGCCCGGGGCGTCCGCATAACCTCCGCCGATGACACGGACTCGATGTCCTTCTCCCTGCCCGGCGCATCCGGGCTCGACGACGCTGCTGTCGCCGGTGACGGATCGCTGAACTACGTGGGCGATGCGACGACGCCGTCGATCAATCTGATGACCGGGGCTGAATCGATCCGCGTCAGTGTCGTCATCGACAACGCTGCCCAGGCTGATCGGTTCGACTACGACTTCGGACCCGACGCGACTGTCGAGATCCAAGACGACGGCAGTGCAATCGCGTACGTCGTCGAATCCACCACAGACCCGGCGACGGGAGGTGCGGCCGCGACCGAGAAGATCATCGCCAACATCGATGCCCCCTGGGCCAAGGACGCCAACGGTGTCGAGATTCCGACCTACTACGAGGCGTCCGGGTCGCAGCTAACTCAGTTCGTCGACCATCAGGACGGCGACTATGCCTACCCGATCGTCGCCGATCCGACGCTCGATCGGCCAAACGTCTTCCAATACCGGTTGCGATTCAACCGAGCGGAAACGGCAACCATCGCGTCAGGAGGGGCGGGCATCATCGCCTCAGTAGGCTGCGGCGTGATGGCGCCCGTGTGTGTCGTGGCCGGCGGCTCGGTCTGGTGGAACGCGAGTGTCGCCCAGAATTCGAACCCGAAGCGCTGTGTGCAGGTCACGGCAACACAGCCTTACATCTACCCCGGTGTTCTGTGGTGGGTCGACACGTACAGCGGAGGACCCTGTAGATGAGAAGCGAGCCTCGAACCTGGTTCGGCGTGATCACGGAACCTGGCCGCCAGCTCATGATGACGGTCGCCATGGGCTTGCTGATCGTGGCGTCCACGGTATTGTCTGTCCGCTTCCCCGAGATCGGCTCCTGGCTCTTCGTTGCCACGGGACTCCTCGCCGCCACGTGGTACGCCCACATGATGAAGAGGTGGCGAGCTGCGCGTGGTGACGAAGATGTCGTTCCACCGGAGGAGTGATTCAGTGAGCGGCAGCCCGACTTGTCGGGCTGCCGCTCACACTCCAGCGACTCGACGCTCGGCGGCCTGACGTAAGGTACAGCGACGTCTTGGCCGCAGGATGTAACCCGTAGGAGCGATTATGAAGCAACGAACGAGACGAGCAATGGTCTGCATTGGATTCGTCGGCGCCGGCATCATCATCCTCGCCATCGTCATGGCGATTGCTGAGGGCTACATCTCAGACGCGGAGCACACGACTGGGAACCTCGCACCTGCTGCTATGACTGGCCTGTTTGGCGCATGTCTCATGCTCGTCGGCTTCGGGAGCATTCTCTTCCGAAAAGAGTGACTAGGGGACTACAGCTCTGCTCATTCTGCCCCGCTACCCGTCAGGGTGGCGGGGCCATCCCTGTCCACACACCGTTCGTGGCGCGGCGATCCGCCCCGAATCGGGCTACGGTACCGAGATGAACCAGTCGACCCCGACGATCGAATCGCTGCGCGAACTCACGGACGCGGACGCCGAAGCAATCGCATCGCTTCTGGTACAGCTCTCCGCATCCGCGGCATTCGACCGCGCTCGAACCGAGGCAGTCATCGCGCACGAGGCGACGGAGCTCCTGGTGGCGCGTGACTCGGGGCGCGTCGTCGGCACCGCGACTCTCGTGACCGCGCCTTCCCTGACCGGGCTCCGCGGCCACGTCGAGGACGTCGTGGTCGACCAGGCGGTTCGCGGGCGTGGCATCGCGCGGCTCCTCCTGGAGCACATGACGCAACTCGCGCAACAGCGCGGACTCCGGACGCTCGACCTCACATCCCGCCCATCCCGAGAATCCGCGCTGCGACTTTACGAGTCCGTCGGGTTCCACAGGCGTGAGACCAACGTGCTCCGTTTCACTCCGGCCACGGACCCATTGCCTACTCATTGAGGCCCTCGATCATCACGGCTTGGTGCCCGAGGGACGTAAACGCCCTTCGCCAATAGGAACTCCGGGTTGAGCAACCACGGCCACCTGCCTGCCGAAAGACTCATGCTCGACATGGCTCGCACTTTCCGCAACCATAACGGTGATCCGAGTAACGTGCTACACGACAGTGGCACGGTTCCTGCATGTGTCTGAGCTCAAACGCGGGAAGCTGCCCTGCTCATGAGCATCACGACGAACGCCCCGAAAATGTTTGGAGAGATCAATGAATCCATCGCGCTGCCGGTCCACGAACTTGGAGGCATCATGAGCGACGTGAGAGCAATGTTGGCGTGTCTCGCAAACGAGGAGGTGGCTCGCGTCTTCGCGAGCATCGTACTGCGCGTCGACCCCGACGATATTCCTCAGGAGAGGAGGGATAAGGCCATCGAGGCCTTGTCTCGAAGCGGGCTCATCACCGCAGACACCGAGAGCCTTGCGCTCAACTCCGCAGGAATCAGGGCAGAGCTGGCAAGTCTTAGCGGGAAGGCGACGTCAGATCCCCTACAGCGGTGGTTTGACGAGAGCGGTCGGATACGACAGTACCCACGGCGAGCAAACGAGCGAGGAGCGTTGCTGACGACGATTGGCGATCAGGCGATCGCCGCGGGAGAACGGCTCACTGAAACGGAGGTGAACGGCCGCCTAGAACGGTATACCTCCGATGTCCCGACACTGCGTCGGTATCTAGTCGTTCACCGAATTCTCGCCCGCGAGAACGATGGTTCAGTGTACTGGCGGGCCTAGCCCGACACCACGGAGTACCCGTCTTACGCCGCGATCCCCCGCAGCAACCGCACCACGGTCTCCTTCACTCGTTCCGCACTCAACGACTGCCCGATCAACGCGGAGTACGACGCCATGGCGATGAACTGATCCGCGATCGCCCCCGCATCCACGTCCGCCCGCACATCCCCCGCGGTCCGTCCGCGCGCCACTCGCTCCGACACCCATTCGCGGATCGGCGCCGCCAGCCGCTCGTTCAGCACCAGCCCCAACTCCGGATCAGCCGCCGTCACCTCGATCAGCGCCCTCGCCAACGACACGCCTTCGGGTCGAGCCAGCCCCGCGGACACCGCCGTGAACCATGCGCGCAGGTCCGCGCCGAGGTCGTCCGTCATCGGCACGACGACATCCGAACCAGGGACGGTCCCCTCGAGCAGCGCCTCTCCGAGGATCGCGGCCTTAGACGGCCACCATCGGTAGATCGTCTGCTTCGACACCTCCGCCTCAGCCGCGAGGCCCTCGATCGTCACGGCGTCGTATCCGTCTGCGGCGAGCGCGCGCCGCATCGCGTCCAGCACGGACTGGCGGGCTTTCTCACTGCGAGGACGAGGCACCCGTCCACCGTACTCAGGCGTACACTGGAACATAAGTAGACGCACCGTTGCGAAACTACAACGGCACCCGAGCAAGGAGAACGAGCATGGCCCTCACCGCACACTCCACCATCGGCGACTGGATGAACGACCCCACTGGCGGCCCCCTCATCCGCGGACTCTTCGAGAAGACGGGCGCCGACCCGGAACTCCTCACCCCCGTGCTCGGACTTCCGCTGCAGCAGCTCGTCGCCATGAGCCAGGGCCAGCTCCCGCAGTCGGTCGTCGACGACCTCGTGCGCGCCGCGAACAACGGCGAGATCCCCGAGGCCGACGCCTCCGAGGGCTGGACAGAGAAGGTCACGTCCGGCCGCTTCGCCGGCAAGACCGTCATCGTGACGGGCGCCGCCTCCGGCATCGGCAAGGCCACCGCCTCGCGCATCGCCCGCGAAGGCGGACGCGTCATCGCGAGCGACATCGCCGCCGAGAAGCTCGACACCCTCAAGGCCGAGCTCCCGGATGCCGACATCGTCACGGTCGCGGGCGACCTCACCAGGCAGGACGCTATCGACGCCGTGCTCGCCGCCGCGGGCGACCGCATCGACGGCCTCGCGAACGTCGCCGGCATCAACGACGACTTCTCCCCCGCGGGCGAGACCCCGGATGCCGTCTGGGACCGCGTGATCGCGATCAACCTGACCGCTCCGTTCAAGCTCATGCGCGCGGTCATTCCCGTGATGGAAGCAGTCGGCCGCGGCGCGATCCTCAACGTCTCGAGCGAAGCGGGCCTGCGCGGCAACGCCTCGGGCAACGCCTACACGGCCAGCAAGCACGGCATCATCGGCGTCACGAAGTCCGCAGCCTTCATGTACGGGCCGAAGGGCATCCGCGTGAACTCCGTCGCCCCTGGCGGCGTCGCCACCGGCATCCCGATGCCCCCGAACATGTCCGAGTACGGCTCCGGCCGCCTCGCCCCGTTCCAGCAGGCGATCCCGACCGTCGCGACCGCCGAGCACCTTGCCGCCTCGATCACGTTCCTGCTATCGGACGACGCCGTGAACATCAACGGCGCCATCCTCGCCTCCGACGGCGGATGGTCGGTGCAGTAAGCCCCAACGCGAAGCCGACGCCCCCGCCGACCCGAACGGCGGGGGCGTTTCGTATGTCCACGCGCGCACTCGCCTCACGATCAGTCTTGACTCGCAACTTCGCCTCAGGATACGACGACGAATATATCACTATCGTCCTCATATGTGTGCTTGTATCAGCTCCAAGTAGTCGACATAGAGGTCAGGAGGATCCCATGTTTCCGAGTTTCCGCACTACACGTATACGGCCCCACGAGCGCAAACGGCTTTTCATATCCGCAGTGACCGCGTCTGCATTAGTCCTCGGAGCTATCGCTCTTCCCGCCACAGCATCGTGGGCGGATGCCGCGCAAGATGGAGACCCGACGACAGCAGGGCACGAGATCGCCGCTGCTCTGGAGCACATGGAAGGTGGCCTGGTCCGCGACTTCGCTCCTTCTGAGATCGAAGATGGGCAAGATGGCAAGACAGCTCAGGACGGTGTCAGTGTCGAGGTTTCGAACGACGCCACAGATGGCGTACAGATTTCGACAGGGAGCTTCGTTCTTGGCATCGACCTGCCGCACGCGGACGCAGCCATCGCCGGCGAGAACCTTCCGAAGGGTGGAGTGGCCTATCCCTCCACGATGGATAGTGCGAATGCCGTCATCCCCGTAGACGGCGGGGCTCAGCTCCTCACCGTCATCGCGAACGACGCAGCACCCGAACGCTTTGACTACGGGCTCACAATGCCGCCCGAGAACCGCCTGGAGGAGACTGCAGACGGCGGCGCCCGGATCGTCGACTCGACCGGAGAGACAGTCGTCATCTTCGAACCAGCCTGGGCTCGCGACTCGAGCGGAAAGAGCCTCCCGACTCAGTACTCCGTTCAAGGGAACGTCCTGACCCAGACCGTCGCACACAAGAGCCTGAGCGGCATCTCGTATCCGATCGTCGCCGATCCGCTTCCTGTCGTCGTCATCGTCATCACAGCGGCGGCAGCGATCGTGGTCGCAGCAGCAGCCCTTGGAGTCGCCACTTGGATTGTCATCAGTTGGTGGAACACCTGTCGCGCCCAGGGAAAGTACCCCGAGCTCTCCACCCGAAACGGCTTCACCGCCAGGTGCGTGCGGTAGCGCGACAGTAATGAGGGATTCCTGATGTCTCCCAAGCGGCTCTTCACGGGCGACCGCATCTTCGTGATGGCGTGCTCCCTCTGCACCTCCATCGGGCTTGTGGTCATCGCCGGGTTGTCGTTCGCAAGCTACGCATTCGCGAACAGCATCACGATTACGGTCCCCTGGATCGCCCGCTTCGAAGGGTACGTAGATGAGAACGGATCGCCTGCTGTCACCATCAGCGGATCGTGGAGCGCGGTCATGGCAACGACAGCAATCGTCGCGTCCTCGCTCTTGCTTGCCGCCCTCAGCAGCGAGCGGTCCTCACATTCACGAGACAGGCGTGTGTGACACTCGCCCAAGACGTCGGGCGCCATCTCGTCACACTCGAGAGGTGGCGTCCGGCAGCTGGTCGCGGCCTGCGGCGTGACATCTCGCCTATCGATCACTGGGCGGAACAACCCTCCAGCGGTCATACACTCGCTCCATGCTGAAGCTCGTGTCGATCGTGATCCGCGTGACGGACCTCCCCGCGCAGTCCACGTTCTGGAAGGCAGCTCTCGACTACGTCGAACGCGACGCCGCGGACGACGACTGGGTCGTGTTGAAACCGCGCGATGCCGACGCTCCCTGCATCGCCCTCGACGCCCACCACTCCGAGCGCATACTGCCTCCGCGCATCCACCTCGACATCTACGCCGAGGATCAGGCCGCCGAGGTGCAGCGGCTCCTCGCTCTGGGTGCGCGCGAGGTGCACTGGGACGGACGCCCGGCCGACGCCGATTACGTGATCATGGAAGACCCTGAGGGCAACCGCTTCTGCATCGTCGACCGTCCCGACTGGTCGGGGTGGGACGGCGCAAGCGGAGAGTGAGGACTAGCTGTGATGTCCAGG
>NZ_LBCR01000025.1:0-156584 GCF_001005635.1 Microbacterium sp. Ag1
CCCGCCTTGACACTTTCCGCCGGGAACTCGATCCGCCTTTCGATGTCAATGTCGAGGATCATCGTCTCGGTGTACGTCTGACCTGCCGTCGAGTCGTAAGTCGCGGTGACCTCATACCTGCGCGCAACGTTCGCCGGTGCATCGAACAACTGTGGAAGCCGACCTAAGAACCAAACATAGCTGTTGCTGTTCGGCCTGAGAGATGGAAAGCTCACACTGCCGTCGAAGATAGCGTTGATCCCATCGAGGTGCTGGTCCATCATCCCCGTGATGAAAAACTCCTCCATGGACTGGAACGGCACGTCGACACTCAGTCGGACATTCAACGCCGGACTACTTCCGATGTTCTTCACCGCGATGTGCATTACGCCTTCTGTGTCCGCGGATCGTTCCTTGCGCACTTGCCGGTCCGCATCGAGGAAAACGAGAACGCGGGGCCTGCTGAGTTCAAGGTTCGCGTCACGCGCCAGGTCGTTCGCTCGTATCAGCTGTCTATTAGACGACTCCACCTGACGAATCTGGAACCATGCGAATGCTAGGGCGACGAGTACGGTAGCGCCGAATAAGGCCTGCCACTCGTCCGCAGTCGGCATGCTTTCGAATCGCCACCACGCCCCCCAGATGGCTGCGGATATGCATAGGAGGATGAAGGCTAGCAGAGGTATGCCGCCAGCTAACAGGACCACCTTGAATCGTGGCGAGAGTTTGTTCCACATCATTGCGAACTCTATCGCTTCTGCGCGACCCTGACGCATAACGAAGACGCCCAACTCGCTCGACGCATTCGTCAGACAACGGCATGATCCAAGAAGAAGTGCACAGCTGTGAGAAGCTCGCTGATAGTAACTAGGCGACTCCAGCTTGCGGAAGCAGATGTTGGTTCCCCGCGACGGGCGATACCGCCGCAGATCCTTGAAGACATGACCGTCGGTCGGTAATCCTCGAGGACCTGGAGCGTCGGAGAATCCGACCGTCGACGCCAGGACCAGCGGATTCCGTCCGACACAAGGCACCCTGGGACGGATGGATCGCCTCAATCCGACCTGTCACGGAGACTACATCGCACGCACGCTGCGCCTCTTGCTGGCTGGAGCCAGCTGGATAGGTCCAGAAGTGATAAGGGAACTATCCAGCTAGCCGAAAGCAGCCCGTCCCCCTCAGACTCGCGTGAGCGGGAGATGCGGGTGCGGTGGCAACTCGACATCGATCGGATCTCCCGCAGCCACGCGCCCACCCCGCGACACGATGCCCATCACGCCGGCGAGGCGGACGACCTTGCCGTCACCGGCGTTCCGCACCACCTGCTTGAGCAGCCCCGACTGGAATCCGTTGATCTGCTGGCACGGATTGCGAAGCCCCGTGACCGTCACCACAGTCTCTCCGATTCGCAGTCGTGATCCGACAGGCACCGCGAGCAGATCGATGCCCTGCGTCGTGATGTTCTCGCCGAGGTCCCCTGGAGCCACGAGATGGCCACCCTCCTTCAGGGTCTCGAAGAGCTCGCCGTGGATCAGGTGCACCTGCCGGAGATTCGGTTGGGACGGATCGGCGGCCACCCGCGATCGGTGCTTGACCGTCGCTCCACAGTGCGCATCGCCGTCGACGCCCAGACCCTCTAGCAGCGAGATGGATCCCCGTGTCTCCTTGCTGAACGTGTGAGAAGCACTGGAATGGACCGCGACGACCCGAGCAAGCATGTCTTCATTGTTCCACGAGCCATCCAGCCGCTCACCGTGCGATGATCGGGGCGTGAGTCCCCCCCTATGCATGCGCCCGCGGGCTACGTCTGCCCGTTCTGCGCTTTCCTCGAGGGCACGCATGACGATCACAACCTGCCCACAGACGTGGTCGCTGTCACTGAACGCGCTTACGCCCGGATCGCTCCGAAGTGGTGGCCTGGGAACCCGGGCGCGGTGCTTGTCATCGCTCGGACGCATGTGGAGAACATCTACGACCTTTCGCCGTCGGACAGCGCGGCGGTGTGGGACCTCACCCAGAGAGTCGCCATCGGCATCCGCTCCTCGTACGGGTGTGAGGGCACCTCGATCCGTCAGCACAACGAACCCGCCGGTGGCCAGGACGTCTGGCACCTTCACGTTCACGTTTTTCCCCGCCACCCGGACGACCGTCTGTACCAGCGGCATGATGACGCCGAATGGGTCGATCCGGCTCACCGCCAAGCCTTCGCGACCAGGCTCAGGACAGCCCTGGGCATGCCGTTCCAGCTCACCTGACGCCCGTCAGACCCGAGAGCATTGCGAGAATGGCCCGATGGCTCCCACAGGCAGCGGCTCCACTCGTCTCGTCATCCTCCGCGGCGATGCGGCATCGGGGAAGACGACCACGGCAACGTCGTTGCGCACAGCGCTGGGCGCACGCGTCGCTCTGATCTCTCAGGATCACTTCCGCCGCGAGCTCCTCCATGCGCCGGATCGGCGGAAGCTCTCCCGCGACGCCAGTGTCCTCCTCGTCTCCACCGCCCGCCAGGCGCTCGACCTCGGGTATGACGTGATCCTCGACGGCGTGTTCAATCTGCGCGACTACTCGGAGGCGTTCGAACGGTTGTACCGAGACCACCTCGGGTCCACACGCATCTACCAGTTCGATGTCGGCCTCGAGGAGACGATCCGCCGCCACGCGGGCCGGCAACTTGCCCAGGAATTCGGGGAGGACAAGATCCGCGAATGGCACGATGGGTGGCAGCCACTCCCCTGGTTCGATGAACGACGGATCGGCCCCGAGATCGGTACCGATGAGCTGGTATCGATCATCGTGGAGGATCTCAGGGGCCCGGCACTCCCCTCCCCTGGGCCGTCATAGGCTCGCCGCGAAGACGGCTGTACACGAACATATCCCTGCGCTCGTGGCCGATCCTCTGCCAGGAGCGAAGCAGCCCTTCCCGGGTGTATCCCGCGCGTTCCGCCGTCCGAAGCGAGCCATCGTTGACCGGATCGATGTGCAGCTGCAGCCGGTGGATCTCCGGCACACTCCATGCCCACTCCGTGAGGGTCTGCAGTGCGCTCAGCGCGTGCCCCCGGCGGCGGCGCGACGGTCTGATCCAGTAGCCGATCGTCGCCCGACCCTGGTCCCGCTCGCGAAGCCACAGCCCGATCTGGCCCACGCATTCTCCGTCGACCTCGATCGCGAAGGAGTACCCGACGCCGGTAGCGGCACGTTCGTGCTGTCGCTCCAGCCACTCCTCAGCGAGGCCGGGATTGGCCGCGGTGGGAACGGTGGTGACATCCGTGATCGCTGGATCCGATGACGCCTCCCGCACAGCATCGGCATCACCGGCCGCGAACGGACGAAGGACGATGCCACGAGCAGATATCCGTGGGACGATCAACCCTGTCGATTCCGCCATCACCCGCCTCTCCCCTCAGAGGCCGACACTGAACGTGATCATGGGCTCGCCGCCGAGCGGATGAGGGACCGGACCGGAAACAGGCCGGAATCCCTGCAGCTCATAGAGCCGGACGGCGGGGTTTCCTCGCCGCACAGCGAGCTCGACCGTGGAGTACCCGGCGTCCTTCGACGCCCGTATCGCGTCCTTCAACAGAGCTCTTCCCATCCCCTTGCCGGAGGAAGCAGGGAGCACAGCGATCCGCTCCAGCAATGCCATGGTCTCGTCACCGGATTTCGGTGCCGTCAGAGCGAACCCAGCGAGAGGCTCCCCTGCCAACGCGAACCGCAGGAGAGGCCCGTCGAACAGCTTGCGCATGCGGGCGGCGACTGCGGCCGCGTCGACCTCTCCATCGCGGTGTCGAAGAGCCTGCACCCAGAGATCGACACATCTCGCGATGTCGTCGGTAGTACCCGCGGTGATGTCCGTCATACGGGCAATCGTCGCACGCTCGAAAGGTCCGACGCCGCGAACCGGGCGCTAGTGCGCGGACCACACCCCGAGCTCGGTGCCAGACGGATCCGCGAAGTGCAGCCGACGCCCACCCGGGAACTCATACGGCTCCTGCAGGATCTTGCCCCCGGCCGCCACGATGGCCTCCTTCGTGGCGTCGAGGTCCTCGGAGTAGAGCAGCACCAGAGGGCCGCCGGCGGGACGCACCTCGTCGGCGAGCAGCAGACCACCGGCCTCGTTCCCGTCGGCGCGCGGAGACACGATCCCCGCATAGCCCGGGCCGTAGTCGTTGAAGTGCCAGCCGAACGCATCGGCGAAGAAGCGCTTCGAGACATCGAGGTCGGTGACGACGAGCTCGACGTAATCGAGTGAGTGATGCAGAGGTGTGCTGGTCATGGCGCCAGGGTAGCTCCCACCTGCGACATCACAGATCTCATCTGCGATGTCGCAGAGGAGTAGCGTTGAGGGGTGCCGCAGGTCTCCCACTCCCCCGTCTCCACACCGGGGTGGCGGGCCTGGCTGATCTGGTCGGTCGGCGTCGCCGCCTATGTGCTCGCGATCACCAACCGCACCTCGCTCGGGGCTGTCGGCGTCGAAGCGGCCGACCGGTTCCAGGCCGACGCTTCCACGCTGGCCCTGTTCGCCGTGGTCCAACTCGCGGTGTACGGCGGGATGCAGATCCCCGTGGGAATCCTGCTCGACCGTTTCGGATCCCGGCCGATCATGACGATCGGGATGCTGCTCATGGCCGCCGGCCAGTTGACCATGGCTCTCTCCCCCAGCATCGGCATCGCGATCGTCGCACGCGTTCTGCTCGGCGCCGGAGATGCCGCCATCTTCCCCGCCGTGCTGCGCCTGGTTGCCACCTGGTTCCCCGCGCAGCGAGGACCCCTCATGGTGCAGTTCACCGGCATCATCGGCCAGGCAGGGCAACTCATCGCGCTCGTCCCCGTCGCCGCGCTGCTGCACGCCACCACCTGGACGATCACCTTCGGCAGCATCGCCGGGCTCGGGGTGCTGTTCACGATCCTCGTGGCGCTCGTCATCCGCAACCACCCGGTCGAGCGCGGCGCCGATGTCACGGTGAACACCGACACGGGAGTCGTGCGCGTCGTCACCTCAGCGATAGATACCGGCGTCGGCATACGCGCCGCCTGGGCGCACCCAGGGACCCGCCTCGCCTTCTGGTCGCACTTCACCACGCCGTTCGCGGGAACCGCGTTCGTGCTCCTCTGGGGTATGCCGTTCCTCACAGCGGCGGAGGGCCTGGATGCTGCACACGCCGCAGGCATCATCTCCGTATATGTCGTTGCCGGAATGCTTCTCGGTCCCATCATCGGCGACCTGTCGCGTCGACTGCCGAACCATCGCTCTCTCGCCCTCGTGCTTCCGGCCGTGGGGGTTCAGATGGCAGCGTGGATCTCTGTCATCGCCCTCCCCGACACCGCACCGCTCTGGCTCCTCTACCTCCTGGCGATCGCTCTCGGGACCGGTGGTCCCGCCTCGATGATCGCCTTCGACCACGCCAGAACGCACAACCCGACGCACCGCCTCAGCACCGCCACCGGCGTCACGAACGCCGGAGGTTTCATCGCCGCGCTCATCGCCATCTTCCTCATCGGTCTCGCGCTCGATCTGCAGGGCGCCGGCACGCCGGAGACCTACTCGCTGGAAGCCTTCCGGATCGCATTTCTCATGCCGATCCCGCTCTGGATCATCGGCACCGTCTTCATCCTCGTCGAGCGCAAACGTACGCGTGTCCGCATGGGGCTCGACCCCGAGCGCGGTCGCTGACGCGGCACCCGGACAGCGTTCACAAAATCAGCGCAGGAGGTGCTGCAAAGTCTCGATCACGAGCTCCACGCTGAGATGCTCAGGGACTTCCGCGTCTCCCGCCTCGAACTCTGCGAGCTCCACGCCCTGCACGGCACCTACGGGCAGTGCGGCGAAGATCCCGGCGATCTGATGCGGCAGCAGCCCGCCCCCGATGCGATAGGCCGCAGGGATGTAACCGGGCTCGAGCACGTCCCAGTCGACGTGTATCCATACCGGTCGTCCGGCGATGATGTCGACGATGCGTTCAGGCGTGCTCTCTGCCGGCCGAAGTACGGTGACCCCTGCCTCCGCCAGAAGGTCCCCCTCGGCGGGGTCGATGTCCCGGCCACCGACGACGATCACCTGCTTCGGGTCGATGCCGGAACCGTGGCCGCTGTCCCAGAGGCCGCACGCCGCGGCGAGCACCATGCCGCCGAGGTACCCTGACTCCGTCGTCTCCGGGGTGTTGAAGTCGCCGTGCGCGTCGATCCACAGCACCACCGCATCCGGGTGATGCTCCGCGACCGTGGGGAGCGTGCCGAGGCTCACAGCGCAGGTGTTGGTGATCAGCAGGGGTGTCGTCCCAGCGGCAAGGGCGTCCTGCAGCGCCGCCCGGATCCCCTGGAGCGTCTGCTCCGCCTCCGGCAACGCCTTCGTCCAGTCATCGACGACACTCGGGGTCGGAGTGCCGATGGTCTGTGCTTCGATCGACATCAGGGACGACACCGCCTCGCCCACTCTGCGCGCGCCGATCAAGGCGCCGTCGGTACGGTCGGCCACCCGGCCCTGGGAGACGATGAGCGAATAGGAGGATGCCATGTCCCCCAGCCTGGCATCAGCACAGCCAGCGGGACAAATGCGCTCCTCGCGCATATGTCGCCGATGAAGAATCGGGGCGCCTCAGCCGCGGCGAGGAGTCCATCCCGATGGAAGCGGGCCATCCTGGAAAGCGCGCTCTCGATCGCTTCGCGCCGACCAGCCCTGTGCCTGATCCGTGGTGTCGAAGGCGCCTCGAGCGAGCCTCAACCCCACGTCGTCGTGATGCATACGCGGCGCTCCCCCTCGACGAACGGATGCCCGAACGCTCCAGGCGTCGTCGGCGAAGCCGCCTCCGCGGAACACCCGGTAGTCGTCGTAGCGGGCGGGGTCGAGCAGGTCCCAGCACCACTCCCAGACGTTGCCGAGCGTGTCGAAGAGCCCGTTGAGATTCGGGAGCTTCCCGCCCACGTCCTGTGGCGAGGCCACCCCGTCCGCCGCCGTCCAAGCCGCATCCGCGAGCGGCGCATAGTGAGGGCCCGTCGCGCCGGCACGACAGGCGAACTCCCACTCCGCCTCTGTGGGCAGCCGGTATCCGTCCGCGGTCGTATCCCACGTGACGACCTCGCCGTCGAACGAGTAGCTCCGTTCCAGCCCCTCCCACTCCGACGCGGCATTGCAGAAATGCACCGCTCGCAACCAGCTGAGATCCGCGGCGGGGCGGCGGGGATGCCGTGCGGGAAAGCCGAGCACCTCGGCGAGCTGTTCCTCCGTCACCGGGTACACACCGATCTCGAATGGTTCGAGAGCGACATCGCGCCTCTCCTGCCTGCGAGCATCATGCAGCGACACGGTGCCGGCACTGATGGCCGCGAGCTCGAAGTCACTCACCGGATTCGGCAACTGTCGGACGACGTCATGCGGGAACCCGTTCTACCCACGACGGGTACTTCGCCGCGCGGCCGTCTCCCGACGACGTCCTGGTCACACGCCGCCGCACCCAGGGCCCGACGAACTCGCGGTAATAGGCGAGGCCGGAGGGGCCCGTACCGAGCCGATCGCTCGGCGCCCACCACGTCTCCGGAGGCTCGTAGCCGAGAGCGTGCAGCACGCGGGCGGCCACACGGTGGTGACCCGATGCATTCATGTGCAGCCTGTCCTCCGCCCAGTACGCGCCGCGGGAGAGCTCACGGTCGGGCCAGTTGAGCGCACGGATCACGTCGGGACGATCTTCGACGCGACGCAGCACGGCCTCGGACAGCAGATCACCCCGCCGCTGCACGAGAGAGCCCATCGGGAGCTGACCACTCGGGTTCGCGCCGGAGAGCAGGATCATCGTCACCCCCTCCTCGTCGCATCGGCGCAGCACCCGGCTGAAGGCGTCGGCGATGTGCTCGACGTCGGTACGCGGGCGCAGCATGTCGTTGCCACCGCCGTTGAACGAGAGATGCGTGGGACGCAGGGCGAGCGCGGGTTCGAGCTGCTCTTCCACGATCGGCCAGGCGAGCTTGCCCCTGATCGCGAGATTCGCGTACTGGATGGGGTGCCCGGCGGCGTCGGCCCACCCTTGAGCCGCCAGGTCGGCCCAGCCGCGCTCCCGTCCGTCCGGGAGGACATCACCCACACCCTCGGTAAACGAGTCGCCGATCGCCACGAACCGCACATCTGCCATCATCCCAGCCTATTGCGGGACGACGACGCACGGCGCCGGGACCGGATGGGTCGCCCCCGCCTCAGCGGTCGTCGAGAGCCTGGCCGCCGCGATCGACGAGTCCCCACGCCGCAGCCGCAGCACCGAGGAAACAGACCCCGAAGACCGCGAACAGGAGCGGCGCGCCGCCGCCGACCAGGAGGATCGGGACAGAGAGCGGTGCGACGATCGATGCGATGCGCCCCACTCCAGCGGCCCAGCCCGCGCCCGTGCCCCGCAACGAGGTCGGATAGATCTCCGGGGTCACCGCGTACAGGGCACCCCAGGCGCCGAGGTTGAAGAACGACAGCGCCATGCCGGCGGCGATGATGGTGCCCTCCGTCGTCGCCGTGCCGAAGACCACGGCAGAGACCGCCGAGCCGAGGAGGAAGACGGAGAGCGTCAGTCGACGGCCCCAGACCTCGATGAGCCACGCGGCCACCGCGTAGCCGGGGAGCTGAGCCAACGTGATGATGAGCGTGAACCCGAAAGACCGCACCAGATCGAACCCGGCATCGACGAGGATGCTCGGGATCCAGATGAACGCTCCGTAATAGGCGAAGTTCACACCGAGCCACACCAGCCAGAGACATAGTGTGCGCAGTCGGAACTCCCGATTCCAGAGTGTCGCCAACCGTGCGCGGGCGGTGACGGCGATCGCTCGTAATGCCGGCTCCTTCCTGATGGCCGGAGTCGCCTCCACCCGCGCCTCCGCCTCGAACGCGGAGACGATGCGGTCGGCCTCTGCGATCCGTCCCCGCGACGCGAGCCAGCGAGGCGACTCGGGCATCCGCCACCGCACGAAGAGTGCGTACACCGCCGGGATGGCCCCGAGGGCGAACGCCCAGCGCCAGCCATCCTCCGAAGCGGGTATGACCAGGAACCCGATGAGAGCAGCTGCCGTCCACCCGAGTGCCCAGAACGCCTCCAGTACGACGATCAGGCGACCGCGGATCCGGGCGGGGGCGAACTCGCTCACGTAGGTCGATGCCACAGGAAGCTCGGCGCCGAGCCCGAGGCCGACGAGGAATCGGAGAACCAGAAGCGCCGCAAGCCCGCCCACGAGCGCGCTGGCTCCGGTGGCGAGGCCATACACGAGCAACGTCAGAGCGAACACCTGCCGTCGTCCGTAGCGGTCCGCCAGGAGACCGCCGAGCGTCGCACCGATGGCCATGCCGATGAACCCGACGGAGGCGATCCAGCCCGCCTCGCCCTTGGACAGCCCCCACTGCTGCGTGAGGGCCGCGAGGATGAAGGAGATCAGACCCACGTCCATCGCGTCCAGCGCCCAGCCGAGACCGGAACCCGTGAGCAAGCGGAGATGCCGACGCGTGAAAGGCAGGACGTCCAGGCGCTCAGCCAACGATGAGCGGCTCGGCAAGGCGGTGTTGGCCATGCTTCTCATCGTAAAGCCGAGCGCCGGGCGTCCTGCGCTCGATGACGTCAGTCCTGCGAGGCGAGGATCCGCTTCACGCGTGGGATCACCTCGGTGCCATACAGCTCGATGCTGCGCATCATCGACTCGTGCGACAGGGTGCCCGTGGCGTACTTGAGGTCGAAACGCCCGAGGCCGAGCGTCGTGATGGTGTCGGCGATCTTCGCAGCGACCCGGTCCGGCGACCCTGCGTAGATCGCCCCCTCAGGTCCCACGTCGTTCTGGAAACGTGCACGGCTGTACGCCGGCCACCCGCGCTCTCGGCCGATGGTGTTGTTCATCGCCTTGAATCCGGAGTAAGCGGCATCCCAGGCTTCCGCGTCTGTCGCGGCGATGTGGCCAGGCGAGTGCACCGAGACGGGATGCGACGTGGTACCGAACGATGCGACCGAGCGATGGTACAGATCGACGAACGGCTTGAACCGCACCGCCGGCCCCCCGATGATCGCGAGCATGAGGCCGAGACCGTGGCGAGCGACACGGACGACCGACTCCGGGCTTCCGCCCACACCGACCCAGGTACGCAGACCCTTCTCGGTCTTCGGGAACACGTTCGCGTTCTCCAACGACGGACGCATCGTTCCCGACCAGGTCACCGGCTCCTCCTTCAGGAGCTCCACGAACAGTTCGAGCTTCTGCTCGAAGAGCGCGTCGTAGTCTCGCAGGTCATAGCCGAACAGGGGGAAGGACTCGATGAAGGAGCCACGCCCGAGCACCACCTCGGCCCGGCCGTTCGAGAGCGCGTCCAGCGTCGAGAAGCGCTCGAACACGCGTACGGGGTCGTCGGAGGACAGCACCGTGACCGCCGTGCCCAGCCGGATGTTCTCCGTGCGCGCGGCGATCGCCGCCAGCACCATCTCCGGGGCGGACACGGCGAACTCGGTGCGGTGATGCTCCCCGACCCCGAAGAAGTCCACGCCCACGGAGTCTGCGAGTTCCGCCTGCTGCACGATGTTGCGGATCGTCTGCGCCCCCGTGAGGAGCTCCCCGTCCGCGTCTCGCGTGATGTCGCCGAACGTGTCCAGTCCGAATTCGATGCCCATGTCATCCCTTCCTATTCAGATGAATGAACACGTGACCGTCCGGCCGCATTCCCGTCAGCGCGGGAGCAGAGCGGTGCGCAACGTGTCGAGCCCGACGCCGCCCATATCGAGCGCCCGCTTGTGGAAGTCCTTGAACGAGAAGGCATCACCTTCCGCCGCGCGAACACCATCGCGGACCTGCTCCCAGATGCGCTGGCCCACCTTGTACGACGGCGCCTGTCCCGGCCAACCCAGGTAGCGGTTCACCTCGAACTGCACGAACTGGTCCGACATGTTCACGTTCGCGCGCATGAAGTCCAGCGCGTACTCCGCGTCCCACACACCTGTGCCGTCGAGACGGGGCTTGCCGAGGTGCACGCCGATGTCGAGCACCACACGGGCCGCCCGCATGCGCTGACCGTCGAGCATGCCGAGTCGATCGGCGGGGTCGTCGAGGTAGCCGAGCTGCTCCATGAGGCGCTCGGCGTAGAGCGCCCAGCCTTCTGCATGGCCGGACGTGCCTGCGAGCAGACGGCGCCAGGAGTTGAGCTCTGCCCGGTTGTAGACGGCCTGCGCGATCTGCAGGTGATGTCCGGGGACGCCCTCGTGGAACACCGTGGTGAGCTCGCGCCAGGTGTCGAACTCGGTGACGCCTTCGGGGACTGACCACCACATGCGACCGGGACGCGAGAAATCGTCCGTGGGCCCCGTGTAGTAGATGCCGCCCTCCTGGGTGGGAGCGATCATGCACTCGAGTGTGCGGATCGCCTCGGGAATGTCGAAGTGCGAGGCGCCCAGTTCAGCGACGGCCCTGTCGCTCGTCTCCTGCATCCACTTCTGCAATGCGTCGGTGCCGACGAGCTTGCGTGCGGGATCGGCCTCGAGATGGGCGACGGCCTCCTCGACCGACGCACCAGGGAGGATCTCGTTCGCGATGGCGGTCTGCTCCGCCACCATGCGGGCGAGCTCTTCACGACCCCATTCGTACGTCTCGTCGAGGTCGATCGTCGCGCCGAGGAAACGGCGGGAGTTGAGGGCGTACAGCTCGCGGCCGACGGCGTCGACCTCGCCCGCGACGGGGGCGAGCTCCTCGGCGAGGAAGCGGCGGAGTTCGTCGTAGGCGACGCGTGCAGCTGCCGAGTTGTCCGCGAGCGTGCGTGCGAGGGAGGCCGGGAGCTGGCCCTCCTCCGGGTCGGCCTCGGCGACGAAGGCGGCGAAGAACCCGTCGTCGGCCGTGTAGCGGTCGATCTGTGTCGCGACCTCGACCACCTGACGACGCGCCGGCGTCACTCCCTCAGCGATCCCGGTGCGGAGCGTCTCGACGTATCCGCGGAGCGCATCCGGAACCGCGGCGAGACGGGTCGCGATCACGTCCCAGTCCTCCACGGTCGCAGTGGGCATCAGGTCGAAGGCGGCGCGCACGTCCTGCGCCGCCGAGGCGATGACGTTGAGGTCACGAAGGTGCCACTTGGCATCGTGGAGTTCGAGATCGAGGCGGAGCTCGGCGCTGAGATCGGTCTTCGTCACCTCGTCGATCGCGTCGACGGGCTCGAGTGCCGAGAGACGGTCGAGTGTCGCGCGGGTGGCTGCAGCGATCTCTTCGTGCCCCTGCGGGCTCAGGTCGCCGAAGCGGTCGTTCACCTCGTCGCGGCCGATGTACGTCCCGAGTGTGGGAGCCAGTACCGCGATCGTGTCGACCCATTCATCGGCGACGGCGTCGATGGCAGAGGGGGTGCGAGGAGCTGAAGTCATACCTTTCAGCCTAATCCCCGGCCCCCTCCCACCGCCGGAGGTCAGTGCGCGGCTTCGTTCCAATCGCGACCCCGACCGACCTGCACATCGAGCGGCACGGACAGCTCGGCAGCATCGCCCATCCGCGCGCGGACGATCCGCTCCGTGGCGTCCCACTCCCCCGGCGCGACCTCGACCACGAGTTCGTCGTGGATCTGCAACAGCACCCGCGAGGAGAGGTTCTCGGACCGGAGGTCGTCGTGGATGTGCAGCAGCGCGATCTTCATGATGTCGGCGGCACTGCCCTGGATCGGAGCGTTGAGGGCGGCCCGCTCGGCGTTCTCGCGGAGCACGCGGTTCGGACTCGCGAGGTCGGGGAACGGTCGACGGCGGCCGAAGATGGTCTCGGTGTAGCCAACCTCCTTCGCCTTCATCACGGATGCACGCAGGTAGTCGCGCACGGCGCCGAACCGCGCGAAGTACTCGATCATGAGCTGCTTGGCTTCGGACTGCTCGATGCGCAGCTGCTTGGAGAGGCCGAACGCGGAGAGCCCATAGACCAGACCGTAGGACATCGCCTTGACCTTGGTGCGCATCGCCGCCGTGACATCGCTCGGCTCGACACCGAACACGCGCGCTCCGACGAAACGGTGCAGGTCTTCCCCGCTGTTGAAGGCCTCGATCAGCCCCTCGTCGCCGGAGAGGTGCGCCATGATGCGCATCTCGATCTGGGAGTAGTCAGCGGTGAGCAGAGCCTCATACCCTTGGCCCACCTCGAAAGCACTGCGGATGCGGCGTGACTCCTCGGTGCGCACCGGGATGTTCTGCAGGTTCGGGTCGGTGCTCGAGAGCCGTCCGGTCTGGCTTCCCGTCTGCACGTACGTGGTGTGCACACGGTGGTCGTCTCCGATCGCCGAATCGAGCGACTCGATGATCTGGCGCAGCTTCGTGGCCTCACGGTGCTGCAGCAGCAGGCTCAGGAACGGATGCGGGTTGCTCTCCTGCAGATCGGCGAGCACCGCAGCGTCGGTCGAGTAGCCGGTCTTGGTCTTGCGGGTCTTCGGCAGCTGCAGGTCTTCGAACAGCACCTCCTGCAGCTGCTTGGGCGAGCCGAGGTTGAACTCGCGGCCGACGACGGAGAACGCCTCCTGTGCGAGGCCCTCCGCTCGGGCCGCGAGCTCACCCGAGAAGGTCGACAGCACGTCGTGCGACACGGCGACACCCGCGACCTCCATGTCGGCGAGGGTGAGCAGCGTGGGCAGCTCGATGTCGTCGAGGACCTTCGCGACCGACTCCGGGATGTCCTCGCGGAGAGCATCGGCAACTCGCAGAGCGAACCACGCCTCCTGAGACGGCGTCGCACCCTCGGTCTCGGGGACGAGCTGGGAAGGATCGGCCTCGGGGAGCTTCTCCCCCAGGTAGCGCTCGACGAGGTCGGAGAGGGTCTTGTCGGGGAAGCTCGGTCGCAGCAGCCAGCCGGCCAGACTCGTGTCGTATGCGAGCCCGCGAAGGCGGATGCCCTGGCGGATCAGCGCCTTCACCTGCGGCTTCGCGTCGTGGAGCACCTTCGGTGCGTCGGACTCCAACCATCCGCGCAGAGCGCCCGCGGCCTCATCCGACCAATCGGCTTCACGTACTTCGGTCAGCGTGGCAACACCGATGCGTACGGGGACACCGCCCTGGGTCGTGACGCGGAGCGCGACATCGCCTTCCTGCGCCGCAGCCCAACTCGCGAGGTCGGCCGCAGGCACCTCGACGGGCACCGGGAGCACCACGACGGAGGCAGGGTCGTCAGCGACGTCGCCGGCACCGACGGCCTCGAACACCCGCGGCAGCAGGGTGCGGAACTCGAGACGGGCGAAGATGTCGCGCACGGCCTGCGCATCGATCGGTGCGACGGCGAGGTCAGCCGGGCCCACCGGAAGCTCGACGTCGGTGAGCAGACGGTTGAGCTTGCGGTTGCGACGGACGTCTTCGATGTGGTCGCGGAGGTTGCCTCCGACGACGCCCTTGATCTCGTCGGCGCGGGCGATCAGTTCATCGAGCGAGCCGAACTGCGTGAGCCATTTGACCGCCGTCTTCTCGCCGACCTTCGGCACGCCGGGCAGATTGTCGCTGGTCTCGCCCACGAGCGCGGCGATATCCGGGTACTGCTCGGGTCGCACCCCGTAGCGCTCCTGAACGGTCGCCGGGTCGTAGCGCTTGAGTTGGGAGACCCCCTGCACCGACGGATACAGCAGCGTGACGTCTTCGTTGACGAGCTGGATGGTGTCGCGGTCTCCCGAGACGACGAGCACTTCGAAGCCCTGTTCGGCACCTTGGGACGCGAGGGTGGCGAGGATGTCGTCCGCCTCGATCCCCTCCTTCGTCAGGACCGGGATGGACATGGCGGCGAGGCAGTCCTGCAGCAGCGGGATCTGCCCCTTGAACTCCTGCGGCGACTCGGACCGTGTGGCCTTGTACTCGGGGTACTCATCGGTGCGGAAGGAGTGCCGCGAGGTGTCGAAGGCGATCGCGAGATGCGTCGGCTTCTCCGCCTTGATGAGGTTGACCAGCATCGACAGGAACCCGTAGATGCCGTTCGTGTGCTGCTTGTCCTTGGTCGTGAAGTTGTCGACCGGGAGCGCGAAGAAGGCGCGGTAGGCGAGCGAGTGGCCGTCGACGACCATGAGGGTAGGCTTTGCGGAGTCCGTCACCCTGTCAGCCTAACGAGGACGACGGACACCCGCTGAGGAGGATGCATGGGCGATGTCGCGATGAGCGAGGGACTCGACTGGGCGACGGCCCGGGGAATGGGCGCCCTCGCCGAGAAGATGGGCATGGAGTTCGTCGAGTTCAGCGTCGAGCGCTGCGTCGCGACGATGCCGGTCGAGGGCAACACCCAGCCCGTCGGACTCATGCACGGCGGGGCCTACGTCGTGCTCGGAGAGTCACTCGGCTCGATGGCTGCCAATCTGCACGCCGGTGCCGGAAGGCTCGCTGTCGGGGTGGACATCAATGCGACGCACACGCGATCGGCGACCTCGGGCCTGGTCACCGGCGTCTGCACGCCCGTGCACCTGGGACGGAGCATCACGGTGCACGAGATCGTGGTGACTGACGATCAGGGTCGTCGTTGCTCGACCATCCGCATCACCAACATGATCAAGGACCTTCCCGCCGGGCGCTGAGCGGTTCCTCCAGCAGGCGCTGGAACAGCAGATGATCCTGCCACTCCCCCGCGATCAGGAGGTACTTCGGTGCCATCCCGATGCGCTCGAATCCGTTTCCGAGCAGCACCCGCTGCGAGCCGAGGTTGTGCAGCAACGTGGCCGCCTGGAGTCGGTGCAGCCGCAGCTCGGTGCGGGAGTGCTCGATCACCCTCGCGACCGCGCGGCTCGCGAGCCCACGGTGCACGCGCGTCGCATCCACCCAGTAACCGAGGTCTGCGCTCCAGAACGCCCCGCGGACGATGTTGTTGAGGTTCATCCGTCCGCGGATCTCACCATCGTCGGACTCGATCACGAAGCGGATGCCGCGTCCGGCCGATGCGTCGTCCACACAGTGCTGTGCATGCGCCTCCTGCGAGGCGACGGTGAAGAACGCCTCCGAGCGCGTCGGCTCCCACGGCGCGAGATGCTCGCGGTTCGCCAGATAGGCACGCGAAAGGGCGGCCCCGTCGCCCAGGCGCACCGGCCTGAGGATGTGCTCGGAATCGAGCCGGAAGGATCCGGCGCTCACCGCTACTTCTTGGGAGCGAGCTGCTCGATGATCGCCTTCGCGACGTCCTGCATCGTGAGACGACGGTCCATGGAGGCCTTCTGGATCCAGCGGAAGGCCTCGGGCTCGCTCAGCCCCATCTTCTCGTTGAGCAGACCCTTGGCCCGGTCGACGAGCTTGCGGGTCTCGAAGCGCTCGACCATGTCGGCGACCTCTGCCTCGAGCGTGATGATCTGCTCGTGGCGGGCCAGCGCGATCTCGATCGCCGGAAGAAGGTCGTTCGGCGTGAACGGCTTCACGACGTAGGCGAGGGCACCGGCCTCGCTGGCACGCTCGACGAGCTCCTTCTGGCTGAACGCCGTCAGGAGCACGACCGGGGCGATGTTCCCCTTGTGCAGCTTCTCGGCCGCGCTGATGCCGTCGAGCTGAGGCATCTTGACATCCATGATGACCAGGTCGGGGCGGAGCTCAGTGGCCAGAGCGACCGCGGTCTCCCCGTCACCGGCCTCGCCGACCACATCGAAGCCGTTGTCGCGGAGGATCTCGACGATGTCGAGACGGATCAGCGACTCATCTTCGGCGACGACGACGCGTCGGGGTGCGGATGACGTGGGCTGCTCAGCCTGCTCTTCTTGCTCTGTCACACACCCATCCTAGTGGAGTGCCCCTGTCTGCAGGCCTCAGGCGCTCGGCGCGGACGGTCGTGCCTCCTGCTCTGCGCTAAAGTCGTAGACGCGACACACGAGCCGGCGTGGCGGAATGGCAGACGCGGAGCACTCAAAATGCTTTGTCCGAAAGGGCGTGTGGGTTCGAGTCCCACCGCCGGCACCCAACATCGATCGAACGAACGCGCGAATTCTGGCGCGGGCGACTGACCGGCTATTCCGCGAGCATCGCGAGCTCCGCCAGAACGCGTGGATGCGCGAGGATCCGGAAGTGCCCGCCCGTATCGAGGCGCACGTTCTTGGCGCCGGCCAGTTCGCTGCCTTCGGGGATGTGAGGGTCGAACGCCGCGTACACAGAGACGATCCGCTCGTTCACCGTCACCTGCTGCGCCAGATCCACGATCGACGGGTCGCCCGGTGAGAACGCACGGAGCGTTCTGGAGAGCATCAACCGCGCATAGCGCGACCCGCCGAACGGTGCGGCGATCGCGAGCATCGACCGCACGCGCGTGCCCGCCGGACCGGTCATCACGGTCTTCCCCGCAAGGCCGCCCTTGCTGTGCGCGACGAGGATCACGTCTTCGAGCCCGCGCTCCTCGAGGAACGCCGCCACGACCGCAGCCATCTCGGCCACAGGACGCTCATTCCGGTGGAGCGCGTCGACGATGTGCACCGGATGACCACGTTCATGCATCGCGACGACGAGCGGCTGCAGGAACCGCCAGGTCTCGTAGACGCCGGGGAGCACGACGATGTGTGCAGCATCCCCGGAGACGAAAGACGACGGATCGGTGCGGTCGAATGCCGCACGGACCTGCCAGTACCCCGCGTACGCGTAATCGGCTATCCACCATCGCGCGTTCCTCAGCACGCCGATGACGGCCTCCTTCGACGGCGATGCGTATCCATGCCTGAAAGCTACCCGAAGCGGACGACAGAGGGGGCAGGACCGAAGTCCCACCCCCTCTGGATGACGTACGTCAGACGCCGGCCTTGTAGATCGGCGCGGCACCGTGGATCGCATCGCCGACCTTGTGCACGCGAAGGTCGTTCGTGGATCCGACGATTCCGGGAGGGGAACCGGAGATCACGACGACCTTGTCCCCTTCTTCTGCCAGACCGTTGCCGAGCAGGTACTCATCGACCTGGTGGTACATCAGGTCGGTGTGCTGGACCATGTCGACCAGCGTCGAGCGGATACCCCACGTCAGCGCCATGCGGCGACGGATGCCGGGCTCCGGGGTGAAGGCGATCATCGGGATGCGCGAGCGCAGACGCGACAGACGACGGGCGGAGTCACCGGACTGCGTGAAGACGCAGAGGAACTTCGCGTCGACGAACTCGGCGACCTCGAGCGCGGCGAGGGTGATCGCACCACCCTGCGTGCGGGGCTTGGTCGTGAGCGGCGCGATGCGCTCCAGGCCGTGCTCCTCAGTCGACTCGATGATGCGCGCCATGGTCTCGACCACGACGACCGGGTAGTCTCCCACGCTGGTCTCGCCCGAGAGCATCACAGCGTCGGCGCCGTCGAGCACGGCATTCGCGACGTCAGACGTCTCGGCGCGAGTCGGCACAGGGCTGTTGATCATCGACTCGAGCATCTGCGTCGCGACGATGACCGGCTTCGCCATGCGGCGGGCGATCTCGACGGCGCGCTTCTGCACGATCGGGACTGCCTCGAGCGGCAGCTCGACACCCAGGTCGCCGCGGGCCACCATGATCGAGTCGAACGCGTCGATGATCTCCTCGAGCGCGTCGACCGCCTGCGGCTTCTCGACCTTGGCGATGACGGGGACGCGGACGCCCTCCTCCGCCATGATCTCGTGGACGCGGATGACATCCGCGGCGTTGCGCACGAAGGACAGCGCGATCAGGTCGGCGCCGATGCGCAGACCCCAACGGAGGTCCTCCTCGTCCTTCTCGCTCAGCGCGGGCACATTCACGGCGACGCCGGGCAGGTTGATGCCCTTGTTGTTCGAGACCGCCCCGGCGACGATGACCTTGGTGGTGACCGTCACACCGTCGGTCTCGACGACCTCGACGCGGACCTTGCCGTCGTCGATGAGGAGGAAGTCACCGGGCTTGACGTCCTGCGGGAGTCCCTTGAACGTCGTTCCGGAGATCTCCTTGTTGCCGATGATGTCCTCGGTGGTGATCTTGAAGATGTCGCCCTTGGCGAGTTCGTAGGGTCCGCCCTCGAACTTGCCGAGACGGATCTTCGGACCCTGCAGGTCGACGAGGATCGCGACGGGGCGACCAGCGTCCTCAGCGGCACGGCGCACGTTGGCGTAGTTGTTCTCGTGCACGGAGTAGTCACCGTGGCTGAGGTTCAGTCGGGCGACGTCCACGCCCGCATCGATCAGTGCGCGCACCGTCTCATAGGTGGAGGTGGCGGGGCCCAGGGTGGCGACGATTTTCGCGCGTCTCAAAGATTGCTCCAGGGTAGAAGTGGGGGATGGTGAATCAGGCGACGGTGCCGGCCTCAGCCTACGCGGGCTGGAGTCCGATCGCGACATCGCTCGGACGCACCGGCTCCGGGAGCACGGTGGTGCCCATCAGGAACCGGTCGACGTTGGCCGCGGCTGCACGCCCCTCGGCGATGGCCCACACGATGAGCGACTGTCCACGACCGGCGTCGCCGGCGACGAACACGCCCGGCACCGTCGACTCGTAGGAGGAGTCGCGCCGGAACGCACCCCGATCGGTCACCTGGGGAAGCGTCTCCTCGGTGTAGCCGTCCTGCTCCGGTCCGGTGAAGCCCATGGCGATCAGGATGAGATCGGCCGGGATCTCCCGCTCGGTGCCGCTCTTGGGCACACGCCGACCGTCGACGAACTCCGTCTCCGCCACGCGCAGTGCACGGACCTCGCCGACGTCGTTGCCGAGGAACTCGACGGTGGAGGCGAGGAACACGCGCTCTCCGCCCTCTTCGTGAGCGGAGGAGACCTCGAACAGGGTCGGCATCATCGGCCACGGCTGGTGGTCGGGACGGGTGTCTCCCGGCTGCTTGCCGATCGCGAGGTTGGTGACGCTGAGTGCGCCCTGCCGGTGCGCGGTTCCGATGCAGTCCGCACCCGTGTCGCCACCGCCGATCACGATGACGTGCTTGCCCTCGGCGCTGATCTGATCCGTGACCTTGTCGCCCGCCACCGCATGGTTCGACTCGACGAGGTACTCCATGGCGAAATGGACGCCGTCGAGGTCGCGGCCGGGGATCGCGAGGTCACGCGGAACCGTGGAGCCTGTGGCGATCACCACCGCGTCGTACCGGGCGCGCAGGTCCGGCCAGGAGATGTCCTTGCCGATCTCGACGCCGGCGCGGAAGCGGGTGCCCTCCTCCTGCATCTGGCGAAGGCGGGACTCGAGCTGCGTCTTCTCCATCTTGAAGTCGGGGATGCCGTAACGCAGCAGTCCGCCGATGCGGTCGTCACGCTCGAAGACCGCGACGGTGTGCCCGGCACGGGTGAGCTGCTGGGCAGCGGCAAGCCCCGCAGGACCGGAACCGACCACCGCGACCGTCTTGCCTGTGAGCCGCTCCGGCGGCTCCGGCTCGACCCAGCCCTTCGAGAAGGCCTCGTCGATGATCGAAACCTCGATCTGCTTGATCGTCACAGCCGGCTGGTTGATACCGAGCACGCACGAGCTCTCGCACGGCGCAGGGCAGAGCCGCCCCGTGAACTCCGGGAAGTTGTTCGTCGCGTGCAGGCGCTCGATCGCCGCGCGACCCTCGCCTCGCCACGTCAAGTCGTTCCACTCCGGGATCAGGTTGCCGAGCGGGCACCCTTGATGGCAGAACGGCACGCCGCAGTCCATGCAGCGCCCTGCCTGACGGCGCAGGACCTGCTTGTCGCCGGGCTCATAGACCTCTTTCCAGTCCATGATGCGCACGGGAACGGGGCGACGCGCGGGAAGCTCCCGCTCGGTCACCTTCAGAAAGCCTTTGGGGTCAGCCACCGGTCACCTCCAGGATGCGGTTCCACACGATGTCGCCGTCGGGGTCGATCCCCTCGGCCAGCGCCTCCTCGCGCATGCTCCGCACGGCGGCGAAGTCACGAGGGAGCACCTTCACGAACTCTGCGGCTGCCGCCTCGAAGTTCTCGAGAAGACCCGCGGCCCGCGGCGACGCGGTGCGCTCGACGTGCGCGACCAGCAGGCTCCGCAGCACTTCGAGATCCGCGCGGTCGAGCGACTCGAGGAGCAGCTCGCCGCTCCCGAGCGACTGCGCGTTCACCTTGCTGGTGTCGAGGGCGTGCACGTAGGCCACTCCCCCGGACATCCCCGCGCCGAAGTTCCGCCCGGTCGAGCCGAGGATCACCGCGAGCCCACCGGTCATGTACTCCAGAGCGTGGTCGCCCACGCCCTCGACCACGGCGGTCGCACCCGAGTTGCGGACGAGGAAACGCTCGCCGACGACGCCCGAGATGAACATCGTCCCCGAGGTCGCGCCGTAGCCGATCACGTTGCCGGCGATCACGTTCTCGTGCGGCGCGATCTTGGAGCCTCGCGGCGGACGGATCGTGATGTCGCCGCCCGAGAGTCCCTTGCCGACGTAGTCGTTGGCATCGCCCTCGAGCCGCAGGACGATACCCGGCGGCAGGAACGCCCCGAGCGACTGACCGGCGGTGCCGTGCAGAGTCACGTCGATGGTGCCCTGCGGCAGACCGGCTGCTCCGTGCCGTGACGTCACCTGATGACCGAGCATGGTTCCGACGGCACGTTCGGTGTTGGCGATGGGCAGCTCGACCACGACGGGCTCGCCGTTGAGCAGAGCGCCCTTCGCGATGTCGATCAGCTTCACGTCGAAGTGCTTCTCGAGCTCGTGGTCCTGGGTGCGTGCGCTGCGACGCGGTTCGCCAGCCGGGAACACCGGGCCTTCCAGCACCGGAGTGAGGTCGAGCCCCTCGGCCTTCCAGTGCTCGACCGCGGCGTTGACCTCGATGAGGTCGGCACGGCCGACGATCTCGTCGATCGAGCGGTAGCCGAGTTCGGCGAGGAGCTCGCGCACCTCTTCGGCGATGAACTCCATGAAGTTCACGACGAACTCGGGCTTGCCCGTAAACCGCTCGCGCAGAACCGGATTCTGCGTGGCGACACCGACGGGGCACGTGTCCAGGTGGCAGACGCGCATCATGATGCAGCCGCTGACGACGAGCGGAGCGGTGGCGAAGCCGAACTCCTCCGCGCCCAGCAGCGCACCGATGATGACGTCGCGGCCGGTCTTGAGCTGGCCGTCGACCTGCACCACGACGCGATCCCGCATGCCGTTGAGCATGAGCGTCTGCTGCGTCTCCGCGAGGCCGAGCTCCCACGGTGTGCCCGCGTGCTTCAGCGAGTTCAACGGGCTCGCACCTGTTCCGCCGTCGTGACCCGAGACCAGGATCACGTCGCTCAGCGCCTTCGCGACACCGGCGGACACCGCGCCGATGCCCGACTGGCTCACCAGCTTGGTGTGGATGCGGGCCTCGGGGTTCGCCCTCTTCAGGTCGAAGATCAGCTGCTTCAGGTCTTCGATCGAGTAGATGTCGTGATGCGGCGGCGGGGAGATCAGTCCCACACCGGCCGTGGCGTGACGGGTACGCGCAACCCAGGGGTACACCTTGGTCGGCGGCAGCTGGCCTCCCTCGCCGGGCTTGGCACCCTGGGCGAGCTTGATCTGGATGTCGTCCGCCTCGGTGAGGTACAGGCTCGTCACCCCGAACCGCCCCGACGCGACCTGCTTGATCGAGCTGCGACGCTCGGGGTCGACCAGGCGGTCCGGGTCCTCGCCGCCCTCGCCGGTGTTCGACTTCGCGCCGATGCTGTTCATCGCGACGGCGAGCGTCTCGTGCGCCTCCTTGGAGATGGAGCCGTAGCTCATCGCCCCCGTGGAGAAGCGCTTGACGATGGCGGAGACGGGCTCCACCTCGTCCAGCGGCACGGGCTTGCGAGTGCCGGTGCGCAGCGTGAACAGTCCGCGCAGGGTCTTCAGCTCGGCGGCCTGCTCATCGACGAGCTTCGTGTACTCGCGGAAGATGTCGTAACGTCGTGTCCGCGTCGAGTGCTGCAGCTTGAACACCGTCTCCGGATTGAAAAGGTGCGGAGAGCCGTCGCGGCGCCACTGGTACTCGCCGCCCGTCCAGAGCCTCTCGTGCGCACGTGCTGCCGCATCCTCCGGATAGGCGTAGTCGTGGCGCGCCTGGTTCTCGGCGAAGATCTCCTCGATGCCGATGCCGCCGAGCTTCGACTCGGTACGCGTGAAGTACGCGTCGATGAACTCCTGGCTGAGGCCGACCGCCTCGAACACCTGAGCACCGGCATAGGACGACACGGTGGAGATGCCCATCTTCGACATGATCTTCAACACGCCCTTGCCGAGCGCGTAGATCAGGTTCTTGACGGCCTTCTCGGTCGTGATGCCCGTGATGTAGCCGGTGCGCACGAGGTGCTCTACCGTCTCCATCGCGAGGTACGGGTTGACGGCGGAGGCACCGTAGCCGATCAGGGTCGCGACATGATGCACTTCGCGGACGTCTCCGGCTTCGACGATGAGACCGACCTTCATGCGGTTCTCGCGCCGGATGAGGTGGTGGTGGATCGCCGAGACCATGAGCAGTGACGGGATCGGTGTCAGATCCTTGTTCGAGTCACGGTCCGACAGGATGATGAACTCGGCACCGTTCTCGATGGCCTCGTCCACCTCGGCGCACATCTCGGTGAGCCGGTCGGCGAGCGTCTGAGGGCCGGCGTCGAAGTGGTAGAGGCCGCGGATCGTCGCGCTCGATCGACCGGGCATGGCCTTGTCGATGTGGCGGATCTTCGCGAGCTCGTCGTTGTCGATCACCGGGAAGTCCAGAGACACCGTACGCGTGTGCTCCGGCCCCCAGGTGAGCAGGTTGCTCTCCGGCCCGAGGCCCAGCTTGAGGCTCGTGACGACCTCTTCGCGGATCGAGTCGAGCGGCGGGTTGGTCACCTGGGCGAACTGCTGGGTGAAGTAGTCGAACAGCAACCGCGGACGCTTGCTGAGCACGGCGATCGGCGTGTCAGAGCCCATCGCGCCGAGCGGCTCGACACCGGTCTGACCCATCGGCGTGAGGAGGATGCGGACCTCTTCCTCGGTGTAGCCGAAGGTCCGCTGACGACGGGTGATCGACGCCGGCGGGTGCACGATGTGCTCACGCTCGGGAAGCTCGGCAAGACGCACGGCTCCGGCGTCGAGCCACTCCTGCCACGGGTGCATCGTGGCGAGATCGTGCTTGAGCTCGCTGTCCTCGATGATCCGACGCTGCGACGTGTCGACCAGGAACATCTTGCCCGGCTGCAGGCGGCCGCGACGCTTGATGCGCTCCGGTTCGAACTGGAGAACGCCGGTCTCGGATCCGATGACGACCAGTCCGTCGGTCGTCTCCGTCCAGCGTCCAGGACGCAGTCCGTTGCGGTCGAGCGTCGCGCCGACGAGGGTCCCGTCCGTGAAGATGAGAGCGGCCGGTCCGTCCCACGGCTCCATCTGGTTGGAGTGGTACTCGTAGAACGAGCGCAGCTCCGGAGAGATGTCGGCCTGCTTCTCGTAGGCCTCCGGCACCATCATCATGATCGCGTGCGGCAGGCTGCGCCCGGTCAGCGTGAGCAGCTCGAGCACCTCGTCGAACGAGGCGGAGTCGCTGGCGCCGTCGGTGCAGATGGGAAGCAGCGGCGTGATGTCGCCGAGGAGCTCGGATTCCAGCTGCGATTGGCGGGCGCGCATCCAGTTGCGGTTGCCGCCGACGGTGTTGATCTCGCCGTTGTGGGCGAGCATGCGCAGCGGCTGCGCGAGCGGCCACGACGGGAAGGTGTTCGTGGAGTAGCGGGAGTGCACCACGGCGAGCTCCGAGGCGAAGCGCTCGTCCTGCAGGTCGGGATAGAACGGCTCGAGCTGCAGGGTGGTGACCATGCCCTTGTACCCGAGGGTGCGGGCGGAGAGCGAGACGAAGTAGGCACCGAGTTCGTGACCGGCGCGCTTGCGCAGACGGTAGGCGACGCGGTCGAGCGCGATCCCCGTGAGGGGCGCATCGGAGTGCGTCGCTCCGCCCGCGCTGACGAAGAGCTGCTCGAACGCGGGACGCGCCTCATCGGCGAGCTTGCCGAGGTTCTCGTTGGCCGTGGGCACCTCACGCCAGCCGAGGACGCGAAGCCCCTCGGAACGGGCGATCTTCTCGATGCCGGCCTTCTGCTGGCGGCGCTCGCTGGAATCGCGAGGCAGGAACGCCAGTCCTGCGGCGTACTCCCCCACCGGCGGCAGTTCGAACCCGACCACGGCGCGGAGGAACGCATCGGGCATCTGCGTCAGGATGCCGGCGCCGTCCCCGGTGCCCGCATCCGAGCCGATGGCTCCGCGGTGCTCCAGGTTGCGCAGGGCCTCGAGGGCCAACGCGATGATGTCATGCCCGGCTTCGCCGCGCAGGGTCGCGACCATGGCGAGGCCGCAGGCGTCCTTCTCGAACGCCGGGTTGTACATGCCCTGCTTCGGGGGGTATGCGCCGGAGGCGCCGTAAGGGGGCTGGAAGTACACCAGTTACCGTCCTCAGATCTTCGAGTGAAACCCGGGGACGACGTCGGCCCGCTCGTTCAGTGCAATGGTTCTCCCGCTACGAGGCGGCGTTATCGAGAGCCGTCCTCGCTCGTGGGAGCAGTGCTTGTGGCGGTGGCTCCTGCGGTGACTTCTTCGGCCGGAGGCTCGCTCACGTCTACGAAGTCAGAGGTATTGTCCTGCGATTGTACAACAGCGTCCGGGTCGGTCCGTTCGCGACCGGGCTGGTACGGCGACGGCTCCAGTCCGGGGTGACGACGCGTCTGCACGATGAGGATCGCGACACCGATGAGCACGCCGATGATGGCCGCGAGGACGTTGCTGCGCAGGCCCAGGATGATCTCGCTCGGATCGATGCGGATCGACTCCCAGAGGATGCGACCGGCGCTGTACCAGATCAGGTAGATCGCGAAGAGGCGACCCCACTGGAAGAAGAGCTTGCGACCGAGCCACAGCAGGACGATGACGCCGAGACCGTTCCAGATCACCTCGTACAGGAAGGTGGGGTGGAACAGCGTGCCCTCGGGAAGTCCAGGGGGGAAGGCCGAGTTGGTGGACGGGATCTCCAGACCCCAGGGCAGATCGGTGGGAAGCCCGAAGAGTTCGTTGTTGAACCAGTTGCCGAAGCGACCCATGGCCTGTGCCAGCAGCAGACCGGGTGCCAGCGCGTCGGCGAACGTCCAGAAGCGGATGCCTGTCCAGCGGCACCCGAGGTACGCGCCGATGGCACCGCCGATGAGCGCGCCGAAGATCGCGATGCCGCCCTCCCAGATGGCCCAGACGGAGCCTGGCTGGAACGGGTTCCAGGTGTTGATACCCTCGCCGAAGTAGTCGTTCGGGTGGGTGAGCACGTGGAAGATGCGCGCGCCGATGATCGCCAGCGGCACTGCGAGGATCGAGATGTCGATCACGACCCACGGCTCCGCTCCACGCTTGGTGAGGCGGTGGTTGGTCAGGAACGTCGCGGCGATGATGCCGGCGATGATGCACAGCGCGTAGAAGTGGATCCGGATCGGCCCGAGGTCGAAATACGAGACCGTGGGGCTCGGGATGCTGGCGAGCACGTTCGTGAAGGTGCTGTGGAGCGCGAGTGACATGAGTGCGATTCTAGTTCTCGTGATCGGGGCGTGCCGACGAAGTGCCGGAGGCCAGGTTTCGGGTGACTTCTGCGAGGGCCGGTACTCCGCCATCACGCAGAGCGCGGACGAGCGCCGTGCCGACGATGGCGCCGTCGGCGTACTCGGAGACTCCGGCGATCTGCTCGGCGGTGGAGATGCCGATTCCGACGCAGGCGCGGTGAGCTCCGTGCGCCCGCAGGCGTCCGACGAGGGTACGGGCAGCGCGGTCGAGTTCGGCGCGCTCCCCCGTGATGCCCATCGTCGAGACCGTGTACACGAACCCCGTGGAGGACTTCACCACCAGGTCGAGTCGTTCATCGGAGGAGGTCGGCGCCGCCAGGAACACCCGGTCGAGGCCGGTCCGCTCGCTGGCTGCGATCCACTCCCCTGCCGCGTCCGGCGTGATGTCCGGCGTGATAAGCCCGGCACCGCCCGCGGCGAGCAGGTCATCCGCGTAGCGATCGATGCCGTACTGCAGAACAGGGTTCCAGTAGGTCATCACGAGCACGGGGACATCGGTGGCCGCCGTGATGGCGCGGATCGCCGTGAAGAGGTCGGCCATCCGGAAACCCGCAGCCAGAGCCTTGGTGGTCGCCTCCTGGATGATCGCGCCGTCCATCACCGGGTCGCTGTACGGCGGTCCCAGCTCGATGATGTCGACGCCGTTCTCGGCCAGGGCGATGGCTGCCTGGATGCTCGTCTCGAGATCGGGGAAGCCGACGGGCAGGTACCCGACGAAGGCGCTGCGGCCGGCGTCCTGCGCACGCTGGATGGCTTGTTCGACGCGGCTCACAGCTGCGGTTCCCCCTTCGCGATGCGTTCTTCCTCTTCGCTCTCCTGCTCGACGTCGTGGGCCAGAGCGGCCTCGTCGTAGAGCTGGAAGTAGCGGGCCGCGGTGTCCATGTCCTTGTCGCCGCGACCGGACAGGCAGACGGCGATCAAGCCGTCGGGACCGAGCTCGCGACCGATGCGCAGTGCCCCGGCGAGGGCGTGTGCCGATTCGATGGCGGGGATGATCCCCTCGGTCCGGCTGAGCAGACGCAACGCCTGCATCGCCTCGTCGTCGGTCGCCGGGATGTACTCGGCGCGACCGATGTCGGCGAGCCAGGAGTGCTCGGGGCCGACACCGGGGTAGTCGAGACCGGCCGAGATGGAGTGGGACTCGATCGTCTGGCCGTCGGCATCCTGGAGGACGTAGGTCTTCGCACCGTGGAGCACGCCAGGGCGGCCGCGCTCGATCGATGCCGCGTGCTTCTCGGTGTCGACGCCGTCGCCGGCGGCCTCGACCCCGTAGAGTCGGACACCCTCGTCATCGAGGAACGCGTCGAACATGCCGATCGCGTTGGAGCCGCCGCCGACGCACGCCATGACCGCATCGGGAAGCCGTCCCACTTCGTCGAGCAGCTGCGCGCGGGCCTCTTCGCCGATGATCTTCTGGAAGTCGCGGACCATCGCCGGGAACGGGTGCGGACCCGCCGCCGTGCCGAAGATGTAGTTGGTGGTCTCCACCGAAGCGACCCAGTCACGATAGGCGTCGTTGATCGCGTCCTTGAGCGTGCGCGAGCCGGAGGTCACCGGGACCACCTCGGCGCCGAGGAGGCGCATGCGAGCCACGTTGAGCGCCTGCCGTTCGGTGTCGACCTCGCCCATGTAGATGGTGCAGTCCAGACCGAACAGCGCTGCCGCCGTCGCCGTCGCCACGCCGTGCTGTCCGGCACCGGTCTCCGCGATCACGCGGGTCTTGCCGAGGCGCTTGGTGAGCAGAGCCTGGCCGAGCACGTTGTTGATCTTGTGGGACCCGGTGTGGTTGAGGTCTTCGCGCTTGAGGAAGATGCGCGCACCGCCGGCATGTTCGGCGAATCTCGGGACCTCGGTGATCGCGGAGGGGCGCCCGGCATAGGAGCTGAGCAGATGCGCGAGCTCGTCGCGGAACGACGGGTCGACGATCGCGGCCTCGTAGGCCACCGTGAGCTCATCGATCGCCGCGATGAGCGACTCGGGCATGTACCGCCCGCCGAACTCGCCGAAGAAGGGGCCGTGCTGGTCGCGCAGGCTCATCATGCCTCCAGGAAACTCTTGAGGGTGGCGACGGGGTCGCCGGTCACGAGCGCCTCGCCGATCAGCACGACGTCGGCGCCCGCGGAACGGTAGTGCACGACGTCAGCGGGAGTGAGCACCGCCGACTCCGCGATCTTGACCGCCGTGTCGGGGATGCGCTCGACCAGGCGCCCGAACAGGTCACGATCGAGTTCGAGGGTCTTCAGGTCCCGCGCGTTGACGCCGATCAGGGGGGCGCCGAGGTCGACCGCGGCTTCGAGCTCGTCAGCGGAATGCGTCTCGACGAGCGGCGTCATGCCCAGCTCGCCGATGAAGCCGAAGAGATCGCGCAGCACGTCGGGCTCGAGGCCGGCGACGATGAGCAGGACGAGATCGGCGCCGGCTGCACGTGCCTCGAGCACCTGGTAGCGGGACGCGATGAAGTCCTTGCGCAGCACGGGGAGCGAGACCCGCGCCGTGACCGCCTCGAGGTCGGCGAGGCTGCCACCGAAACGACGCTCCTCCGTGAGCACGCTGATCGCGGACGCACCGCCCGTCTCATACAGCGATGCCTGAAGAGCCGGGTCGGGGATGTCGGCGAGTGCGCCTCTCGAGGGACTCGCACGCTTGACCTCGGCGATGATCTTCACGCGATCCGCAGGGGCGAGGAACGAGAGTGCGTCCTTCGCTGCGGGACGGGCGAGAGCGTCTCGCTCGAGGGCGGCCAGCGGTCGCGACAGGGCGCGACGCTCGGCGTCTGCGACAGCGCCGGCCGTCAGGTCGGCGAGCACCATTAGTGCGCCTTCGGAGCGTACTTCGGACCCTTCACGCCGTAACCGGCCTTTGCCAGCGCCCAGCCGACGATCGCGCCGATCGGGACGAGGGCCACCGAGGCGATGACGAGGACGGGCTGCTCGAAGCAGAACGCGACCGTGGCGGCGGCGAAGCCGACCAGCATGATGACCACAGCGGTCCAAGCGGCAGGCGAGTGTCCGTGGCCGGGATCGGCGATCGGGTTGGTCATGTTCTCCTCCGGGGGACGACGTGCGGTTCGGATTCAGTCTATCGGGGTCAGCGTGTCGGATCGGTTCCCCGGGACAGCTCGTCCCAGGAATCGACGGCATCGACGGGCCCGTCGTGCGGGACATCGACGCGGTCGGTGCGGTATCGGCGTCCACCGGCCTTCCACCCGCGCCACGTCGTGAGGACCACGACCGAGGCCGCCAGCAGGATCGCCCAGCCCACGAGCGCGATGTACGGCCAGGCCGAAGGCACGATGCTCGCGACCACCTCATGGACCGCCATACCTCCCGCCAATCCGGTCACCTCGGTCACGGTGGCCCCGACGGCGTCGAAGGGTTCGGAGAGCAGCAGCTGGAGAGTCGACCAACCGAGGAACACGGCTGTCGCCGCCGCGAGCACGCCGAACACGAGGCGCACCGGCGTGCCCGCGATCGACAGCGCGGCGCCGAGAGCGAGCACAGCCAGGCTGAGCGGGGCGAGAAGCACCAGGGCGGACGCCCCGGGGACCAGGATCGCCTCGCCCGCGTCGGCGCGCTCCACGGTCAGCCAGGTCTGAGTCGACGAGATGATGCCGATCGCCCCGGCGAGAAGGAAGCCGGAGACGGACAGCGCGCGACCGCGTTTCGCGAGGCTCATGACCGATCCGTTCCGGTGACGGCCTCGAGGTCGTTCGTGTCGAAGCAGGTGCGCGTGCCGGTGTGGCAGGCGGGGCCGGTCTGGGCCACGAGGAGCAGGATCGCATCGCCGTCGCAGTCCAGACGCGCCTCGTGCACGACCTGGATGTGTCCGGACGTGTCGCCCTTGCGCCAGTACTCCCGGCGGGACCGGGACCAGTAGGTCGCCCGTCCGGAGGTCAGGGTGCGTCGCAGCGCCTCGGCGTCGACCCAGGCGAGCATCAGCACCTCGCGCGTGTCCCACTGCTGCACGATGACCGGCGCGAGCCCGTCGGCGTTGAAGGCGACCTGCGCGATGCGCTCGTCGACGGATGTCGTCTGTGCTTCCGCGTCGCTCATCGGACGAGAACCCCCTCCGCGCGAAGCGCGTCCTTGACGTCGCCGACCGTGAGCGCGCCGGTGTGGAACACGCTGGCCGCGAGCACGGCGTCGGCACCGGCTTTGATGGCGGGCGCGAAGTCCGATGCCTGTCCGGCACCGCCCGACGCGATGACGGGCACGGACGCCGCCTCCCGCATCAGGCGCACGAGCTCCAGGTCGAAGCCGTCTCTGGTGCCGTCCGCATCGATCGAGTTGACGAGAAGCTCGCCCGCTCCGCGCTCCGCCGCCTCCCGAGCCCAGTCGAGGGCGTCGAGAGTGGTCTGCGTGCGGCCGCCGTGCGTGGTGACGACGAAGCCCGAGTGAGTCGTGGGTGCGCGCTTCACGTCGAGCGAGAGCACGAGCACCTGCGCACCGAAGCGGTCGGCGATCTCGCCGATGAGCTCCGGGCGCGCGATGGCCGCCGAGTTCACGCCGACCTTGTCCGCGCCGACCGACAGCAGGCGCGCCACGTCGTCGACGCTGCGCACTCCCCCGCCGACGGTGAGCGGCACGAACACCTGCTCCGCCGTCCGCTGCACGACGTCATACGTCGTGGCGCGGGCGTCGACGGTCGCGGTGACATCGAGGAAGGTGATCTCGTCCGCACCTTGCGCCGCGTAGTGCCTGGCGAGCTCGACGGGGTCGCCCATGTCGCGCAGGTTCTCGAAGTTCACGCCCTTGACGACGCGCCCATCGGCGACGTCGAGACACGGGATGACACGGCTCGCGAGCGTCATCAGAGCCTCGCGTTGTGGATCGCGGTGACGAGGATGGCCCGTGCACCCAGCGCGTAGAGAGCGTCCATGACGGGGTTGACCCGGGAACGAGCCACCATGACGCGCACGGCCACCCACTCGGGGTCACGCAGCGGCGAGACCGTCGGCGACTCCACGCCCCCGGCGATCTTCACGGCGTCATCGAGGAGGGCGACCGGAAGGTCGTAATCGATCATGACGAAGCGTCGAGCGACCATCACACCGCGCAGGCGGCGAAGCAGCGTGTCCGCGCCCTCGGCGTCGACGGGTCCGGCGATGAGCACCGCCTCCGACTCCAGGATCACGGGGCCGAACACCTCGAGCCCGGCCTGACGCAGCGTCGTACCGGTCTCGACGACATCGGCGACGGCGTCGGCGACACCGAGGCGGACCGCGGACTCCACGGCGCCGTCGAGGGGCACCAGGTCGACGGCGATGTCACGCTCGTCGAGGAACGCGTCGACGAGGCCGGGGTACGACGTCGCGATGCGGAGCCCGTCGAGCTCGCTCACATCGGTGTAGCGTCCGGTCGGCGCGGCGAAGCGGAACGTCGAGCCGGCGAAGCCGAGAGCTTCGATCTCGCGCGCACCGGGCATGCGTGCATCGAGCAGCAGGTCACGACCGGTGATGCCGACGTCGATCGCGCCGGAGCCGACATAGGTGGCGATGTCCTTGGGACGGAGGAAGAAGAACTCGACGTCGTTGTCGGCGTCGATGACGTGCAGGGTCTTGGGGTCTCGTCGGCCGGCGTAGCCCGCCTCGGCGAGCATGTCGGCGGCGGTCTCGGAGAGCGAGCCCTTGTTGGGAACGGCGATGCGCAGCATGGATGGCTTTCAGTTCGAGGGGATCGGAACGGAGCGCATCACAGATGTCGATAGACGTCCTGCAGGCTGAGCCCCTTCGCGAGCATCATCACCTGGACGTGGTACAGCAGCTGGGAGATCTCCTCGGCGGCGGCCTCGTCGGACTCGTACTCCGACGCCATCCACACCTCGGCGGCCTCTTCCACGATCTTCTTGCCGATCGTGTGCACGCCGCCGTCGAGCTCGGCGACGGTGCCCGATCCGGCAGGGCGGGTCTCGGCCTTGACGCTGAGCTCGGCGAACAGCTCGTCGAAAGTCTTCACGCTTCCAGGCTAGCGGCTCGGGCGAGGTCTCTCAGCCGGGTGACGGCCGCCTCGATGTCGTCAGCCCCGTAGACGGCCGAGCCCGCGACGAATGTATCGGCGCCCGCGGAGGAGGCGATCTCGATCGTGCGGTCCGAGATGCCGCCGTCGACCTGGAGCCAGACACGGGAGCCGCGCCGACGGGCTTCTTCCGCGAGAGCGCGCAGCTTCGGCATCGTCTCCGGCATGAAGCTCTGCCCGCCGAAGCCGGGCTCCACGGTCATCACGAGGATCTGGTCGAACTCGTCGAGGACCTCGAAGAGCGATTCGACAGGTGTCGCCGGCTTCACCGCGACCCCGGCTCGAGAACCGATATCACGAAGACGACGGGCGAGGGCGACGGGCTCATCGGCGGCCTCGAGGTGGAAAGTCACGCTCGCGGCGCCGATCTCGGCATACTCGGGCGCCCACCGCTCGGGGTCCGTGATCATCAGGTGCACGTCGAGCGGGATCGGGCTGGTGGCCTGGATGCGCTCCACCATCTGCGGCCCGAACGTCAGGTTGGGCACGAAGTGGTTGTCCATCACGTCGACGTGCGCGAAGTCGGCGGTCGCGATCTTGGCGAGATCCGCCTGCATGTTCACGAAGTCGGCGGCGAGGATACTCGGGTTGATGCGCGGGGCGCGAGGGAGTTCCACAGTCCTAGTCTTCCTTCCCGGATGAGGTGTCGTCGATCGATGAGCGCTGCAGGAGCGCGAGGAACATCGCATCCGTCCCGTGACGATGCGGCCAGAGCTGTGCGCTGCCGGAACCGACCCTGCCGTCGTCCGCGAGATCGATCGGGGCCATGGCGACATCCGCGATGACGGCCCGCGCATCGAGCTCGCGCACATCTGCACGGTCGCGGAGCACCTCCTTCACCACGCCCGTGGTCTCCGCGAGATGAGGAGAGCACGTGACATACGCGACGATCCCGCCAGGGGCGAGGGCATCGAGCGCGGCAGAGAGCAGCTCGACCTGGAGCGGCACGAGCTCGGCGACGTCGGCCGGGGACTTCCGCCACCTCGCTTCAGGGCGCCGCCGCAGCGCCCCCAGACCCGTGCAGGGGGCATCGACGAGGATGCGGTCGAACTCCCCCGGCCGGGATGCGCCCAGAGTCCGCCCGTCCTGCTCGTGCACCTCGATCTCACCGGGGACGGCCCGCAATGCCTTGCGCACCAATCGGGCCCTCACCGGGACGACCTCGTTCGCCTCCAGAGTGACGTCATGCTCACGGGCGACAGCAGCGAGGAGCGCCGTCTTGCCACCTGGCCCCGCGCACAGGTCGAGCCAGCGCTCACCGGCGGTGATGGGCGCGGCGCCGGCCAAGGCCAGTGCCACGAGCTGGGATCCCTCGTCCTGCACGCGCACGGTCCCACTGGACGCCTCGACGGCATGCCGGGGGTCGCCGCCGGCCGAGGCGAAGGCCGTGGGCGCGTACGGCAGACGAGGCTCCCCCGGCTCGGCGAGCCCGGGGAGCGCGACGAGCGTGACATCGGGTGAGGCGTTGTCGGCCTCGAGAAGCGCCTCCAGCTCCTCGCCACGCCCCTCGGCGATCAGAGCACGACGCAGAGCGCGGATCACCCACACCGGGTGCGCGGAACGCAGGGCGAGTCGTTCGTCGTCGGAGCGTGCGCTGCTCTCGATGCGTTCCTGCCACTCGTCGCCTGATTCCCGGGCGATGCGACGGAGCACGGCGTTCGCGAAGCTCGATGCTCCACGCCCTGACTCCGTCGCGACCAGGTTCACCGACTCGTTCACCGCGGCGTGCGAAGCCACCCGCGTCGCCAGCAGCTGATGCACGGCGAGGCGCAGAGCGTCGAGGACGGCGGGATCGATGCTGTCGGGAGAACGATCCGCCGCCGCGGCGATGATCGCGTCGTAGGTGCCGAGC
This sequence comes from Microbacterium sp. Ag1, assembly GCF_001005635.1. Classification (NCBI taxonomy): domain Bacteria; kingdom Bacillati; phylum Actinomycetota; class Actinomycetes; order Micrococcales; family Microbacteriaceae; genus Microbacterium; species Microbacterium sp. Ag1. The sequence continues at coordinate 34,217 of NZ_LBCR01000025.1, forward strand.
CGGCGCAGCGTGCCGTACGTCAGCTCGGTCGCGAGAGCAGCGTCCTGGGGGCTGAGTTGCGCTTCGGCGATCGCGGAGGGCAGCACGAGGTTCGCATAGGCATCGGTCTCGGAGACCGCACGCAGCACGCCGTACGCGACTCGTCTCGCGGGCTGCACGGTGCGGGCGGGACCGCGCTGCCCCCCGCGATGCGCGTCTCCCGATCGCTGCGCGCCACGCGGACCGGCGTTCTTCGGTTCCGTCCTACGGTTCCGTCGTTCTTCGCTCATGAACCGGCCACCAGTTCGTCGCCTCCACGCAGACCGCGCCACCAGTCGACAGCGTTCATCGCGCCCTTGCCTGCCGGCTGGACCCTGGTCACCGCGAGTGCACCGGTACCGGTGCCGATGTGGAGAGCCGTCTTGGTGCCGCGGAGCCGCCCCGGCGCGAGGGGATCGGCATCCGGGGCCGGCGTGGCTTCGAGCACCTTGAGGGGTTGACCTGCGACCGTGGTGTGCGCACCCGGTTCCGGGGTCACACCGCGGAAATGAGCGAACACGGTGTCGAGCGGCCGACTCCAATCGAGCAATCCGTCCGCGAGCGTGAGCTTGGCCGCGAAGGTGGGCTCTCCCTGCTGCGGTATCGACGACGCCGTACCCTCGGCGATCGCGGAGACCACCTCGGCGAGGAGCTGCGCGCCGTCGGCGGCGAGGAGCTCGAGTGCCTCCCCTGCGGTGGTCGTAGGGGGAATATCGACCTCACGCATGGCGAAGACATCGCCGGCATCGAGTTCCGCGACCAGCTGGAAGACGCTCGCGCCGAGCACCTGATCCCCGGCGATCAGCGCGCGCTGGACAGGAGCGGCTCCGCGCCAGGCCGGCAGCAGCGAGAAGTGCAGATTGATCCACCCCGCGCGGGGCGCGGACAGCAGAGGCTCGCGCACGAGCCCGCCGTACGCCACGATCACCCCGAGGTCCGCCTCGATCGCGGAGATCTCCGATGTCGCCGCGTCGTCCAGGCGCGCCGTCTTGATCACGGGAAGACCCAGTCCGACCGCCGATTGCGCCACCGGAGACGGGGTCAGGGTGCGACGACGCCCCAGAGGGGCGTCGGGACGTGTGATGACCGCAGCGATGTCGTGGGACTCCGCGAGTCGCTGGAGGCTGGGGACGGCGGCGGCCGGTGTGCCGGCGAAGACGAGGCGCATGAATGTTCTCCGGAAGGGTCAGAGCTCTGGTTCGAGGATATCGAGGCGGACGGAGAGGGTGCTCTTGGTGGCGCGCCCCTTTCGGCGACGACCGCTCACGGCTTCGGCGACGACCGCCGCGCGCAGGGCCGTCGCCACCCGCGCTCCGGCACCGTAGTCGAAGCGCACGAGCGCACGCACCCGTGGGGGCACGTCGTCGGTCTCGACCGGGACGGGCCCGAGCACCGCGTCCGAGGGCAGGGCGAGATCGCTGAGTGCGGCGAGGGCATCGGCGACGGCGGGGACCGATCCCTGCACGAGCGCCACGCGCGTCGTCGGAGGCATGTGCAGAGGTGCTCTGCTCTCCAGCTCCGATCGGGCATGGCCGGCCTGGTTCCAGGTGGCCAGCGCCTTCGCGGCCGCCCCGTTGACGCCCACGAGATGCACGGGCGCGCCGGGAGCCGCCAGCGCGGCCGCGTTCGACCACCACCGCAGACAGGACTCGGCGACCCGCAGGTCGGGGGCCTGGAGCATCCTCGGCCCGTCGAGCAGCACGACGGCACGGTATCCCCCATCGGCGATCGGCTCGGCACCACGGGTCGCGACGACGAGTGCGGGCTTCGCCGGAACCCGCTCCACCGGATGAGCGCCGTCCGCGACGATCACCCGCACACCGGGGAACGCGCGCCCCAGCTCGTCGGCCGTGCGCTCGCTGCCGGACGAAGCCAGGCGAAGCTTCGTCGACGAGCAGGCAGGACACGTCCAGGCACTGGCACCGCGTCCGCACCATCCGCACACCGGCACGGCACCGCGATGCTTCGCACCGAGTGGACCGCCGCAGTGGGCGCACCGGGCGGGCGCTCGACAGTCCGCGCACACCAGTGAGGGAGAGAATCCGGGGCGCGAGACCTGCACGAGCACCGGGCCCTCCGCCGCCGCGGTGCGTGCGGCGAGGAACGCGGACGACGGCATCCGCTGAGCCGTCGGCTGCTCCATCTCCTGGGGCGTGCTGAGGACGACTCGCGGCAGCACTCGACGTGCTGCTCTGACGTCCTGCAGCCAGCCGAGGACGACCAGCCGTTCGACATCCGTCGTGCGCGTGTGGCCGGCGAAGAGCAGCGCCGACCCCTCCAGCTCTTGACGCAGCAGTGCCGCGTCCCGTGCATTCACATACGGGGCCAGCGGTTCCCCGAGAAGCGGGTCGCCGTCGTCCCAGATCGCGACCAGGCCCGCGACGACGGGTGAGTACACGGCCGAGCGGTTGCCCACCACGATGCACGGGGCGTCTTCGAGCGTGCGGAGGAAGCCACGATAACGGTCGGGGTTCGTCTGCCGGGAGTCGTGACGGACCACTGCGGCGGCGGGGACGAGCGCCTCCAGAGCCGCGAGGAGTCGATCGAGATCGCGACTGTCCGGGACGACGATGATCGATGATCGCCCCGCGGCGAGCATCCGCGCTGCCGATGCCGCAAGCAGACGGGCCCAGCCCTGCACGCCGTCGACGAGCTGGGGAATCGCCTCGACCGCGGCGCGACCACCGGAGTCGAGAACGGCGCCGAGCCCCTCGTACAGATCGACCGTGCTCTCCGCCACGGCCAGAGCATCGGCGTCGGGGACCTCGGCGGGCGTATCGGCCGTCCACGCCTTCTCGACGCGTACCTGACGTTTGGGGATCACCAGGCGCAACACGTCGGAGGCCGAGCCCGCTGCCCGGTCGGCGACGCGACGAGCGAGAGCGTGCAGACGCGTGGGAAGCACGGGCACCGGAGACACGACGCTCTCGACCTCCGAGAGCGCCCGGTCGGCATCGTCCTCCGCGTCGATGTCGACGACGTAGCCGTCGATCACGCGTCCGGCGGTGCGCAGGGGCACGCGAACGCGAACTCCCAGGGGCACATCCCCCAGCTCAGGGGGAAGGGCGTAGTCGAAGAGCCGATCGAGTTGCGGAAGAGGGGAATCGAGGAGCACGCGCGCGATGCGCCGGCTCTCCGCAGGCATCAGGACCGCGGTCCCATCAGAGACCGGCGGCGCGGCGCAGCTCTTCGACGCGGTCGGTGCGCTCCCAGGTGAAGTCCGGGAGCTCACGGCCGAAGTGCCCGTAGGCCGCGGTCTGCGCGTAGATCGGGCGCAGCAGTTCGAGCTGCTCGATGATCGCCTGCGGGCGGAGATCGAACACCTCGTTGATCGCGCGGGTGATGATCTCGTCCGACACCTTGCCCGTGCCGAACGATTCCACGTACAGACCGACCGGGCGTGCGACGCCGATGGCGTAGGCCACCTGCACCTCGAGACGGTCGGCCAGCCCCGCGGCGACGGCGTTCTTGGCGACCCACCGCGTTGCGTACGCGCCGGACCGGTCGACCTTCGACGGGTCCTTGCCGCTGAAGGCACCTCCCCCGTGACGCGAGGCTCCGCCGTAGGTGTCGATGATGATCTTGCGACCGGTCAGACCCGCGTCCCCCTTGGGGCCGCCCGTGACGAAGGGCCCGGCGGGGTTGATGTACAGGGTGACGTCGTCGAGGTCGAGGCCTGTGGTCGCGAGCACGGGATCGATCACGTGTTCCCGGACCTGGGCCTTGACGTCATCCTGCGAGATGTCGGGGTGGTGCTGGGTCGAGACGACGACCGCATCGACGGTCTTCGGCGTGAAGCCGTCGTAGCCGAGCGTGACCTGTGTCTTGCCGTCGGGGCGCAGGAACGGCAGCTGGCCGTTGCGACGCACCTCGGTGAGCCGCTCGGCGAGGCGGTGTGCCGTCCAGGCGGCCATCGGCATCAGCTGCGGCGTCTCGTTCGTGGCGAAGCCGAACATGATGCCCTGGTCGCCGGCACCGAGCCCGTCCAGCGGATCGATCGAAGACCCGTCGCGGTGCTCCTGGGCGCTGTCGACGCCGTGGGCGATGTCGGTCGACTGTTCGCCCACCGAGACGCTGACACCGCAGGAGGAGCCGTCGAAGCCGGTGTCGCTGGAGGTGTAGCCGATGCCGTTCACGACCTGGCGGACGATCGTGGGGATGTCGACGTAGGCCTCGGTGCGGATCTCGCCGGCCACGTGGACGAGCCCGGTCGTGACGAGTGTCTCGACAGCGACGCGGGAGCCCTTGTCCTTCGCGATGAGCCCGTCGAGGATGCTGTCGGAGATCTGATCGCAGATCTTGTCCGGATGTCCCTCGGTGACGGACTCGGACGTGAACAGACGCAGGGCGCTCATCGATACTCCAGAACGGGACGGACAGAGAGAGGGTGTTGCACCCATTCTGGACCGCGCCTCCGACAGAACGGAGGCGCGGCCTGGAATATCACTCTGCGTGACGAAGGCGGAGCTTGTCCTCGTTGATCTCGTGCAGCGCGATCGTGAGCGGCTTGTCCTCGACGGACGAGTCCACGAGCGGGCCGACGTTGTCGAAGAGGTTTCCCTCGTGCAGGTCGGAGTAGTAGTCGTTGATCTGACGCGCGCGCTTCGCGGCGTAGATGACGAGCTCGTACTTCGAGTCGACGCGGTCGAGCAGGTTGTCGATGGGGGGATCGATGATGCCGTTGTTGTGTCCGGCCATGGTGAGACCTCCTGATCAGGCGACGGGATCGTCGCGAAGACGGTGCGAAAGGCGCGCGAAGACGCTCAGCGCGCAGAGCTTGTAGACAATTCTACGACCTCGCGGGCCGCAGTGGCGACGTCCTCGTTCACGATGAGGTGATCGAACTCGTTCTGAGCGGCGAGTTCGACCTTCGCGGTACGCAGCCTCCTGGCCCTTTCCTCGGCGTCTTCCGTGCCCCTGCCGACCAGTCGATGCACCAGTTCGTCCCAGCTCGGAGGCAGCAGGAAGATCAGCGTCGCAGCCGGTTCGGCGGCACGCACCTGGCGCGCGCCCTGCAGGTCGATCTCGAGCAGTACCGTCTTGCCTTCGGCGAGAGCGGCGTCGATCGGCGCCCGCGGCGTGCCGTACCGCGAGCGGTTGTGCACCACGGCGTACTCGAGCAGCTCCCCGTCGGCGATCAACCGGTCGAACTCGTCGTCGTCCACGAAGTAGTAGTGCACCCCGTCGATCTCGCCGGGACGCGGGGGCCGGGTCGTGGCCGAGACCGAGAGGTGGATCTCCGGGTTGTGCTCGCGGATGTGCGCGGCGACCGTGCCCTTTCCCACGGCGGTGGGACCCGCGAGAACCAAGAGCCGACTGCGTGCGCCGCGGGGAGCCGCGGGCGGGAACCGGGAGTCCAGCCAGGCCTCCAGCACCCGACGCTGCCGAGTGCCGAGCCCTCCGAGACGCTTGACCGGCGAGATGTGCAGCTCTTCCAGCACGCGGTCGCGCTTGCCCGCACCGATCGCGGGGAGCGCCAGCAGGAAGTCGGTGATGCGCATCGATCCCTCAACCGAGTCGGCGTCCGCCGTCGCGCGGTGCAGTACCGTCTGCGGCGTCACCACGCGCATCGTGAGGTCGCGTTTCACCGACGCTCTCGCGCGTCGACGCTCCACGGCACGGCGTGCGGCGGCCGCCCTGTCGACCTCGGGAACCGTACGCTGCGCGTCAGGCACGCGCCACCTCCAAGTACTCGGCCGCGCGAGCGGTGATCGTGGCAACCAAATGATCGGGTCCGGCGCCGAGGATGCTGCGGCTCTCGCTCGCGATCACCGCATCCGACATGGGCCCGAAGCGCACCCGGAGGTCGGCAGGCGTTGCGCCCTGCGCGCCGAAGCCGGGAGCGAGGATGGGAGCCACGGGTCCGAACGGGTGGATTCCCGCGAGGTCCCAATCCACGGTCGCACCGATCACGAAGCCGAAGCTGCCCCACTCCCCCGCGTCTGCCAGCGCGGCGTTGCGGGCGGAGACCTCGCCGATCACCGATCCGGAGACGGTCTCACCTGTCGAGGTGACTGCGCGCTGCAGCCCCTCGGCCTCGGGGTTGCTGGTCGCGGCGAGGACGAAGACTCCCTTGCCGTGCTCCTCGGCGAGGGCGAACGCCCCGTCGAGGGCGCCCACGCCGAGGAAGGGGCTGACGGTGAACGCGTCGGCTTCCAAGGGCGAGCCGGGTGTGAGCCATGCGCGCGCGTAGTCGCCCATGGTCGATCCGATGTCCCCGCGCTTGGCATCGGCGATCACGAGCAGATCGGCCGCCCGTGCGGCCGCGAGCACGTCTTCCATCGCGGCGACGCCCCGCGAGCCGAAGCGCTCGAAGAACGACACCTGGGGCTTCACGAGAGCCACTCGCCCCGCGGCCGCCTCGACCGTGCGCAGACCGAAGTCCCGCACACCGCGCGCGTCGTCGGGGAGCCCCCACGCGGCGAGCAGGGCCGCGTGGGGGTCGATTCCGACGCAGAGAGGGCCGTGCGCGTGCAGCGCTGCCCGTACGCGTTCGCCGAAGCGTCGGCTCACAGTGCCGCCTTCCGGTCCAGCGCGTACTCCTGGAGGCTCTTCACCTGGAAGCCCTCATGGGCGGCGTCCATTCCGCTCACCGCTGCGCCGAGCACGGCGATCGTGGTGAACAGCGCCTTGTCGGCGGCGACGGCCGCAGCGCGGATCTCGTAGCCGTCGGCGCGAGCGGCGCCACCCGACGGAGTGTTCACGACGATGTCGATCTCCCCGTCGTTGATGAGGTCGACGATGTTCCGGGCGCCCGACTCCTGCGTCTCGCTGTACTTCTCGACGACCGTCACGGCGATGCCGTTGCGCGAGAGGATCTCCGCGGTGCCCTCGGTCGCGACGATCGTGAAGCCGAGCTGCTGCAGGCGGTGCGCGGGAAGGATGACCGCACGCTTGTCCGAGTCGGCCACCGAGATGAACACGGTGCCGGACGTGGGCATGCCCCCGTAGGCGGCAGCCTGGCTCTTGGCGAACGCCGTCGGGAAGTCACGGTCGATGCCCATGACCTCGCCGGTGGAGCGCATCTCCGGTCCGAGCACGGAATCGACCGTCTTGCCGTCGGCGGTGCGGAACCGTTTGAAGGGCAGCACAGCCTCCTTGACCGAGACCGGAGCGTCCAGCGGGACACGCGAGCCGTCCTGCTCCGGCAGCATGCCCTCGGCGCGCAGCTCGGCGACGGTGGAACCGGTCATGATGCGGCTCGCGGCCTTCGCCATCGGGATGCCCAGCGCCTTGGAGACGAACGGCACCGTGCGGCTGGCGCGCGGGTTCGCCTCGATCACGTAGAGCACGCCGGCGCTGATGGCGAACTGCACGTTGAGCAGTCCGCGCACGCCCACGCCCTTCGCGATGGCGAGGGTGGCCTCGCGCACGCGGTCGACGTCCGTGCGACCCAGCGAGACGGGAGGCAACGTGCAGCTGGAGTCGCCGGAATGGATACCGGCCTCCTCCAGGTGCTCCATGACGCCGCCGATGTACAGCTCGGTGCCGTCGTAGAGGGCGTCCACGTCCAGCTCGATCGCATCGTCGAGGAATCGGTCCACCAGCAGCGGCTTGCCCTCCTCGATGACGACCTCGCCTGCGGTGCGCACGAAGTAGTCGCGCAGCGACGCCGTGTCGTAGACGATCTCCATGCCTCGCCCGCCGAGCACGAAGCTCGGACGCACGAGCACCGGGTAACCGATCTCCTCGGCGATGCTCACCGCTCCGTCGACGTCGATCGCCGTGCCGTTGCGCGGTGCGACGAGACCCGCCTCGTCGAGCAGACGGGAGAACAGCTCGCGCTCCTCGGCGAGGTCGATCGCCTCCGGACTCGTGCCGAGGACCGTGTAGCCGGCCGCTTCGATGCCCTTCGCGAGTCCCAGCGGCGTCTGGCCGCCCAGCTGGCACACGACGCCGAGGATGGTGCCGCTCGCCGCCTCCGCGTCGAGCACCTCGAGCACGTCCTCGAGCGTCAGCGGCTCGAAGTAAAGGCGATCGGAGGTGTCGTAGTCGGTCGAGACCGTCTCCGGGTTGCAGTTGACCATGATGGTCTCGAACCCGGCATCGGAGAGCGCGAACGACGCGTGCACGCACGAGTAGTCGAACTCGACGCCCTGACCGATGCGGTTCGGCCCAGAGCCGATGATGACCACCTTGGTGCGCTCGGACGGAGCGACCTCGGTCTCGAAGTCGTAGCTCGAGTAGTGGTAGGGCGTGAGAGCGGGGAACTCGCCGGCGCACGTGTCGACGGTCTTGTACACCGGACGGATGCCGAGGCCATGGCGGACGCCGCGGACCTCGGTCTCGGACGTGCCGCGGAGCTCAGCGAGCTGCGCGTCGGAGAAACCGTGCTCCTTGGCGTAACGGAGAGTCGCGGCGTCCAGCTCGGGAGCCGTCCGCACGATCTCCGCGACCTCGTTGATCAGCACGATCTGGTCGAGGAACCACGGATCCATTGCCGTCGACTCGAAGGCCTGCTCGACCGTCGCGCCCTTGCGCAGCGCCTGCTGCAGCGTGACGATCCGGCCGTCGGTCGGCGTCTTGGCGACCTCCAGGAGCTCTTCCACCGAACGGGTCTCCTCGCCCCAGTGGAAGCTGGAGCCGCGCTTCTCGAGCGAGCGCAGCGCCTTCTGCAGCGCGGTGGCGTAGTTGCGGCCGATGGCCATGGCCTCGCCGACCGACTTCATGGTCGTGGTGAGCGTGGCGTCCGCCGCAGGGAACTTCTCGAACGCGAAGCGAGGCACCTTGACGACGACGTAGTCGAGCGTCGGCTCGAAGCTCGCCGGCGTGACCCCGGTGATGTCGTTCGGGATCTCGTCGAGGCGGTAGCCGAGGGCGAGCTTCGCGGCGAGCTTCGCGATCGGGAAGCCGGTGGCCTTCGAGGCGAGGGCGCTCGAGCGCGAGACGCGCGGGTTCATCTCGATCACGATGATGCGCCCGTTCGCCGGGTCGACCGCGAACTGAATGTTGCAACCGCCGGTGTCGACGCCGACGGCGCGGATGATGTCGATGCCGATGTCGCGCATCTTCTGGTACTCGCGGTCGGTGAGGGTCAGCGCCGGGGCCACCGTGATCGAGTCACCCGTGTGCACGCCGACCGGGTCGACGTTCTCGATCGAGCAGACGACGACCGTGTTGTCGGCCGTGTCGCGCATGAGCTCGAGCTCGTACTCCTTCCAGCCGAGGATCGACTCCTCCAGGAGCACCTCGGTCGTCGGGGAGTCACGCAGACCGGCGCCTCCGATACGACGCAGGTCCTCCTCGTCGTAGGCGAAGCCGGAACCGAGGCCGCCCATCGTGAACGACGGGCGCACCACGAGCGGGTAGCCGAGCTTCTCGGCACCGGCGAGGAGGTCATCCATGGTGTGGGCGATGACGCTCTTCGCGACGTCGGCGCCCGCTTCGAGCACGAGCTCCTTGAAGACCTGGCGGTCCTCGCCCTTCTTGATCGCATCGACCTTGGCGCCGATGAGCTCGACGCCGTACTTCGCGAGGATGCCGCGCTCATCGAGCGCCATGGCCGCGTTCAGAGCGGTCTGCCCACCGAGTGTCGGGAGGATGGCATCCGGCTTCTCCTTGGCGATGATCGTCTCGATGACCTCAGGGGTGATCGGTTCGATGTACGTCGCATCGGCGAAGTCGGGATCGGTCATGATGGTGGCCGGGTTGGAGTTGACCAGGATGACCCTGACGCCCTCCTCGCGCAGCACGCGGCACGCCTGGGTGCCGGAGTAGTCGAACTCGCAGGCCTGACCGATGACGATCGGGCCGGAGCCGATGACGAGGACGGAGTTGATGTCGTCGCGCTTGGGCATTACTTGGAGTCCTTCTGGCTGGCGATGACCAGGTCGCGGAACCTGTCGAAGAGGTAGTTGGCATCGTGGGGGCCCGCAGCCGCCTCGGGGTGGTACTGCACCGAGAAGGCCGGGATGTCGAGGGCGCGGAGTCCCTCCACGACGTTGTCGTTGAGGCCGACATGGCTGACTTCCACCTTGCCGTAGCCGTGGGGGCTGTCGAACGTGCCCTCGATCGGCGCCTCGACGGCGAAGCCGTGGTTGTGGGCGGTGATCTCGACCTTGCCCGTCTGCTTGTCGAGCACCGGCTGGTTGATGCCACGGTGTCCGAACGGCAGCTTGTAGGTGCCGAGGCCGAGAGCCCGACCGAGCAGCTGGTTGCCGAAGCAGATGCCGAAGAACGGGAGTCCTTCGTCGAGCACCGAGCGCAGCAGCTCGACGTGGTCACCCGATGCCGCGGGGTCGCCGGGCCCGTTCGAGTAGAAGACGGCGACGGGATCGACGGCGCGGATCTCGTCGATCGTCACGTTCTGCGGAAGCACGTGCACCTCGAACCCGCGAGCGGCCAGGTTGTCGATCGTCGCCTGCTTGACGCCGAGGTCGAGCACGGCGAGGTTGCCGATCCGCTCCCCCAGTGCCGTGGTCACGGTGGCGACGTCGACCGAGACCTCCGCCGACAGGTTGCGGCCGGCCATCTCGGGGGCCTCGCGGACGATGCGCACCTGCTCCTCCGGGTCGAGCGCGGCATCCGGACCGGAGAAGATGCCACCGCGCATTGAACCCGCCGAGCGGATGTGTCGGGTGACCGATCGGGTGTCGATACCGCTGATGCCCACGATGCCGTCCTCCACGAGGACGTCATCGAGCGAGGCGTTCGCACGCCAGTTCGACACCACCCTCGAGGGGTCGCGGACGATGTAGCCGGCGACCCAGATGCGACGCGATTCCGCGTCTTCGTCGTTCATGCCGGTGTTGCCGATGTGCGGTGCCGTCTGCAGCACGATCTGCCCCGCGTAGGACGGGTCGGTGATCGTCTCCTGGTAGCCGGACATGCCGGTCGAGAAGACCACCTCGCCCAGAGTGCGCCCACGGGCGCCGTAGGCGCGGCCGATGTGGCGGGTGCCGTCTTCCAGGACGAGGACGGCAGGGTCGGGGAGCCGGGCCGCTGAGGCCTGCTCGGGGGTGGTGGAGAGTGTCATGACGTTGCTCCTGTGTCGGGGGCGGCGGGGACGAGCCGCTGCAGGTCGGAGATGAGGTTCTGAGGTTCGCCGGTGGCGACGCGCAGGTAGCTGTCGACCACAGTGTCGTCGTCGATGTTCCATGCGATGCGCACGAGACCACCCGGCTCGACGACACGGTCGATCGTGACCGTGGCGCGGTCGACGGCGACGAGACGGTCTTTCGCCAGGAAGACCGTCGGCGTGCCGTCGAGGCAGAGGGCGATGCCGCGATCCGTGACGGCTACCTCACCGCGGGCCCGGTATGCGAGAGGCGACACCGCGAGACGCTCGAGCGGCTGTCCGTGCCGTGTCGTCGACACGTACAGCACCTCGTCGCGGCGGGCGACCTCCGCATGCTCGGGCACACCCAGCGGGGCCGAGAACACGGAATCGCGGCGGATTCGTCGTCGCCAGGCGCGCAGCATCACCAGCAGCACCAGGAGGGCGACCGCGATGGTGATCGCGACGGCGAGATCCCGAGCGCTCATGCGCCGAGCTCCTCGACGACGCTGCCCCCGTCGACCGTGAGGACGCCGCCGTGCACCGTGTACTCCACCCGCCCGGGAAGAGCACGGCCGAGATAGGGCGAGTTCACGCTGCGACCGTGCAGGTCTGCCTCGGTGAAGACGCCGTCCACCGACGCGTCGTAGAGCGTGAGCTGCGCCGGCTGCCCGACCTCGAGCGGTGTGCCGTGGCCGGAGAGGCGTCCGATCCGCGCCGGTGCCGCACTCATCACGCGCGCGATGTCCGCCCACTCGAGCAGCCCGGTGTGCACCATCGACTGGTGCACGACGCGCAGCGCGCTCTCGAGACCCACCATTCCGTTCGCCGCAGCCTGCCACTCGCACGCCTTGTGCTCGCTGGGGTGCGGCGCGTGGTCGGTCGCGACGATGTCGATCGTACCGTCGGCGAGGCCCTCGCGCACGGCGAGGACATCCTCTTCCCGGCGCAGGGGCGGGTTGACCTTGTAGCGCGCGTCGTATCCCCGCACGAGCTCGTCCGTCAGCAGCAGGTGATGCGGCGTCACCTCAGCGGTGACGCTGATGCCGCGCTTCTTGGCCCACCGGATGATGTCGACGGAGCCCGCCGTCGACAGGTGGCAGACGTGCAGCCGCGAGCCGACGTGCTCTGCCAGCAGCACGTCGCGCGCGATGATCGACTCCTCCGCGACCGCGGGCCAGCCGGCGAGGCCCAGCTCGGCGGACACCGTTCCCTCGTTCATCTGCGCCCCCTCAGTGAGGCGGGGATCCTGGGCGTGCTGCGCGATGACGCCGTCGAAGGACTTCACATACTCCAGAGCCCGACGCATGATGAGCGGGTCGAAGACGCAGAAGCCGTCGTCGCTGAAGACGCGCACCTGGGCGCGCGAGGTGGCCATGGCGCCGAGCTCGGCGAGACGCTCGCCCTTCTGCCCCACGGTGACGGCCCCGATGGGCTGCACCGTCGCGTAGCCGGCCGCCTCGCCGAGGGCGAGTTCCTGCTCGACCACCCCCGCCGTGTCGGCCACGGGCGAGGTGTTCGGCATCGCGAACACGGCGGTGAACCCGCCGGCGGCGGCTGCCCTGGTACCGGTGAGGATCGTCTCCGACGCCTCGTAGCCGGGTTCGCGCAGGTGGGTGTGCAGGTCGACGAGCCCCGGCAGCGCGACCAGGCCCGCAGCGTCGATCACGCGCGCACCGGTGCGGGTGAGACCCGTCCCGATCTCGGCGATCCGCCCGTCCTCGATGATGATGTCGGCGCTCTCGGCACCGAGCAGCTGCGCACCGGTGATGACGAGGGTCTCGTTCACAGGTCTCCCCCTCGTTCGTCGTCTCGTTCTCCTGCGAGCAGCAGGTACAGCACCGCCATGCGGACGGATACTCCGTTGGTGACCTGTTCCAGCACCGTCGAACGGGCGGAATCAGCAGCTTCGGAGGAGATCTCCAGTCCCCGGTTCATGGGTCCGGGGTGCATCACAATGCTACCGCCCGGAAGCGCGGCCACACGCCGTGCGTCAAGACCCCAGCGGCGGGAATACTCCCGCTCAGTCGGGAAATACGCGGCATTCATGCGTTCCAGCTGAATGCGGAGCATCATGACGGCATCCGGCTCGTCCGCCAGCGCCTCGTCGAGGTCGTAGACGACCCGGACCGGCCAGAGCGACACGTTCTGCGGAACCAGCGTCGGCGGCGCGACCAGGGTGACGTCCGCGCCGAGCGTGGTGAGCAGCCAGACGTTGGACCGTGCGACCCGCGAGTGCAGCACATCGCCGACGATCACCACACGCAGTCCGCTGAGATCCCGTCCGCGGCTTTCGGCACCGAAACGGCGCTTGCGGATCGTGAAGGCGTCGAGCAGCGCCTGCGTGGGGTGCTCGTGGGTGCCGTCTCCGGCGTTCACCACACCGGCCGATATCCAGCCGCTGGTGGCGAGGGTCTGCGGGGCGCCGGAACCCGGGTGCCGGACCACGACCGCATCGGCGCCGATGGCCTCGAGCGTCTGGGCGGTGTCCTTGAGGCTCTCGCCCTTGGAGACGCTGGATCCCTTGGCGGCGAAGTTGATCACGTCGGCGGAAAGGCGCTTGGCAGCGGCCTCGAACGAGATGCGCGTACGGGTGGAGTCCTCGAAGAAGAGGTTCACCACGGTCTTGCCCCGTAGCGTCGGGAGTTTCTTGACCTCGCGCGACTGCGTGTCGGACATGTCCTCGGCGACGTCGAGGATGCGAAGCGCGGTGGTCCTGTCGAGGGTGCGGGTGTCGAGGAGGTGTCTCATTCGCCGATCGTCACCTCCTCCGCCCCGTCGTTCTCGAAGAGGCGCACGTTGACCCGCTCCGTGCGGGCCGAGGGGATGTTCTTGCCGACGAAGTCGGGGCGGATCGGGAGCTCCCGGTGCCCGCGGTCGACGAGGATCGCCAGGCGCACGACGGAGGGACGTCCGATCGACTGGATCGCGTCCAGCGCCGCGCGGATGCTGCGGCCCGAGAACAGCACGTCGTCCACGAGCACCACGGTCTTGCCGTCGATACCCCCGACGGGGATCTCCGTCGGCTGCGGCGAGCGGGTCGGGTGCTTCGCGAGGTCGTCGCGGAACAGCGTCACATCGAGGGAGCCGACCGGGACGGACTGCTGCGCGATCTCGCTGATCAGCAGGCCGAGGCGATGGGCGAGAGTGACGCCGCGGGTCGGTATCCCCAGCAGGACGAGGTTCTCGGCGCCTCGATTGGATTCGAGGATCTCGTGCGCGATCCGGGTCAGCGCTCGTGAGATGTCGGCTTCGTGCAGCACAGTGCGCATGCTCATCGGCCGCTCCCTTCTCCGCCTCACAGGACGGTGTTAAAGGTTGCTTGTGATGTCAGTCTATCGGAGCGCTCAGGCCTCCGCTGATCAGCTCGCCTCCTGCAGCACGGGATCGGTGACTTCGTCGATCTTCGAGGAACGGATCGGGTGCCCGGCCGTGGACAGGCAGCGTCCCGTCTTCAGGTCCCACTTCCAGTCGTGCATGCTGCACGTGAGGATGCCGTCCTCATCGACCTTGCCGGTCTTGGTGAGGTCGGCGCGCAGATGGGGGCAGCGGCGCTGCACGACCCAGTCGCCGATCTCGGCGTCCTCCGTCTGGTCGGTCTGCTCCTGGTACCAGTTCTCGACGTACTCGATCCGGTCGACCGAGAGGCACTTGAGGAACGTGGTGAGGAACTCGTTGAACTTGCCGCTGCGGCCCACCGAGAACTGCATCGAGAGGAAGATCGAGTTCGACCAGTCGATCTCGTGGTCGACGATGTTCGTCGAGACCAGATCGGCGGGGATCGTGTACCAGTAGATGCACTCCTCGCCCGCGTACTCGCGGACCTTGGCGCGGGGGAAGTCGACCACCATGTCCAGCTCGCCGATGCGGAAGCGGACGCATCCGCCGACGCCGAGTCGGATCGTGCGGGACTTCTTCAGCAGCGGCTCCCACCACTCCTTGATCGCAGCCAGCATCTCGGCCGGCGGGATGATCTCGGCGCGGGAGGCCTCCTCGTCGCGGATCTCCTGCTGACGGGATGCGCGCTGCTCTTCGAGATACTCCCACTTCTCGTCGAAGATGTGGGCGATCTCCGCTTCGGTGTACAGGGTCTGCTCGCTCGTCACCTCTCCACCCTCGACCGTGACGACGGTGCCGGGGATGAAGAGCTGTCCGTCGTACTGCGGAGCGAGCTCCTTCATATGCGCGAGGAACTGCTTCTGGTCCGTGAAGATCGACTCGCCGTTCTTTCCGAGTCCGTTGAAGTCGAACAGGTCGTCGCGGAGGAACATGGGCGGCCCTGCCATCGGGAAGACATGCGGGGCGTCGACCTTCTCGATGTAGTACATGGCGCGCTTGTTCTGCGCCTCGCGCTTGAGTCGGGCGAAGTTCTGCTTGGCGTCGAGCGGCAGGTCGTAGACCATGGGCCACCAGATCGCGCCGGACACCTGGGTGAAGTATGCGTCGGGCTTGCCGAAGTCGAGGAGCTTCTCGAGGTCGAGCGGGTGCGAGTCGTTCTGGTTCAGCATCGAGCCGGTGCCGTCGTCGACGCTCAGCGAGGAGTCGCCGATCGGCCCGTCGCTGGGTGCTCGGAGCGGCGTGACCATCATCTTCAGCTCGCCCCGCTGGATCACCTGTCCGGCCGGGGCGTAGGTGATGTTCGTGTAGCCGAGCGCGCGGATGTCCTTCTCGAGATCATCCGTCGGGTACTCGGGCAGCAGCACCTCGATGTCCTTGCGGATGTACCGCTCGAGGAGGCGCGGGTCGAAGTGGTCGCGGTGGCGGTGCGAGATCCAGAGGAAGTCGGCGTCGCGGCCGTAGCGCTCCCAGTCCAGGCCGCGGTTGTCGGGGAACGGGAACCATGATCCGTAGAACGACGGTCCGAGGACCGGGTCGCAGATGATGTTCCCGCCGACCGTCTCGATGAACATCCCGGCGTGGCCGAGTCCCGTGATCCGCATTGCATTCCTCCCGAAAGTGAACCGTTCGATTGTACCGAGGGGTCCCTGTGCGACCGGTCGGCACCGCCGTGAGTATTCCGGTCAGCCGTCGAACAGCCCGCGGATATCGTCGGCGGAGAGCGACTGCGCGAACAGCGCCTCGTCGTCCAGTACCGCGGTGAACAGCCGTGCCTTGCGGCGCTGCAGGTCGAGCACCTTCTCCTCGATCGTGCCGGTGGCGATCATCCGATAGACGAACACCTGGCTGTCCTGGCCGATGCGGTGCGTGCGGTCGACCGCCTGCGCTTCGGCGGCCGGATTCCACCACGGGTCGAGCAGGAACACGTAGTCGGCCTCGGTCAGGGTGAGACCGAATCCTCCGGCCTTCAGGCTGATCAGGAACACGGGCTGCTCGCCGGACGTGAACCCGTCGACCACCTGCTGGCGATGCCGCGTCGAACCGTCCAGGTGCGCGTACGGGATGCCTGCGGCGTCGAGGCGGGCCGCGGCCAGGTCGAGGAACGACGTGAACTGGCTGAACACGAGCGCACGGTGGCCTTCCGCCTGCAGCTCGATCACCCGCTCGATCAGCACGTCGAGCTTGCGGGAGCCGATCTTCGCGTCTTCGGGATCGATCAGCGCCGGTGCGAGGCTGAGCATGCGCATCAGGGTGAGCGAGCGGAACACGATGAATCGGTTGCGATCGAGGTCTTCCAGCAGCCCGAGGACCTTCTGGCGTTCGCGCTGCAGGACCACGTCGTAGAGGGCGCGGTGGGAGGCACTGAGTTCGACCTCGAGGATCTGCTCCTGCTTCGCCGGCAGGTCCGGCGCCACGATCTCCTTCGTACGCCGGAGCAGGAGTGGTCGGATGCGCCGACGCAGCTGCTCGAGACGACGCTGGCGATAGGCTCCGCCCTCCTCGTTCTCCGGCACCTTGCCCTGCTCGATCGGCTGGATGTACTGCTCGCGGAACTTCCGTGCAGAGGCGAAGAGTCCGGGAGCGGTGAGCTTCAGCAGAGCCCAGAGCTCGCTGAGGCTGTTCTCCATCGGTGTTCCGGTGACGGCGAACGTCACATCCGCTCGGAAGGAGGCGACGGCCCGGTGCAGCTTGGTCTCCGGGTTCTTCACGAACTGTGCTTCGTCGAGGATCAGACCCGCCCAGTCGATGCCCGCGTACTCGACCTCGTCGAGACGGGCGACAGAATAGGTCGTGATGACGACGTCGGCCCCACGGATGCCCTCGTCGAGGGACGGGCCCTGTGTGGACCCCCGCAGTAGCACCCGCAAGGTCGGGGCGAACCGCGCCGCCTCGTTGCGCCAGGTGGCGAGCACCGAGGTGGGAACCACCACGAGGAAGGGCCGCCGCTCCCCCGCTTCCCGCGCGTGCACGATGAGTGCCAGCAGTTGGAGCGTCTTGCCGAGACCCATGTCGTCGGCGAGGATGCCACCGAGGCGATGGCTCCACAGGAAGACGAGCCAGTCCAGCCCTTCACGCTGGTACGGACGGAGGTCGGCAGTGATACCCGACGGCACGGCGACGACAGGCACCGAGGCGGCGGTGCGCAGGCCCTCGGCGGTCGCGCGCCAGGTGACGGCGGGCAGAGCTTCATCCGCGAGGTCTTCGAACTCCTCCCAGAGATCCGTCTGGTAGCGGCTGATCCGCGGGCCGGTCTCCCATTCCTCGAGCTCCCCTGCCTCGTCGATCAGCTCGCGCAGCCGATCGAGGGCACGATGATTCAGCGAGAAGTAGCTGCCGTCGACGAGGAGGAGCTTCTTCCGGCCCTTGCTGAGCGCCGTGAACAGCGGTTCGAACGGGATGGTGCGTCCGTCGATCTTGACCAGGACTCCGAGATCGAACCAGTCCCGGTCGCTGCTCTCCACTGTCGACACCGTGATCTCGGGCTCTCCCGTGAGCTCGTGATAAGTCTTCCGACGCCCCGAGACCACGACCACGACGCCCTCGGCCTCGAGAGCGGGCACGAGGCGTGTGACGAACTCGGCGGCCGCGACATCATGGAACGAGCCTGTCGAGGCGAGCTCTTCTCCGAGGTGATCGGCCCACACCGCACGCAGAGTCTCGCGGAGCACATCTTCGGCGCCGGTGTCGCGCACGGCATCCCCGTCCTGCGCGAACGGAACCCTTCCGAAGCCGCGATACTCCCACTCGAACATGTACTTGACGGTGTCGCCTCTAAGGAATGACAGCGCGAGCACCGGGCGCGGGGCGGGCAGTGCGGGGAGCTCGACACGACCGGTCGGGCGCACCTCGATCCGACGTGCCAGCAGCGGGTAGGCGTCACGGAAGAACGCGCCCTCGTCTCCCGGGGGAACCTCGAGACCTGTCCTCGCACCGAGCAGGGCGTGCACCGGCTCGCTGAGTGGCACCTCGGCGAGCGTTACCCTGATCTCACTCCCCCGCTGGGAGATCTCGTAGACACCGCTGTGTCCGATGGTCTGCACCGAGGAGGGTTCCGCATCGTGCCCGTCGATCACGATGTGAGGGTGCACGGTGAGACCTCCGTCGTCGCCGCGTCCGACGGTCGCGCGGATCTCGGCACGATCGGCGAGCACGACGGTCGTGCTCTTCTGCATGGCGACGAGAGGGATCCCGACATCCGAGGCGGCGCGAAGATGTCCCCAGAGGAGCCCTGACTCGATCAGATCGGCGACGAGCCAGTCGCCGGCCGTGCCGGACAGGAGCGTGTCACGCGCGATGCTGAGCAGGTCGGCGAACCACCGTGAGCGATCACGTCCGTACTGCGTCGGCGAGCGTCGTACCGCGTCCCAGGTCGCAGTCCCCTGCACCCAGGACCCGGTCGAGGGGCTCTGCTCGAGCGGCCGGATCCCGAGCAGGATCTCGCCTGTGCGTGTCGCGACGTCGCGGGCGGTCGCGGTCCGTTGGGGACGGGATGCCCACGGATTCGCCCCGCGGCCGTCGCGCACTCTGAGCTCGATGCCGAGTGCGAGCGGCGTATCGGCGTCGACGCGCGCCGGACCGAGGATGCTCCTCCAGTTCGCCGACGATGCGTCTTCCGGACGAGTCGGGTCAGAAGCGAGGGACATGCAGCCATCCTCTCCGACACCGCCGACAGTGCAGTCACCGACAGTGCCGCCACCGACAGGGCTGCCGTGTACGACGGATCAGGCGGCTCGGGCCACCCGCGCGAGGACGCCGTGTACGAAGGCCCCGGAGTCGTCGGTCGAGAACTCCTTCGCGAGCTCCACCGCCTCGTCGATGGCGACGGCAGTGGGAACCTCGTCGTTGTGGAGGATCTCCCACACGGCGATGCGCAGCAGGGCGCGGTCGACAGCGGGCATCCGCTCGAGCTTCCAGTCCCTGCTGTGGGTCGTGATCTGCTCGTCGATCTCGTCGCGCGAGTCGATGATGCCGTCGACGATCTCACGGGCGTACAGCCACGAGGCCTCACGGGCGGGCTCGCTCGCCGCGCGTTTCGCCTCGGCAGCCAGCGTCACCGCGAGGTCGTCTCCGCGCACGTCGGAGGAGAACAGGATGTCGAGAGCGCGCTTGCGCGCCTTCGTCCGGGCGCTCACGCCTTACTTCTCGCGGCCGAGGTAGTCACCCGTGCGAGTGTCGACCTTGACCTTCGTGCCGCTCTCGACGAACAGCGGCACCTGGATCTCGTAGCCGGTCTCGAGCGTGGCGGGCTTGGTCCCGGCCGAGGAACGATCGCCCTGCAGGCCAGGCTCGGTGTAGGTGATCTCGAGGACCACCGACGCCGGCAGGTCGATGTACAGCGGGTTGCCGTTGTTCAGGGCGATCGTGACGTTCTGGTTCTCGAGGAGGAAGTTCTTCGCGTCGCCGACCGTGGCGGCGCCGACCGTGATCTGGTCGAAGTCGGTCTGATCCATGAAGACGTAGCCGTCGCCGTCCGTGTACAGGTACGTGTAGTCGCGGCGGTCGACGTTCTCGATCTCGATCTTCGCGCCGGCGTTGTAGGTGCGGTCAACGACCTTGCCGGAGACGACGTTCTTGAGCTTGGTGCGCACGAACGCACCGCCCTTGCCGGGCTTGACGTGCTGGAACTCGATGACGCTCCAGAGCTGCCCGTCGATGCTGAGGACGACGCCGTTCTTGATGTCTGCGGTAGATGCCATGCGCTGCGAGTTCCGTTCGTGAGTCTGCGGGGTCGGGCGGAGCCGACAGTCGATTCTAAGGGATGAGTGCTGCGAGCTGCCGCACGGCGTCCGCGTAGCCGTCCACTCCGCGCCCGACGACGCGCACGGCGGCGACGTCGTCGAGGTACGAGTGGTGCCGGAACGCCTCTCGAGCGTAGACGTCGGAGATGTGCACCTCGGCGAAGGGCAGGGACACTCCGGTGAGCGCGTCGCGAAGGACCACGGACGTGTGCGTGAGTCCGCCCGGATTGATCACGATGGCCACGCAGTCTTCACGTGCCGCGTGGATCGCGTCGATCAGCACCCCCTCGTGATTGCTCTGCACTGCGCGCACCTCGAAGCCCACGTCCGCCGCGGCATCGGCAGTGAGGCGCTCGACGTCGGCGAGCGTCGCGGTGCCGTAGATCTCCGGTTCGCGCGAGCCGAGCAGATTCAGGTTCGGCCCGTTGACGAGGAGGATGCGTCGGGTCACGCGCCCACCTCCTGGTAGGCGGCGAACATCAGCGATTCGTCCGGGGCCTGCAGCACCGTCGGCTTCGCGATGTCGTCGAGCAGGATGAACCGCAGCATGCCTCCGCGGCTCTTCTTGTCGCGCTGCATCGTGGCGAGCAGCTGCGGCCAGGCACCGGCACGGTACGACGTCGGAAGTCCCAGCGATTCCAGGATGGTGCGGTGGCGCTCGGCTGCCGTGTCCGACAGCCGTCCCGCGAGACGCGAGAGCTCGGCCGCGTACAGCATGCCGACCGAGATCGCGGCGCCGTGACGCCACCGGTAGCGCTCCGCGTGCTCGATCGCGTGGCCGAGGGTGTGGCCGTAGTTGAGGATCTCCCGCAGTCCGGCCTCGCGGAAGTCGTCCGACACGACCTCGGCCTTCATCCGGATCGCGAGCTCGACGGCACGACGGAACTCCTCGGTCGTCGGGTCCACGGCGCGTGCGGGATCTGCTTCGACGATGTCGAGGATCTCGGGCGCCCAGATGAAGCCGGCCTTCACGACCTCCGCGAAGCCCGCCGTCGCCTCGTTCGGGCTCAGGCTGGCGAGTTCGTCGAGGTCGCCGACCACAGCCGTCGGTGCCCAGAACGCTCCGACGAGGTTCTTGCCCTCGGCCGTGTTGACACCTGTCTTGCCGCCGACAGCCGCGTCCACCAGTCCGAGAACGGTCGTCGGCACCTGGATGAGCTGCACGCCGCGGAGCCAGGTCGCGGCGACGAAGCCGGCGAGGTCGGTGACGGAGCCCCCGCCGTAGCCGATCACGGCATCGGAACGCGTGAAGTCGGCCTGGCCCATGACCTGCCAGCAGAAGGCGGCGACCTCGATCCGCTTGCCCTGCTCGGCATCGGGGATCTCGGCGAGGAGCACCTCGCGCGGCCCATCGGCAGCATCGGCGAGGAGGCGGTCGCGCAGTTCGGCAGCGCGGGCCGCGAGCGTCGGCGGGTGCACGACGAGCACCTTGCGCACCCCCGGCGCGAGCGCGGCCGAGACCTGATCGAGGATCCCCCGTCCGAGCGTGATGTCGTAGGCGTCGTCTCCGGTGACGCTGATGGTCGTCGTGCTCATCGCTGCTCTCTCCTCCATGCCACGATGTCGTCCGCGATCTTCTGCATCGGACGACGTGAGGTGTCGAAGGTGGCCGAGGAGACCTCGTCGTACCACCCTCGACGCTCCTCGAAGATCTTCTTCCAGCGCTCCAATGGGTCCTCCCCCGCCAGCAGCGGACGGCTGCTGCCGCGCAGCCGATCGGCGACGGCCTCGGGACTCACGGTCAGGAACACCACCGGATGCTCGACGAGCAGATCCCGCGTCGCGGCCTTCGTCACCGCGCCTCCGCCGAGCGATATCACTCCCCCTTCGGAGAGCGCCTCGGCCACGGCCGCCCGCTCGAGGTCGCGGAAGTGCTCTTCGCCGTGCTGCTCGAAGATCACCGAGATCGGACCGTGAGCGGCGACGATCCGCTTGTCGGTGTCGATGAAGTCGACTCCGAGCCGACGCGCCACCCGCCGACCGACACTGGTCTTGCCGGCGGCCATCGGACCGACCAGCACCAGCGTCAGCGCATCAGCCGCGCTCGTCATGCGCGATGAGCGCCGCCTCGGACGCGGGGGTCGTGCGCAGCTCTTCGGGGATGCCAGCCAGGTATCCGTCGAGGTTGCGACGGGTCTCGCGGATGCTGTCTCCGCCGAACTTCTCCAGCACGGCGTTCGCGAGCTCGACCGCGACCATGGCCTCGGCGACGACGCCCGCCGCAGGCACGGCGCACACGTCGGATCGCTGGTGGTGGGCGGTGGCATCGTCTCCGGTGGAGATGTCGATCGTCCGCAGCGCATGCGGCACGGTGGCGATCGGCTTCATCCCTGCGCGCACGCGGAGAACGGTCCCCGTAGACATGCCGCCCTCGGTGCCACCGGCCCGATCGGAACCGCGGGTGATGCCCTCGGCGGTGGCGAACAGCTCGTCGTGCGCGGCGGACCCCCGCCGACGAGTGGTCTCGAAGCCGTCGCCGACCTCGACGCCCTTGATGGCCTGGATGCTCATGAGCGCTTGCGCGAGGCGCGCGTCCAGGCGACGGTCCCAGTGCACATGGGAGCCCAGTCCGGGCGGCAGCCCGTACGCGAGGACCTCGACGATGCCACCGAGGGTGTCGCCGTCCTTCTTGGCGTCGTCCACTTCGGCGACCATCAGCGCGGACGTCGCCGGGTCGAAGCACCGGAGCGGATCCGCGTCCAGCGTGTCCACGTCGTCCGGTGTGGGCAGCGAAGATCCCTCCGGCACGCGGACCGGACCGATCGACAACGTGTGGCTGACGAGCCGGATACCGAGCTCGCCGAGGAATGACCGGGCGATCGCACCGAGTGCGACGCGTGCGGCGGTCTCCCTGGCGCTCGCCCTCTCGAGGATCGGACGGGCCTCGTCGAAGTCGTACTTCTGCATGCCGACGAGGTCGGCGTGACCAGGACGTGGACGCGTGAGGGGTGCGCTGCGGCCACGGGACTTGTCCGTGAGCTCCACCGGCTCGGGGTTCATGACCTCGATCCACTTCGGCCACTCGGTGTTGCCGATCCGGAGCGCGATCGGACTGCCGAGGCTCTTCCCGTGTCGCACGCCGCCCGAGATCGTCAGCTCGTCCTGCTCGAACTTCATCCGTGAACCGCGACCGTAGCCCAGCTTGCGCCGAGCCAGATCGGCCTGGATGGCCTCGGAGGACACAGGGACGCCGGAGGGCAGTCCCTCCATGACGGCGATGAGTTCTGGGCCGTGCGATTCGCCGGCCGTGAGCACGCGGAGCATTGCTCCAGTCTCCCACGGGTTCGACCTGCCCCGCGCCGCGTTTCGTCGTCCGCGCCGACCGTCTCAGAGAGCGGCCCGCATGGCGGCGATCACCGAGTCCTCGTCCTGCAGCGCGATCGCCGGATCTCCGTTCCGGAAGATGCGGATCTGGCGCACGGCCTGGTGCAGCAGCATGCCGAGTCCGGAGACGGCACGGTCTCCGCCCCACAGCGCGGCGAGGGCAGATGGCCAGGGTGCGTACGCCACATCGAAGAGGACTCCGCCTGACGCGGCCAGTGCTGCGGCGACATCCGCGGAGAGCTCAGCGCCTCCGGGCAGCGTCGCCACGGTGAGGTCCACGTCAGTCAGCGGCGCGTCGAAGGAGTCGACGTCGACGATCACTCCGAGCCGTTCACCGAGTTCCACGAGTGCGGCAGCGGCTTCGGGGCGCCGCGCTCGGACGTCGACACGCACGGCGCCGAGCTCGGAGGCGGCGACGAGTGCGGACGACGCCGTGGCTCCCGCGCCGAGGATGCGCACCTGCCCCGCCTCGGGCACGTCGGCCTCGGTGAGAGCGTCGACGATGCCACCCACATCGGTGTTGAAACCGGCGAGATGCTCCCCCAACAGGAGCGTGTTCACCGCTCCTGTCAGCTCTGCGTGACGATCGACCGTCACCGCCGCACGGAACGCCGCCTCCTTCAGGGGCATGGTCAGCGAGAGGCCGCGCCACGTGTCGTCCAGCCCCGCGAGTGCCGGCTCGAACTCCTCAGCGGCGACTTGACGCCGGCCATAGACCCAGTCGAGTCCGAGCACGCGATATGCAGCGGCATGGAGCGCAGGCGACTTGGAATGCCCGATGGGATCGCCCCAAACCGCCAGACGAGACCGCGTCACCGGCTCAACAACCGGCGTCGGGGTTCGCCCGGCACCACTCGCGCCATTTCTCGATGCCCTGCTCGTGCTCGGCCATCGTCTCGGAGAACTGCGTCTCCCCCGTCGCCAGGTTGATCGTGACGAAGTACAGCCACGGGCCGTCGGCGGGCGCCATCGCGGCCTTGATGGCGGCATCGCTCGGGCTGGCGATGGGCGTGAGCGGCAGACCGGTGCGCACATAGGTGTTCCAGTCGTTGTCGTCCTCCAGAGCTTCCTTGGAGCTCGAGACGACCCCCTCATGCAGCGAGCCGTACCCGTACTGCGCCGTCGAGTCCATCTGCAGCTTCATGTCGATGTCGAGACGGTTCTGGATGACCCTCGACACCTTCGCGAAGTCGTCGAGCCGGCCTTCGCGCTGGATGATCGACGCGATCGTGAGGATCCGCTCCGCATCGGCGGCGGGCACGCCTGCCGCGTCGAGCGATTCCCGCGTGCGGTCCACCATGCGCTGGATCACCTGCGGCGCCGTGACTCCCGGGTCGAACTCGTACACCGCGGGGAACAGCCAGCCTTCCAGACTCGGTGCGTCCACTCCGTACGCCGAAGGATCCTGAACCGCCGCTTCGAAGTCGGCCAGCGGAAGACCGAGCGTCTCAGCCATACCGGGGAGCGACGAGACGATCGTCCCGCCCTCGGAGACGGAGACGGCGTTGGCCATCTTGTTGCCATCGTCCTTCAGCGCCGCAAGGGCGGCTTCTGCCGTCATCTTCTTCTGTAGGCGGTACACGCCCGGATAGAAGGTCACGGCGAGGTTCTCGTCGACGATGTAGTCGTAGAAGACGTCTTCGGTCTTCGTCACACCGGCTTCATAGAGGGCGGTGGACACGGGACCCCCGGTGTCCCCCTGCTTGATGGTGACGAGGGCTTCGCCGTTGGCCAGCCCGGGCTCCCAATCCTTCGACTCGCCCCACCCCATCGCATCACTGATCTTGTCGCCGTAGGTGTTCCACACCCACGCGCCGCCGGCGGCGATCCCGCCGAAGATCGCGAGAACGATCACGAGCGCGATCAAGCAGCCCTTCCGCCGCTTCTTCTTCTTGGGCTTCGCGTCGACGTTCTCATCGTGGGGGACGAAGAGGGCGTCGAGGCCACCGCCGATCGCGGGCCCCGCTGCATCGGCGACGGGAGCCGACGCCGGGACGGCCTCGGCTTGTGCCCGTGTCGTCGCGTCAGCCGCGTCAGCAGAGGCCCGCACCGGAATCGGAGACGGTGCCGACGCGTCCGCGCCGACGGCGTCATCGGCAGAGGCTCGCACCGGCGCGCTCGAAGGCTGCGCCGCCGGGCCGGCGGTGCCGCGGGCCGGTGTGGCCGTCCCCTCCCCCGAGGCCGCTTCCCTCGCGGCACGTCGCGATCCGGGAGCAGGCGCGCTGTCGTCTACGGTCGGAATCTGTCTCGTCGGTTCGGGCAGATTCTCGAACAGGTCCCCCAGCCGGGCATCGGTGTCGGGCTCGGGTGTGGCGCTGTCACGTTCAGACATCGTCAGGCGTGCTCCTCGTCAGGCGAGATGGTGGCACCGGCCGGGTTTCCGGTGCTCTTCTCCATGTCGATCGCCTGCTGCAGAAGCACCACGGCGGCGACCTGATCCACAATGCTACGAGACTTCTTCTGAGATCTCCCGGAACTGCGCAATGCCGCGTGGGCGGTCACGGTGCTCAGCCGTTCGTCCACGAGCCGCACCGGGAGCCCACTGCGCACCTGGAGCGCGGCCGCGAACTCGCGAGCATCCGTCGTCGAGGGGGTGTCCGTTCCCTGCATGTTCACTGGCAATCCGACGACGAACTCCAACAGGTCGTACTCCTGTGCGATCTGGACGATGCGGTCGATCGAGGCGTCATCTCGCGGCACGGTCTCCACCGGCACCGCGAGCATCCCGTCGGGATCGGAGCGCGCGACACCGACCCTCGCTCTTCCCACGTCGATGCCGAGACGCACTCCGCGACGGAACCCGCTCACGCGCTGTGCAGCTCCTGGGAGATGGCGTCGAGCGCCGCGGGGAGTGCGGCGACATCCGCTCCACCGCCCTGTGCGACGTCGTCTCGTCCGCCGCCGCCGCCGCCGAGCACGCCGGCTGCGCGCTTCGCCAGCGCACCGGCCTTCGCGCCGGCCGACCGCGCCGCCTCGTTGGTGGCGACGACCACGACCGGGCGTCCGTTGACCACGGCGCCCAGTGCCACGACAGCCGCCTCAGAACCGAGCCGATCACGGACACCGTTGACGAGATCGCGCACGTCATCTGCAGAAGCCACGTCACCGAGGTTCTGCGCAGCCAGGCGGAACTCTCCGACGCGCGTCGCAGCCTCGACGATCGACGGGACCTGACCCGCCCGCTCCTTCGCCTCGAACTGCGCGATGCGCTTCTCCGCCGCCTTGAGGCTCGCGGTCAGATCGGCGATACGCTCGGGCAGCTGCTCGCGAGGAGTCTTCAACGAACTGGTGAGCTGCGACACGATGGCACGCTCAGCGGCGAGCTCGCGGAAGGCATCGGCGCCGACGAGCGCCTCGATACGGCGGTTCGATGCCCCGACCGACGACTCGCCGACCAGGCTCACGAGTCCGATCTCGGCACTCGTGCTCACGTGCGTACCCGCGCACAGCTCGCGGGACCACGGGCCGCCGATGTCGACCATGCGCACCACGTCGCCGTACTTCTCGCCGAACAGGGCCATGGCCCCGGCTTCCTTGGCCTCGTCGAGCGAGACGATGCGCGTGGTCACTTCGAGCGAGTCCTGCACCGCGCGGTTCGTGATCTCCTCGATCTCGCTTCGGGTGTCTACCGAGAGCGCCTGCGACCACGCGAAGTCGAAGCGCATGTAGCCGGCGCGGTTCAACGATCCTGCCTGCGTCGCCGTCGGACCGAGCGTGTCGCGGAGCGCGGCATGCACGAGGTGCGTCGCCGAGTGCGCCTGGCGGGCGGCACGGCGGTTCGCGGCATCGACGACCGTGGTCGCGATGTCGTCGACGGCGACGCTTCCGCGCGTGACCTCGACGGTGTGGCTGATCAGACCGGGAACCGGCTTCTGCACATCCAGCACTTCGAGGACGTAGCCCGGGCCAACGATCGTGCCCTTGTCAGCGACCTGGCCGCCGGACTCTGCATACAGCGTCGTCTCGGCCAGCACGACCTCGGCGATCTGACCCTCGGCGGCGCTGCGCACCGGAACGCCGTCGACGAGGAGTCCGAGCACACGCGACTCGACCTCGAGCGCCGTGTACCCGTCGAATCCGGTCTCGCCCAGGGCGCGCAGTTCACGGTAGACCGACACATCGGCGAGCTGCCGCTTGCGGTTGCGGGCGTCGTCCTTGGCGCGCTGACGCTGCTCCTGCATGAGATTGTCGAAGGCGGCACGGTCGACGTCCAGCCCCGCCTCCTCGGCGACCTCGAGCGTGAGGTCGATGGGGAAACCGTAGGTGTCGTGCAGAAGGAACGCCTCCGGCCCGCTCAGCGTCTTCCCGCCGCCCTTCCTGGTCTCGTCGAGCGCGAGGTCGAGGATCGTGGAGCCGGCGACGAGGGTGCGACGGAACGTCTCCTCCTCGGCGAACGCCGACGCCGAGAGCACCGGCCAGTCCTTCTCGAGCTCGGGGTAGGTGGTCTTCATCACGTCGCGCGACGCGGCGAAGAGCTCGGGGAAGACCGGCTCGTCGACGCCGAGCAGCCGCATCGAACGGACCGTGCGGCGCATCAGACGGCGGAGGATGTATCCGCGCCCCTCGTTGGAGGGGCGGACTCCGTCGGAGAGGAGCATGAGCGAGGACCGGACGTGGTCGGCGACGACGCGGAACCGCACGTCGTCCTCATGCTGCACGCCATAGGGCCGTCCGGAGAGTTCGACGGCACGATCGAGCACGGGCCGCACCTGGTCGGACTCGTACATGTTGTCGACGCCCTGCTTGAGGAAGGCGACGCGCTCGAGGCCCATCCCGGTGTCGATGTTCTTCATCGGGAGCTCACCGACGATGTCGAACTCGGTCTTGCCGCGGATGTTCTCGATGAAGTCCTGCATGAACACGAGGTTCCAGATCTCCAGGAACCGCGAGTCGTCGACGGCGGGGCCGCCGTCCTTGCCGTAAGCGGGGCCACGATCGAAGAAGATCTCCGAGTCGGGGCCACCCGGGCCCGGCTGACCGGTGTTCCAGTAGTTGTCCGCGCGGCCGAGACGCTGGATGCGCTCGGGCTTGAGCCCGATGATGTCGCGCCAGATCGCTTCGGCCTCGTCATCGGTCTCGTAGACCGTGACCCAGAGGTCCTTCTCGTCGAAGCCGAGACCGCCGTCGGACTCCGCGCTGGTCAGCAGCTCCCAGGCGTAACGGATCGCGCCTTCCTTGAAGTAGTCGCCGAAGGACCAGTTGCCCAGCATCTGGAAGAACGTGCCGTGACGGGCGGTGCGGCCCACCTCTTCGATGTCGTTGGTGCGGATGCACTTCTGCACGTCCGCGATGCGCGGGTGCGGAGCGGGCACGACCCCGGTGAGATACGGGATCATCGGCACCATTCCGGCGACGGTGAACAGCAGGGAAGGGTCGTCGCTGACCAGAGAGGCGGAGGGGACGATGAGATGGTCGTTCTTCTCGAAGAAGTCGAGGTAACGCTGCGCGATTTCCGCAGTTTTCATAGGGGTGCCAGGTGTCCTAGGTCGCGTGGAGGGATGGTCGCGTTGAGCGATGCTGCGCGAGGCGCGCGGGAGGTGTCAGTTCTGTTCCGGCTCTGCGAGCCGAGCGTCTTCGGCGCGGTAGGCGTCGCCGATCAGGGAGGTGAAGCCGTTGATGCGGGCATCGACCTCGGCGAGGATGTCACGACCCCGCGGGTCCTTGTTCATGAAATGGGCCGCGACGAAGCCGCCGATCACTCCGATCAGGAACCACTGCAACTTCTTCATGACGCCATCCTTGCCTCTGAGCCGCGAAGGCGCGGTGATCCCATCGTATGCAAAAACGACGAGAGGCGTCGGGTTTCCCCGACGCCTCTCGTGTATGCGGTGTATCAGCGAGCCGCGTAGTACTCGACGACGAGCTGCACTTCGCAGGTCACGGGGACCTCAGCGCGCTTCGGGCGACGGACCAGACGTGCCTGGAGCTTGTCGAGCTCGACCTCGAGGTAGCCGGGAACGGGGGGCAGGACCTCGGCGTGACCGCCGGCTGCTGCCACCTGGAAGGGCTCGGTGCCCTCGCTCTTGGGCTTGACGTGGATGAGCTGACCCGGCTTCACGCGGAACGACGGGCGGTCGACGAGCTGGCCGTCGACCAGGATGTGACGGTGCACGACGAGCTGGCGAGCCTGTGCGGTGGTGCGGGCGAAGCCCGAACGCACGACGAGGGCGTCGAGACGCATCTCGAGAAGCTCGACCAGGTTCTCACCGGTCAGGCCGTCCTGACGACGAGCCTCGTTGAACGTGTTGCGCATCTGCTTCTCGCGGATGCCGTACTGCTCACGCAGGCGCTGCTTCTCACGCAGACGGACGGCGTAGTCGCTGTCTGCCTTGCGCTTGGTGCGGCCGTGCTCACCCGGAGCGTACGGGCGCTTCTCGAGGTAGCGGGCGGCCTTCGGGGTGAGTGCGACGCCGAGGGCGCGGCTGAGACGCACCTTGCGGCGGTCCTGGGACTTCGTGGTCACGAAGCGTTCCTTCCGATGACGCGGTCGCGGCTTTCGCGACTCGCGGACGTATCGTCCGCGTTCTGCCTTGGAGCGCACGCCGGGGCGCCAGCAAGGTGTGGTGTGAACGAGGAGATGCCCGAAAACTCGGTTTCGAGCCGCTCAAGTCTAACAGATCGTGTCTCTCGACCGGATCTGCGGGTCAGCGATCGCCGAGGATGCGACGGATGCGCTCGAGCCGGGAGCCGATGTCACGCTCCGCACCGAGGTTCTTCGGCTGGTAATAGCGTCGGCCGTCCAGCTCATCCGGCAGGTACTGCTGGGGCACGATCCCGAACTCGCTGTCGTGGGAGTAGACGTACCCGCGGCCGTGCCCGAGTCGCTTCGCGCCCGGATAGTGAGCGTCGCGCAGATGAAGCGGCACCCTGCCGAAACCTCCCGCACGGATGTCGGCGATCGCGGCGTCGATGCCCACATAGGCGGCGTTCGACTTGGCTGTGGTCGCCAGGTACACGGTCGCCTCCGCGAGTGGGATGCGCCCCTCCGGCATACCGATGAACGCCACGGCATCGGCAGCGGCGACGGCTATGACCATCGCCTGCGGGTCGGCGAGGCCCACGTCCTCCGACGCGGAGATGACGAGGCGCCTGGCGATGAACCGCGGATCCTCCCCCGCCTCGATCATGCGGGCCAAGTAGTGCAGCGCCGCATCGGGGTCGGATCCCCTGATCGACTTGATGAACGCACTGATGACGTCGTAGTGCTCATCTCCCTGACGGTCGTACCGCAGCAGCGCC
The DNA here is from genome assembly GCF_001005635.1 of Microbacterium sp. Ag1. Lineage (NCBI taxonomy): Bacteria > Bacillati > Actinomycetota > Actinomycetes > Micrococcales > Microbacteriaceae > Microbacterium > Microbacterium sp. Ag1. The sequence continues at coordinate 64,871 of NZ_LBCR01000025.1, forward strand.
TTGTCGACCGCCTGGGCGATGTCATCGGCAGAGACCTCGGGCGGCCCCGCACTCGCGTCCTCCTCGCCACCAGCACCGTCACCGGGCTCTCCTGTCGTGGCGTGCGACAGGGCCACGGCCGCACCGGCCTCCAACCCCGTGAGGGCGCGCCGAGCATCCCCCGATGCGAGTCTCAGGAGGGCGGATCGAGCTTCGTCGCTGAGCGTGACGGCTCCGTTGAGTCCCCTGGCATCGGTCACCGCACGGTCGACGAGCACGCCGATGTCCTCGTCGGTCAGTGGCTGCAGGGTCAGCAGCAGAGAGCGCGAGAGCAATGGTGAGATCACCGAGAAGGACGGATTCTCCGTGGTCGCGGCGATGAGGATCACCCACCCGTTCTCGACCCCGGGGAGCAGAGCGTCCTGCTGCGCCTTCGTGAAGCGGTGGATCTCGTCGAGGAAGAGGATGGTGGTCTGACCGTAGAGATCGCGTTGGTTCACCGCCTCCTGCATGACTTCGCGCACGTCCTTGACGCCGGCGGTGATGGCGGACAACTCGACGAAGCGTCGCCCCGACGAACGCGCGATGGCCTGTGCCAGCGTGGTCTTGCCGGTGCCCGGCGGCCCCCACAGGATGATCGATACGGCTCCCGGCGCTGCCGCCTTCGGATCAGCGAGGGCGACGATCGGCGAACCGGCCCGGAGCAGGTGACGCTGCCCGGCGACCTCGGCGAGGGAGGTTGGGCGCATGCGCACGGCGAGGGGCGTCTGCCCGGAGAGCAGCGGCGCGGAAGGGGTCACCCGCCAAGGCTACTCGGGGCGAGCGACATCGCCGTCTCAGGAAGTCGCCGTCACTGGAAGAGGTCGACGAACTCGAGCTGCCTCGCCTGCCCGGTCGTGCCGAGGGAGATCTGGTTGCCCGGCGCCGAGGAGACCACGCGCGGTTGCCACCCGATGCTCGACACGTGTCCTCGTCCGGACACCGTGTTGCCCGGACTCCACACCCGGAGAGCCTCCATTCGAAGCCCTCGACCGGTCGTCCCCGCCGTCACCTCGGTACCGGCACCCTGCGTGCAGACGGGTGTCATCCACCCGATGTTCTGCACATGGGCCTGAAGGCAGATGACCTTGCCGGTCTGCTGCCGCACCGCGACGGCTTCGAGACCCAGCCCCTGCCCCGTGGTGCCGCCTCCGGCGATCCATCCCCGCTGAGCGACGTGGCTGCGCACGGAGGCGTCCTGCCGCGAGACCGTCGGAGTGGGCGTCGATACCGGATACTTGGCGAACACCTGCGTGGCGTAGCCGTTGACGAGACCGATGCCGATCGTCGTGTAGTCGCCGAGGATGTTCGCACGGTGCCCCGGCGAGTTCATCCATGCGGCGACGACGGTCGCCGACGAATAGCCGGATGCGACGTTCTCGGCTGCCCTGCTCCAACCCCCGGGGATCTGGCTCGAGTACTGCGGGTTGTGGTACATCCGGCCTTCGCGGGACTGGGTCGCCGACCAGTTCTGCGCGACCGTCGTCACATCCCCGTCCAGCACCAGCGGCGCCAGTCCGTTGGCGGCCCGCGCGGCGTTCGTATCCGCGAGGATCCGTGCGACATCCGCGTTCGGCGGTGGGATCTCCGCCGCGCTCACCGGCGGCACGACGCCGAGTACGGCAGTCGCGCTGACGACGAGGGCCGCGACGAGGTTTCGGGTCCACCGCATGAGCGTTCTCCTTTTCGGACTGAGGCGATCAATAGCCTAAAAGTAGTCGGTCCATCACGGAATGACGAGCGTTCGCCGTTGAACCGTGCCGAACGGCCGAACGCAGCGCATCGGTGCGACGGGCCGACGACGCTAGGCTCTGAGGCGAGGTCGCACAGCGACACAGTGAGGGGAAACAGGGCAGATGGCAGCACGCGGGTCCAAGAATGCACAGCAGCGCACGCAAGCGGAACGCGCCCGCATCCATGCGGCCCGCAACGCCGTGCATGAAGGACTGATCCGGCGCCGCACCCGAGACAACGCGATCGGGATCATCGTCGGCGTCGTGATCGTGTCGGCGGCGATCGCGAGCCAGGTCGTGCACGCGCAGGTCACTGCCCCCGAACCCACGCCCACACCCACGGTCGCTCCGACCGGGACACCGGCCCCCAGCGAGACACCGGCTCCCACCGAGGAGCCCGTTCCCAGCGAGGAACCGGCGCCCACCGAGTAGCCTGCACACGCTCTCCTGACGAGCGCCCTCATCGGGGCTCGGCCACCGCCAGGCGATAGCCCCGCTTGACGACCGTCTGGATGAGATCGCCACGCCCCAGGGAGTCGCGCAATCGCCCGACGGCGACTTCGACCGCTCGATCGCTGCGATGGCCGCCGGGAAGCACCTGACCGAGCTCCGCGCGCGAGAGCACGCGGCCGCGGGCGAGGAACAGCGCTTCGATCAGTGCCACCGCTCCACCCGACAGGGGAACGAAGCCGTCGTCGAGAATGACGCCTCCGCTGCGAACCTCGAGGCGTCCAGCCACCGTGAGAGCGGATCCTGCCCCGCTCCGATAGTGCGCGAGGACGCTCTCCGCCAGCCCGGCCTGCGTCGACGGCTCGACGTGTCGAGCACGCAGCCCGATCGCCCGCAGTCGGGTGGCCTCCCGTTCCTCGACGGCGATGAGGAGCAGCCTTTCCGCCTCCGTCCGCCGCCGGTTGGCGTCGAGGGCGCCGGAACTCTCCGCCGCGTCGACCCACGCCGCCGTCGACGCCGTGAACAGCACAGCGTCAGCGCCGCCGGCACCTGCGCGGTGGACGGCGCGACACAGGGCGACCGGAGCCGGTGTCGTCACTCGAGGCGTGACGACACGCAGCAGCTCCGCCCCCGCTCGTTCCAGGACGCGACGCCAGCCGTCGTCGTTCGACACGCCCCTCCCGGCGGAGGGACCTCCGGCGGATCGCGCCTCGTCTGACACGATGATCCTGCATCCTGCGAGCACCGGGCGTGCCCCCGAACGCCCGGTCGTCATGCGGGGTTCTCCGCGCGCAGCGGCGAGGCGAGGTGCCGACCCATCGAGTGACCTCGATCGGCCCAGCCTGCGTCCATCGCTCTGACAGCGTTCCGTGCAGCATCGCTTGACGGCCTCGGATGCGGTGACACAGACTCGCCACTGGGGAGCGACTGCTCCTGGGCATCGCCCGAGCCCGTGCGCAGCGGGGACTCTTCGCACAGGATCCCGACCGCGCCCAGCCGTTCCCGCAACGCCGAACGCTGCCCCCGACGGACTCCCCGCAGCTCGATCCGCGAGTCGACGACCTGCAGCGACAGGCCGAGGTCCAGCGCGATGCAGCCGATGTCGACGAGCTGCTGCGGGCCGAACTCCCCTCCCCCCGCTGCGGAGAGGCTCACGCGACTGCCGGCAGACGCCGACCCGACCACACGACGTGCCCGCTCGCTGGAGGCGTCTTCCCCTTTCTGCGGCAACCGCTCGTCAGCCAGCTCCAAGAGCGCGCGAGCCACAGCCAGACTGCAGCGCGCACAGTCGGGCTCCCTTCCAAGACGCACCCCGAACTCGGTGAATGTGGTCAATCCTTCTGTGCGGATCACTTCCCGGAGTTCGCGCGACGACATCCCGATGTGGACGCAGGCCGGGATCGTCCCACCTTCGTCCGGAGCCGTACGCCCCAGTTCCTCGGCGACCTCGCCCCGTAGCCGTTCGCCGACGGCCCGCCGAAAGGCGACATGTCCGCTCGTATCGCCCACGAGGATGCCCCCGAGGAGAGTCTGCGCATCGTCGCTCAGGACCAGCTTGCGGTAGATACCGCCGCGACGGGAGAGCGTGACGACGTCGACCGCACCCGGAGAAGCCGCCCACGGCTCGCCGAAGCTCACGATGTCGACCCCGGCGATGGTGCGGTGGAGATAGGCTTCATGCCCCGTGAACCGCGTCGCTCCCCCGCACGCCCGCTCCGCTGCGACCTCCGCCGTGGAGTGCGCGCCCGCGGCGGAATCGACGGCACGGTCGTCGAAGCGGGCCGCTTCGCCGATCGCGACGATGTGTGGATCCGAAGTGACGCACCGATCGTCGATGATGACCCCGCCCTGCGCGTGCACACCGAGCCCCGCGTTGCGGGCGAGTTCGTCACGCGGACGCACGCCGACCGTGAACAGCACGACATCCGCCCGTTGGAAGGTCCCGTCCTGGAACTCGAGAGCAGTGACCGCACCCGAGTCGTCCGCGTCGAGCCGCGTCGTCCTCGTACGCGTGCGCACCGCGATGCCTCGATCTGCGAGAGCGGACTGCAGCACGCCGGCACCCACCTCATCCAACCGGTCGGGCAGCAAGCGATCCGCATACTGCACGATCGTGGTTGCGACCCCCGCCGCGTCCAGAGCGACCGCCGCTTCGAGCCCGCGTCGACCTCCCCCGATCACGACGCCGCGCAGCGGGCGCCCCAGGACGCCGGATCGCGCCTCGACGAAGGTCCGGATCGCTTCCGCGTCCTCGATCGAGTGCAGCACGAAGCACCCGGGAAGCCGAGCTCCCGATACGGCAACCTGCGAAGCGAACGAACCGGTGGCGAGCACCAGCGTGTCGTAGGAGTATGTGCGCCGGGAGCGCGTTCGCACGGTGCGGGCCGTGCGATCGATGCGCAGCACGCGGTCATCACGCACCAGCCGGACGCGGTCGTCACGGAAGACGGAGCGGTCCAGTTGGAGCTCTGCGGGATCGTCGCCGGTGAGGAGCCCCGCCACCTCGGACCTGTCGTACGGACCGTACCCCTCGTCTCCGATGACGGTGACCCGCGCGGCCGTTCCCGGGTCGCGGAGCAGCCGCTCGACGAATCGATGCGCCGCCATCCCCGCTCCGACGACGACGATCTCGCCCGGTAGGGATGTGGTGTCCTTCATACTGCTCCTGTCGACCGGATGACTGTCGTCCTGGCGACCCTAAGAGGGTCGTGTTTCCCGGAGATGACGAGCTGTGTGTCCTCCGTCGAAAGATCTCATCACAGAACGGTAACGATCCCGCGTGACGCCCGGGCCTCACCCGCGGCGCTTCGGCGTACTAGGCTGAGCCTCGTCCTTTCCGCCTCCCGCGGCCCGACCGCGCAAGGAGAATCACGTGTCTGCCAACGAGCCCACGAAGCCGACTCCCCCCATCCCCGGACCCCCCTCCGTGCCGATGCCCCGCAAGGCACCGACGCCGGCCGCCGTCGCGCCTGCCGCACCGGTGCCCGCCGCATCATCGACGTCGGCGGAATGGGGGCGCGTCACCGAGGACGGAACCGTCGAGGTCAAGGAGGGCGACGCCTGGCGCGTCGTCGGCCAGTACCCGGACGGTACGCCCGATGAGGCCCTCGCCTACTTCGTCCGCAAGTTCGACGACATCGCCTTCAAGGTGCATGCACTCGAACAGCGCCATCAGACCGGCGGCGCATCCGCGAGCGACCTCGCCAAGCAGGCGAAGCACCTGATCGACGAAGCCACCGATGCCGCCGCGGTCGGTGACCTTGCCGGTCTTCGCGATCGACTCAACGCTCTGACCTCGTCTCTCTCGGAGGCGACGGAACAGGAGGCGAAGCAGGCGAAGGAACTCGTCGACAAGGCGATCGCCGAGCGAACCGAACTCGTCGAGCGCGCCGAGGCGATCGCCGCACGTGACCTCAGCAAGGTGCAGTGGAAGCAGGTGACGGCTGAGCTCGGAGAGCTGTTCGACGCCTGGCAGGCGCAGCAGCAGAACGGGCCGCGCCTGTCGAAGGGGATCTCCCAGCAGCTCTGGAAGCGTTTCCGGGACGCGCGGGCCGTCGTGGACAAGCAGCGCCGCGCCTTCTACTCCGAGCTCGACGACGCTCACAAGGTCGCCCGCGACGCGAAGACCCGTCTCGTGGAGCGTGCGGAAGCCCTCGCCCCCCGCGGTACCGACGGCATCCCCGCCTACCGCAACCTCCTCGACGAGTGGAAGGCGTCCGGCCGCGCCGGACGAAAGGCCGATGACGCGCTGTGGGCGCGCTTCAAGGCCGCGGGCGACGCCCTCTATGCCGCCCGTGCCGAGCAGGCTGCCGCTGAAGAAGCGGATTCCGCTCCGAAGATAGAGGCACGCGAAGCACTCCTCGAAGAGGCGAAGGGTGTCGCAGACGAGCACAACATCAAGCGAGCTCGCGCGCTCCTGACCCGCATCCAGCGGCAGTGGGACGAGATCGGACGCATCTTCCCCCGGGACAAGGAGCGGGCGCTCGACGACAAGCTCCGCGCCATCGAACAGGGTCTCAAGGCCCGGGAAGATGTGGACTGGAAGAAGAACAACCCCGAGACCAAGGCGCGCGCGAACGACATGAGCTCCCAACTGCTGGAAGCCATCGAGAAGCTCGAGGCCGAGGTCGCCGCGGCGGAGAAGGCCGGCGACAAGAAGGCTGCCAAGGCCGCAGCGGATGCTCTGGAAGCACGCCGAGCCTGGCTGAGCGCACTCGGAAGCTGACCCGTTCTCCACAGGTCCCGCACGACGACGGACGAGGCGGGGTGCACTGCGTCAGACTGACGTGATGCACCCCGCCCTTCTGTACCTGCCCGGCGTTCGGCTGAGTGAGGCGGAGCTCAGCGCGGCACGGATCGACGGGCATGTGGTCGAGGTCGGGGACGCCTACGTCCCGGCGGACCTGATCGAGGGATCGGATGTCAGGGCGAGCGCTGTCGCATCGCTGGTGCGCGCAGGAACCGCGGCGTCAGGGCCGACGGCTGCGTGGATCCATGGCGCCGGCGATGGTCCACCGGGCGTGCATCATGTGCGACGGTGCGTCGAACGACGGATCCGTGCGACGACGAACTCACGACTCGTCTTCCACGACACCGTCGTCGCCACTTCCGATCTGGAGTCGATCGGCGGAATCCTCGTCACAACGCCGGTACGGACCATGCTCGATCTCGCCACGACGGTGCACCGCGATCCACGCGTGCTGACCTGGATGGACAGACTCGCGCTCGTGTCGCCCGACGTGCCGGAGGAGGCGTCCGCCATGCTGCGCCGAATGTCGCGCGTTCCTGGAAGCCGCGCGGGACGGGCCGTGCTGGACAGGCTCGCGGTCAAGAAGAGGTGACGCGATAGACGTCGTACACGGCGTCGATCCTGCGCACCGCGTTGAGCACGCGATCAAGGTGCACGGCATCACCCATCTCGAAGACGAATCGGCTCAGAGCGAGTCGCTCGTCCGTCGTGGTGACCGTCGCCGAGAGGATGTTGACATGGTGCTCGCTCAACACGCGGGTGACATCGGAGAGAAGCCCCGAACGGTCGAGAGCCTCGACCTGGATCTGCACCCTGAAGACGCTCTTGGTGGTGGGAGCCCAGGAGACCTCGACGAATCGGTCCTGTTCGGCACCCAGCGCCTTCACGTTGACGCAGTCCGCACGGTGGACCGAGACGCCGCTGCCACGGGTCACGAACCCGACGATCTGGTCGCCCGGAACCGGGGTGCAGCATTTCGCGAGCTTGACGAGGATGTCATTGGCGCCGCGCACCAGCACGCCGGAGTCACCCGACCGCGGCTCACGCGTCTGCACGCTGCCGGGAAGGTCGATGGCCCCCGTCGCTGGATCGTTCGCCGCGACGAGTGCGGTGACCTTCTCCAGCACGGATTGGGTCGAGACGTGCCCCTCGCCGACGGCCGCATAGAGCGCGGAGACGTCCTCGTAGTGCATGCCCCGTGCCACTTCCGTGAAGGAGTCATGGCTCATGAGTCGCTGCAGCGGCAGGTTCTGTCGACGCATCGCCCTCGCGATGGCCTCCTTGCCCTGCTCGATCGCCTCCTCGCGGCGCTCCTTCGTGAACCACCCGCGGATCTTGTTGCGGGCGCGCGTGCTCGCAACGAACCCGAGCCAGTCCTGGCTGGGTCCCGCGTCGGGGTTCTTCGAGGTAAACACCTCGACGACGTCACCGCTCTTGAGCTCGGACTCCAGAGGCACCAGGCGACCGTTGACCTTGGCGCCCATCGTGCGGTGGCCGATCTCGGTGTGCACGGCGTAGGCGAAGTCCACCGGGGTCGCGCCAGAGGGCAGCCCGATCACCCGGCCCTTCGGCGTGAAGACGTAGACCTCCTTCGCGCCGATCTCGAACCGGAGGGATTCCAGGAACTCTCCAGGATCGGCGGTCTCGGCCTGCCAGTCGGAGATGTGCGCGAGCCAGGCCATGTCGGTGTCGGACGCGCGGACCTCGGTCTTGCCGCCGCCGTTCATCCGCTCCTTGTACATCCAGTGCGCAGCGACGCCGTACTCGGCCTGCTGGTGCATCTCATGGGTGCGGATCTGGATCTCGACCGTGCGGCCGGCGGGGCCGATCACCGTGGTGTGCAGTGACTGGTAGAGGTTGAACTTGGGTGTGGCGATGTAGTCCTTGAAACGACCAGGCAGCGGAGTCCAGCGTGCGTGGATGGCGCCGAGCACCGCGTAGCAGTCGCGCACGGAGGACACCAGCACCCGGATGCCGATCAGGTCGTAGATGTCGTCGAACTCACGGCCGCGGATGACCATCTTCTGGTACACCGAGTAGAGCTGCTTGGGACGCCCGACGACCTTGCCACGGATGCGGAGATCTCGCAGGTCTTCGTCGATCTCCTCGACGACCTGGTTCAGGTACTTCTCGCGCTGCGGGGTGCGCTGCGCGATGAGGCTGTGGATCTCGTTGTAGATCTTCGGGTGCAGCACCGCGAAGGAGAGGTCCTCGAGCTCCGACTTGATCGCCTGGATTCCGAGGCGATTCGCCAACGGAGCGTAGATCTCCAGGGTCTCCTTGGCCTTCTTCGCCGCCTTCTCCGGCGGAACGAAACCCCAGGTGCGCGCGTTGTGGAGGCGGTCGGCGAGCTTGATCAGCAGCACTCGGATGTCCTTGGACATCGCGACGATCATCTTGCGGACGGTCTCGGCCTGCGCGCTCTCGCCGTACTTCACCTTGTCGAGCTTGGTGACGCCGTCGACGAGCATCGCGACCTCGTCGCCGAACTCGGCGGTGAGATCGGTCAGCGCGTACCCGGTGTCCTCGACGGTGTCGTGCAGCAGCGCTGCGGCGATCGCCCGCGGCCCGAGACCGAGTTCGGCGAGGATCTGGGCGACCGCGAGCGGGTGGGTGATGTACGGCTCACCGCTCTGGCGCTTCTGCCCCTCGTGCTTCTCCTTGGCGACCGCGTAGGCCCTCTCGATCACCGAGAAGTCGCCCTTGGGGTGGTTCGCCCGGACTGTGCGGATCAGATTGTCGAGGTCATTGATCCTCGACGCGCGGGAGAAGATGCGGGGAACCAGCCGTCGCAGACTCGAGCCCTGCGATGACGTCTGCGGTTCCGCCATCTACTCACCTCCTGATCGATCAATCCTACGCGTGCTGTGCGGCACCGGCCCCGCTGAGGAACCGATCAGACCTCGACGGCCGCCCTGCTGCGAGCCTCTCGGATGCGGGCATCCCGTGCCTTCAGCTGCGGCTCGTTCTCGCGGAACAGCGAGTAGAGCGGAGCAGCCACGAAGAGCGTCGAGTAGGTGGCCACGAGAATGCCGACGAAGATCGAGAGCGAGATGTCGGTGAGCGACTCCGCGCCCAGCCAGAACGCGCCGATGAAGAGCACCGCGCCGACCGGCAGAGCAGCGACGACGGACGTGTTGATGGAGCGCACGAGTGTCTGGTTCACCGCGAGGTTGACCGACTCGCCGAACAAGCGGGCGGACTTCTCCCCGTCTTCGGTCGTGTTCTCGCGGATCTTGTCGAACACGACCGTGGTGTCGTACAGCGAGTACGCGAGGATCGTGAGGAAGCCGATCACGGCCGCCGGCGAGATCTCGAAGCCGGCCAGCGCGTAGATGCCCACCGTGATCACGAGCACGTCGAGGAGACCGATGATGGCCGCAGCCGACATCTTCCAGGTGCGGAAGTAGATCGCCAGGATCAGGAAGGTCAGGGCCAGGAAGATCGCGAGACCCCACAGCGACTGCTTGGTGACGTTCTCACCCCACGCGGGTCCGATGAAGGAGGAAGTGACGTCGGACGGATCGACGCCGTATGCCTTCGCCAGTGCCTCGCCGACCTGCTGGGTCTCGGCAGCGCTCATCTGGTCGGTCTGGACGCGGACGTCCTTGCCGCTGACGACGACGACCTTGGTCGCAGCGCCGGGGACGACCGATTGCACGGCTGTGGTCGCCGTCTCCTGATCGAGGCTGTCCGGCGCCTGCACGGTGAACTGCGATCCACCCGTGAACTCGATCGAGAACTGGATAGGACGGATGAGCGGCACCAACGCCGAGCCGACGACCAGGATGATCGCGATGATGAACCACAGACGGCGCTTGCCGACGAACGGGAAGGAGGTCTTCCCGGAGTAGAGGTTGTTGCCGAACTCATTCATGGAAGGCATCAGGCGTCTCCCTCACTTCCGGCTTTGGTGGATCTCTCGCCCGTGAGGGCCTCGGCGCGCTTGCGTTCGGCGATCGTCTGTCTGCGGTCGGCCTCGCCGCGGGACCGCGCGTTCTTCGCGCCCCGCCCGACCGACGCCGTGGTGACCTCTCGGTACTGCGAGCGGCTGCGGTACACGGCCCCGAGAGCTTCGGGATCGAGTCCGGACAGCTTGTGGCCGCCGCCGAAGAAGCGGGTGCGCGCGAGAAGTTGCATCACCGGGTGCGTGAAGATCACGAAGATGAACACATCGATGAGCGTCGTGAGTCCGAGCGTGAAGGCGAAGCCCTTCACCGTGGCATCGGCCAGGATGTAGAGGACGACCGCCGCGAGGATGTTGATCGACTTGGAGATGTAGATCGTGCGCTTCGCACGACCCCAGCCGTCCTCGACCGCCGCGGTGATCGACTTCCCGTCACGGAGCTCGTCTCGTATTCGTTCGAAGTACACGATGAACGAGTCGGCGGTGAAGCCGATGGACACGATGAGACCGGCGACACCGGCGAGCGAGAGGCGGAACCCGATTCGCCACGCCAGGATGCAGATGATGATGTAGGTGAGCACCGCCATCACCGCGATCGACGCGATGATCACCGACCCGAGCGCTCGATAGACGATCAGCGAGTAGATCGCCACCAGCGCGAGCCCGATGAGGCCCGCGATGAGACCGATCTGCAGCTGCTGCGTACCCAGCGTCGCCGAGATCGTGTCGGAGCTCTGCACCGTGAAGCTCAGCGGAAGGGCGCCGAACTTGAGCTGATCGGCGAGAGTGGTCGCGGACTCCTGCGTGAAGCTTCCGGAGATGCTGGGGCGACCATCGAGGATCTGCCCGTTCATCCGCGGAGCGCTGATCACGTTGCCGTCCAGCACGAAGGCGAACTGATCCCGCGGCGTGAGCCCGTCGATGCGGTTCTGGTTCAGGCGGGTGCTGACCTTGCCGAACGCATCGGCCCCGTCGCCGTTCATCGTGAGCTGCACCAGCCAGGCACCCGACTTCGGGTCGCGACCGGCCGAGGCGTCGGTGATGGCGGTGCCGTCGAGCTCTGCCGGTCCGAGGATGTACTTGGCGCTCCCGTCCGCCGAGCAGGCGATGAGCGGCTGGTCCTTCGGCGCCTTGGAGGCGTCGTTCTCCGGGTTCGCGCAGTCGTATGCCTGGAACTCCGCGGCCAGCTTGTCGGTGACCCAGGAGAGGTCGCTCGCGTCGGTCGGCTCGGCCGTCGGCGTCGAGTTCAGACCCGGATCCGGGCTGGGATACGGCGTCGAGTTGCCGTCCTCGCCCACGAACTCGTTGGTCGCCGCCGTCGTGTAGAGCACGGGACGGAACTCCAGCTGAGCACTGGACTGGATCCGCTCCCGCGTCTGCGCGTCGGCCTCACCGGGGATCTGGACGACGATGTTCTGTCCGCCCTCGGTCGTGATGTCGGCCTCGGCGACGCCGGACGCATCGACACGCTGCCGGATGATCGCCGCGGCCTGGTCGAGCTGCTCGGACGACGGAGCCGCTCCGTCCTCGGTCTCCGCACTCAGCACGATCTGTGTGCCGCCCTGCAGATCGAGGGCGAGCTCAGGTGTCCACGAGCTCGCGGCCTCCCCGTTGCTGTCCTTGAAGACGTACACACCCAGTGCGTTGATGCCGAAGAGCACGCCCGTCACGAGGAGCAGGCCGAGAAGGACCCGCCAGGCGTGACGGACGGGAGAGGATGAAGCCACGTGTGTTCAGCTTTCTGGAAGGACGGAGATCCGAGGGGCCGCGTCGGCCTCGGCGTTACTTGTCGTCGGCGTCGCGCTCGAGGCGAGCGCGGGTCTCCTCGGGGGTCTCGACAGCGGGAGCGACCGGCTCATCGGCGACCGGCTCCTCGACGACACGCTCCTCGACGATGTCGTCCGACGGTGCGTCGACGGCGGCATCCTTGGGCTCGACCACGCGCAGGATCGCCTGGCTGTGCACGTCGATGATGGTGCCGGGAGCGATCTCGACGAGCGCGGGGGTGTCGAGGTCGTCGGGGTCGTACGCGACGATCGTCCCGTAGATACCGCCCTGGAGGAGCACCTTGGCGCCCGGAACGGTCTTGGTGGCCTTCTCCTCCTGCTCGGCCTTCATCTGCTTCGTGCGCTTACGCGTGTTGAAGATCATGAAGACGAGGAGAACGGCGAGGAGGCCGAAGAGCAGGAATTCCATGGGCATGGGGGAAGCGCCTTTCTCAGGTGCACGCTCCAGCCTTTGGGCGCGCGAAGGTATCCGGGAAGTCTTCAGTGATTATAGGTCATCCAACTTAAGCATCCCGTCCGGATGCGCGACACCCAGGTGCGCGTACGCCTCCGGCATCGCCACACGGCCGCGGGGCGTGCGCCCGAGGAACCCGATGCGCACGAGGTACGGCTCGACCACGCTCTCCACGGTCTCGGCTTCCTCACCGACGGCGACAGCGAGCGTGCTGAGGCCGACCGGGCCACCGCGGAACCGCCGGACGAGCGCTTCGAGCACGGCACGGTCCAGGCGGTCGAGACCGATCGGATCGACGTCGTACAGATCCAGGGCCGCACGGACCTCGCGGATGGTCGCAACTCCCCCCGTGTGCACCAGCGCATAATCGCGCACCCGGCGAAGGAGGCGGTTCGCGATGCGCGGGGTGCCACGGGAGCGTCGGGCGATCTCGGCGAGCGAGTCGGTCGGGAGGTCGACGCCGAGCACGGCCGCGGATCGTGCGATCACCTGCTCCAGCTCGCCCACCTCGTAGAACTCGAGGTGACCGGTGAACCCGAAGCGGTCGCGGAGCGGGTTGGGCAGCAGCCCGGAGCGAGTCGTCGCGCCGACCAGGGTGAACGGCGAGAGTTCGAGCGGGATGCTCGTCGCTCCCGCGCCCTTCCCGACCATGATGTCGATGCGGTAGTCCTCCATCGCGAGATAGAGCATCTCCTCGGCGGAGCGCGCCATGCGGTGGATCTCGTCGATGAAGAGCACTTCACCGGGGACCAGGCTCGAGAGCAGGGCCGCGAGATCACCGGCGTGCTGGATCGCCGGGCCGCTGGACAGCCGGAGCGGACGTTCGCTCTCGTGTGCGACGATCATCGCGAGCGTCGTCTTCCCCAGGCCGGGAGGTCCCGCCAAGAGGATGTGATCGGCGGGACGACTCTGGATGCGGGCGGCCTCGAGGAGCAGCTGCAGCTGACCGCGCACCTTCTGCTGGCCCACGAACTCTCCGAGGCTCGTCGGCCGCAGGGCGCCTTCGATGGCGAGTTCGGTCTCGTCGGAGGGCTCGCCGGCGTCGAGGGGATCAGACACGCGCCTGGCCTCCCTGCGCCGGGCCGAGCAGGGCGAGCGTACGACGAAGCAGCGAAGCCACGGATGCGCTCTCCGCCTCCGTGGCATCCGCTGCCGTCTGGGCGGCGGCGTCTGCGGCGACCTTCTCCGACCAGCCGAGCCCCACGAGTGCCGCGGCCACCTGCGTGACGACATCGGCGCCGCCGCCCGCGGCGGGCTTCGCCGGAGCCGCGAACGCCTGCACCTTGCCGGCGAGCTGCAGTACGATGAGCTTCGCCGTCTTGGGGCCGATGCCGGAAACGCGTCGGAAGGGGGCGTCATCCTCCGCGGTGACGGCCTCGGCGATCTGATCGCTCGTGAGGTGCGAGAGCACGCCGAGTGCCGACTTCGGACCGACGCCGGTCACGCTGATCAGCAGTCCGAAGATCTCGAGCTCACCACGGTCGGCGAAGCCGAACAGCGACAGCGAGTCCTCACGGACGATGAGGCTGGTGTGCAGCAGCAGCTTCTCTCCCACCGTCGCGGTGTGCGCGACATCGGCGGGCACCGCGACCGCGAATCCGACCCCGCCCACATCGATGACGACCTGATCGGATGCCGCATGCAGGACGACGCCGTGCAGAGAGGAGATCATCCCCTCAGCCTACGGCGTCGCTCGTAGGTATGTTCGACCGACACGCTTCTCGGCCTCGGCCCAGGCACGCTGAGCGGGAGTCAGGGCCCCGGGGGCGGTCGCCGCTGCTCCCCCGCGGCGCCAGGCGTGGCAGAGGGCGATGGCCAGTGCGTCGGCGGCATCGGCCGGTTGCGGCAGTGCGTCGAGGCGCAGGATGCGGGCGATCATCGTCTGCACCTGCCGCTTGTCGGCAGCACCGTATCCGGTGACGGCGGCCTTGACCTCACTCGGCGTATGCGTGGCTGCGGGGAGCCCCGACTCGGAGGCGATCAGCAACGCGACGCCACTGGCCTGTGCGGTGCCCATCACCGAGTGCGTGTTCTGCTGCGCGAAGACCCGCTCGACGGCGACGGCATCAGGTCGATGCTCGGCGATCACGGCGCGGATACCGGCGGCCACGATCGAGAGACGCTCCCCGATCTCCGCTTCCGGCGAGGAACGGATCACCCCGACGTGCACGAGCGTTCCGCGGCGCGATCCGTCGACATCCACGACCCCCACACCGCAGCGGGTGAGACCGGGGTCGATGCCGAGCACACGCAGAGAGGAGGTCACTCCCCCAGGCTAGGCCGCCGATCCGACACTGGTCGCCCGGCGCGCCTAGGCGTCGTCGTTCTCCAGCTCCGCCTGGACCTCGGGACTCAGATCGAAGTTGGTGAACACGTTCTGCACGTCTTCACTGTCTTCCAGGGCATCGATCAGGCGGAAGATCTTGCGCGCGGTGTCGGCGTCGATCTCGACCTTGAGGTTCGGGACGAACTCGACGTCGGCGGACTCGTAGTCGATGCCGGCCTCCTGGAGCGCGCTGCGCACAGCCACCAGGTCGGTCGCCTCCGTGATCACCTCGAAGCCCTCGGCGTGCGGTTCGATCTCCTCCGCACCGGCCTCGAGCGCAGCCATCATCACGTCATCCTCGGTGGTGCCCTCGGAGCCGACGACGATGACGCCCTTGCGGCTGAAGTTGTAGGCCACGCTGCCGGGGTCTGCGAGCGTGCCGCCGTTGCGGCTGAGAGCCGTGCGAACCTCAGCGGCCGCCCGGTTCTTGTTGTCGGTCAGACACTCGATCATGAGCGCGACGCCGTTGGGGCCGTATCCCTCGTACATGATCGAGAGGTACTCGACGGCCTCGCCGCCGATACCGGCACCGCGCTTCACCGCGCGGTCGATGTTGTCCTTGGGGACCGAGGTCTTCTTGGCCTTCTGCACCGCGTCGAAGAGGGTGGGGTTGCCCGCCAGGTCCGGTCCGCCGAGCTTGGCGGCGACCTCGATGTTCTTGATGAGCTTGGCCCAGGACTTCGCGCGCCTGGAGTCGATGATGGCCTTCTTGTGCTTCGTGGTCGCCCACTTGGAATGCCCGGACATAAGTCTCCGCTCGTCGTATCCGCATGAGCTCGCGCTCAGCGCATCGTCCATTCTAACGAACGCCTCGGGTGGCGCAGGATGGGAGCATGCGCAGATCACGACACATCTCTCCCGCCCTCCGCTCGGCAGAGGTTCCTGACGGCGCACCGGCGCCCGCCGACACCCTGCGGTACCTGCTCCACCTCCCTGATGGCTACGACGATGATCCGCACCGGCTCTGGCCGCTCGTGCTCTTCCTGCACGGTGCAGGCGAACGGGGTTCCGACCTCGATCTCGCCGCCGTCCACGGTCCGCCCAGGCTGGCGGACGACGGGCAGGAGTTCCCCTTCATCCTCGTCACACCCCAGTGCGCCTCGGCGAGTCAATGGGTCGCCGAGCTCTCGACGCTGGCCGCACTGATCGATGAGGTGAGCTCCACACACAGGGTCGACGAGGAGCGCGTTTCGGTGACAGGACTCAGCATGGGCGGTTTCGGCACCTGGTCGCTCGCGGTGCGCTACCCCGATCGATTCGCGGCCATCGCACCGATCTGCGGTGGCCTGTGGATGCAGAGCGCCGCTCCGATCCGCGCGATCCCCTCCTGGGCGTTCCACGGCGACGCGGACGACGTCGTGCCGATCGCCGCGACAGAGCAGATCGTCGACGAGCTGCGGGCCCTCGACGCTGACGTGCGTTTCACCCGGTACGCGGGCGTCGGTCACGACTCATGGACCGAGACGTACGAGAACCCCGAACTCTATGAGTGGATGCTCTCCCATCGGCGCGGAGTCGAACGCGACGGACCCGGCGTCGAGAAGACAGCACGATGACGACGGGAGCAGATCGGCTCCGGCCCGACTGGCATACGCTCCCGAAGCCACTTCGATCTCGGATCATCTCCGCGATCGGGGGTGATCTCATGCAGGAGGCCCCAGCCCATGGCGGCTTCAGCGCCTCCTACGCCGGCGTCGTCACGACCACGACGGGGCGCGCATTCGTCAAGGCCTGCGGTGCGGATTGGCACGCGGACTCGCTGCACTTCCTCAGCGAGGAGATGCGCACGCTCTCGCATCTGCCGACCGCCATTGCCCCACGACTCCTCGGAGCCATCGACGACCCGACGGGTACGGCGCTCGTGATCGAGGCGATCGACGGCCGCCACCCCGGCCAGCCGTGGACGACGGCGGACCTGCACGCCGTAGCCAAGGCCCTGCGCGTGCTGTCGACCACCCCTGCGCCTTCGCATATGCCTCGAGCAGAGGCTGTCATGATCCCCGGTTTCACCAGGTGGACGGAGATCGCTGCGGATCGGGGAATGCGCGAGGCGCTCCCCCATGGCCTCCCCGCGCGGATGCCGGCGTTGCTGCGCCTCGAGGAGAGCTTCCGCAGCGCGGTACACGGCGACGTCATCGTGCACGACGATGTGCGCGCAGACAACATCCTGATCAGCGCTGGACGGGCACACCTGCTGGACTGGCCGCACGCGCGCAGGGGCGCCGCGTGGATCGACCTCCCCTGTCTGCTCCCCAGCATCGAGGCATCCGGAGGCCCCGCCTGCGAGGAGGCGTGGGCTGTGTTCGAAGAGCACGGCGCACCACCTCAAGCTGAGCTGCTCGCCGTGATCTCCGCCTTCGCATCGTTCCTCTGGTTCCAGCAGGCGCAACCCGATATCCCGCAGCTCCCCGGCCTGCGGGAGTTCCAGCGCGCGCAGGCGATGCCGGCTCTGCGGTGGCTCTCGGGCCTGATCTGAGCCGACGATCTACCGCGCCGCAGCGCGGCGACGTGCGTCTGCGCGAGCGAGAAAGCGCTCGTGGAACCTCGTCTCTCCCGTGATCTCCGGGTGGAAGCTCAGACCGAGCAGGTCGCCCTGCTCCACGGCGACCACGCGTCCATCGGGCAGGGACGCCAGCACGTCGGCCCTCGGACCGACCGACTCGACAACCGGTCCGCGGATGAACGCTGCGGACACCGGATCCGCGCCGAGTGCGGGAACGTCGAGTCGCGCTTCGAAGGATTCGACCTGACGGCCGAAGGCGTTCCGGCGCACGACGACATCCAGCCCTCCGAACGACTCCTGTCCCTCGATGGCGTCGACGATCTCGTCGGCGAGCATGATCAGTCCCGCGCACGTGCCGAGGACCGGCATGCCTGCCGCGATGGCCTCGCGGATGGGCTGCTGCATCCCGAAGACGCGCGACAGCTTGTCGATCACGCTCGACTCGCCGCCCGGGATGACGAGCCCGTCGACCGATGCGAGGTCGTCGGGGCGTCGCACCAACGCCACGTCGGCACCGAGACTCGAGAGCAGGGCGGCGTGCTCGCGCACGTCGCCCTGCAGCGCGAGCACACCGACCCTGGTGTTACCAGCCACGCTCGGCGAGACGGTGCGGCGCGGGAAGGTCGCTGACGTTGATGCCCACCATGGCCTCACCCAATCCACGCGAGACCTCGGCGATGACCTTCGGGTCATCGAAGAAGGTCGTCGCCTTGACGATCGCCTTCGCCCGCTCCGCAGGGTTGCCCGACTTGAAGATCCCCGATCCGACGAACACGCCGTCGGCGCCGAGCTGCATCATCATGGCTGCGTCCGCAGGCGTCGCGACACCACCGGCCACGAACAGCACGACGGGAAGCTTGCCGGTCTCGGCGATCTCGGCGACCAGCTCGTACGGTGCCTGCAGTTCCTTGGCCGCCACGAACAGCTCGTCCTTGGGCAGGGACGTGAGAGCCGCGATCTCGCCGCGGATCTTGCGGATGTGCTTCATCGCCTCGGAAACGTCGCCGGTTCCCGCCTCACCCTTGGACCGGATCATGGCTGCGCCCTCGTTGATGCGGCGGAGCGCCTCACCGAGATTGGTCGCGCCGCAGACGAACGGAACCGTGAAGCCGTACTTGTCGATGTGGTTCACGTAATCGGCAGGCGAGAGGACCTCCGACTCGTCGATGTAGTCCACGCCGAGTTCCTGCAGCACCTGCGCCTCGACGAAGTGACCGATGCGCGCCTTGGCCATCACGGGGATGGACACCGCATCGATGATGCTGTCGATCATGTCGGGGTCGCTCATGCGGGAGACACCACCCTGCGCGCGGATGTCGGCCGGGACGCGCTCGAGCGCCATGACGGCGACGGCTCCGGCGTCTTCGGCGATCTTCGCCTGATCCGCCGTGACGACGTCCATGATGACGCCGCCCTTCAGCATCTCGGCGAGACCGCGCTTGACGCGCGGCGATCCGGTGGTTGTCTGGTCTGCCATGGGAACTCCTGTCGGATGCACCGAAGTCGGGTTTGATCTAGATCAAACATAGCACTGTCCGATTCGACCTAGAATCGCTGAGGAGGACCATGAGCGACCAGATCACAGGCACCACCGCAGCGGACATCGCCGACAGCGTGCGCTCCCTGCGCGACCGCGGAATCCTCCGCCCCGGCAGCGTCCTCCCCCCGGTGCGGGAGCTCGCCGCCACGCTCGGCGTCAACCGGAACACCGCCGTCGCCGCGTATCGTCAGCTCGCCCAGGCGGGGCTCGTGCTGTCTCGCGGACGAGCAGGGACCATCGTCGCCGGCTTGGAGGCAGTGGCGCAGGAAGGCTATGCCCCCGACACCGTCCTCCGCGACATCGGCACAGGGAACCCCGACCCCCGCCTGATCCCCGATCCTGCACCGGCCCTGATGACCATCGCCTCCCGCCCTGTGCTCTACGGCGAGCCCGTGATCGATCGCGGACTCGAGGAGTGGTCGACGCGCTGGATCTCGCGCGACCTCGACGGCGTCGACTTCCGTATCACCGTGACCAGTGGAGCGGTCGACGCCGTCGAGCGGCTGCTCGCCCAGGCGCTGATGCGCGATGACGCCGTCGCCCTGGAGGATCCCTGTTTCCTCGCGAGCATCCACACGGTGCGGCTGGGCGGCTATCGCGCGGTTCCCGTCCCCGTCGACGCCGAGGGCATGACCGTCGACGGTCTGCGAACCGCGCTGGAGGCGGGCGTCCGTGCCATCATCTGCACGCCGCGGGCGCAGAATCCGACCGGCGCGAGCCTCACCGCTTCCCGGGCCGCCGAACTCCGTGCCGTGCTCGCCGACCACCCGTATGTGCTGATCATCGAGGACGACCACTTCTCGATGCTCTCGCAGCGACCGTACGAGTCGCTCATCGGACCCGAGCATCGCCGGTTCGCCCTCGTACGCTCTGTCTCGAAGTTCCTTGGTCCGGACATGTGCCTCGCGATCGCAGCGACGGACGCGGAGACCGCCGAGCGCCTCGCGATGCGGCTGAGCCCCGGAACGACATGGGTGAGCCACCTGCTGCAGCGTCTCGCCCTTACACAGCTGACCGACGAGACGGCGATGTCGGAGGTGGCAGCGGCTGCGGAGCACTACGCGCAGCGCAACGCCGCCTTCGCCGAACGACTCCGAGCGAGCGGTATCGAGGCCACGGTGTCCGACGGCATGAGCCTGTGGGTCGAGTTCTCCCAGCCGGCTCGGACCATCGCCGACCGCCTCATGCGCCGCGGATGGCTCGCCCGCACCGGCGACGACTTCGCGCTCGATGAGAAGGCGGAGCCCTCTCATCATCTGCGTCTCACCGTGCATGACCTGTCCGGCGATGAAGCAGAGTCGCTGGTCGCAGACCTCGTCGCCGCCGGGCGATGACCACACCTCGCGGGCACCGGCCCGCCCTGAACGAAAGAGTCGGAGAATGAAGATCCTCTCCATCCAGTCAGCCGTTGCCTACGGGCATGTGGGGAACTCGGCCGCCGTGTTCCCGCTGCAGCGCATCGGCGTCGAGGTGCTGCCCGTCTACACCGTGAACTTCTCCAACCACACCGGCTACGGCGCCTGGCGCGGTCCCCTGATCGCCCCGGGTGACGTCCGCGAGGTCATCACCGGCATCGAGGAACGCGGTGTCTTCGGCCAGATCGACGCCGTTCTCAGCGGCTACCAGGGTGGAGAGGGCATCGGGGACGTGATCATCGACGCCGTCGCACGAGTGAAGGCGTCGAACCCGAACGCGGTGTACGCCTGCGACCCGGTCATGGGCAACGCGAATTCGGGATGTTTCGTCGCCCCCGCGATCCCGGTGCTGCTGCGTGAGCGCGTGGTTCCCGTCGCCGACATCATCACCCCGAACCAGTTCGAGCTCGGCTTCCTCACCGACACGGAGCCTGACACGCTGGAGTCCACTCTCGCGTCGGTCGATCTCGCGCACGCGATGGGTCCGCGCACCGTGCTCGTCACCAGTGTCGAGCGCCCCGATCGCGAAGAGGGGACGATCGAGATGCTCGCCGCCGATGAGAAGGGTGCCTGGCTCGTGCAGACCCCGCACCTGCCCATGAAGGCGAATGGTTCCGGGGACGTGACCGCCGCGCTCTTCACTGCGCACTACGTCGAGACCGGCAGCGCCAAGGTCGCGCTCGAGCGCACGGCGTCCAGCGTGTACGACCTGCTCAAGGCGACGCTCGAGTCCGGAGAGCGCGAGCTGCAGCTCGTCGAGGCCCAGGAGTTCTACGCGAACCCGCGGCTGCAGTTCACGGCGCGACAGGTGCGCTGAGCCGGGCGTCCGTCATCCGGTGGGGATGGGCAGCTCGCGATACGCGGCGAGCCAACCGGGGTGGTCATCGGGGCAGAGATACTTCATGCCTGAGATCGCCAGGCCTCCGAGCATGAAAGGCAGACCGGGGTCGCTCTCTTCGAACGCATTCGACCAGGAGCCGATGATCTCGGAGGAATCGATGTGGTCACCGACCTTGCCCGCATCGACCCTGTGCTCGGACTCGATCGCGACGAGGCAGACGTCGATCGTGAGCTCGAGGCTCATCCAGGCGACGTCCTCATCGGGTATGCCTGCCCAGACTCCGCTCTCGATCACGTCGTCGACCAGCGCCTGCTGTGCCGGGGTCTTCGGAGAGAGGCGTCCCTCGTTCTCCGCGAACCCCTGGGCGAGGTAGAAGGCGCGCCCCTCGTCCTCTACGCTCGTCGGTGCCGCCGTCGGTGCCGCCGTCGGTGTCGCCGTCCGCTGGGGATCGGGCTGCGGTGCACAGGCGGCCATGGATGAGGCGACGCCGAGGACGATCGCTGCTGCGGCGATGCGATGCCGGAGAGCCATCGGGTTCAGCACACCGCGAGTCACGCGTTCGGGCGAGGCCAGGCGTCAGCCACGGCTTCGCGCACCTCGCCCAGCAGCTGCGGGAGCGCCTTGGTCTTCGCGATGATCGGGAAGAAGTTCGCGTCCGACGTCCACCGCGGCACCACGTGCTGGTGCAGGTGGGCGTCGACGCCGGCCCCCGCCACGGCGCCTTGATTCATGCCCAGGTTGAAGCCGTCGCAGCGCGAGACCTCGCGCAGCACGCGCATCGCCGTCTGGGTGAGCGCGCCGATCTCGGCGACCTCCTCCGGCGTCGCCTGGTCGTAGGTGGCGATGTGACGGTAGGGGCAGACCAGGAGATGGCCGGAGTTGTACGGGAAGAGGTTCAGCAACACGTACGCCGTCTCGCCGCGTGCGACGACCAGCCGCTCGGCATCCGGGAACTTCGGTGCCTCGCAGAACGGGCACTCTTCGCGCAGAGGCTCCGGTCCCGCCTGGATGTACGCCATCCGGTGCGGGGTCCACAGTCGCTGGAACTCGTCCGGCACCCCGGCGAGGCGTCCGGCATCCTCCAGCGGCTGCTCCCCGTCGGTCACGCCAGGTCCCCTGCTGTCTGCACGAGGGCGTGGGAGTCGATGGCCGCGCGGATGCGCGCTACGGCGTCCGCGATCGGTACACCGTTCTCCTGCGCCCCGTCGCGGTAGCGGAAAGAGACGGTGCCAGCGTCGCGGTCCTTCTCCCCCGCGATCAGCAGCAGCGGCACCTTGCCGGTCGTGTGCGTCCGGATCTTCTTCTGCATGCGATCGTCGGACGTGTCGAGCTCGGCACGCACGCCCTGAGAGCGCAGTGTGTCGATCACGTCGCCCAAGTAGTCGGCGAAGTCGTCCGCCACCGGGATGCCCACGACCTGCACGGGAGACAGCCACACCGGGAAGTCACCCGCGTAGTGCTCGAGCAGGATCGCGAAGAACCGCTCGATCGAGCCGAACAGCGCGCGGTGGATCATGATCGGGCGCTTCTTCTGCCCGTCCTTGTCCATGAACTCGAGGTCGAAGCGCTCCGGCAGGTTCGGGTCGACCTGCACAGTCGAGAGCTGCCAGGTGCGACCGATCGCATCACGCGTCTTGAGGTCGATCTTCGGGCCGTAGAACGCGGCCTCACCGGGGACCTCTGTGAGCTTGAGCCCTGACGCCACCGCGACACGGCGCAGCGCGTCGGTCGACGACTCCCAGAACTCGTCCGAGCCGATCCACTTGGACTTCTCGTCGTCCTTCATCGACAGCTCGAGTTCGAAGTCGGTCAGACCGAAATCGCGGAGCATCGAGAGGATGAAGTCGAGGACCTTGGCGACCTCGGCCTCGAGCTGGTCGGGCGTGACGAACAGGTGCGAGTCGTCCTGGGTGAAGCCTCGCACGCGCGTGAGACCGTGCAGTGCGCCGGAGAGCTCGTTGCGGTAGACCGTGCCGTTCTCCGCGAAGCGCAGCGGGAGGTCGCGGTAGCTCCGGGCGCGCTCCTTGTAGATGAGGATGTGCATCGGGCAGTTCATGGGCTTCAGGTAGTAGTCCTGGCCCTGCTTGGTGATGTTGCCCTCGTCGTCGCGCTCCTCGTCCATCACGATCGGCGGGAACATGCCCTCCTTGTACGTGACGAGGTGGTTCGAGGTGAGGAAGAGGTCTTCCTTCGAGATGTGCGGGGTGTACACGTAGGTGTATCCGCCCTCGATGTGGCGCTTGCGCGCGTGCTGCTCCATCTCACCGCGGATCACGCCGCCGCGCGGGTGCCACACGGACAGGCCCGACCCGATCTCCTCGGGGAACGAGAACAGATCGAGTTCCTTGCCGAGGCGGCGGTGATCGCGCTTGGCTGCTTCCTCGAGTCGGTGCTGATACGCGCGGAGCTCGTCCTTGGTCGGCCACGCGGTGCCGTAGATGCGCTGCAGCTGCGGGTTCTTCTCACTGCCGCGCCAATACGCGGCAGCGATGCGGGTGAGGTCCCATCCGTTGCCGATCATGCGCGTATTGGGCAGGTGCGGTCCGCGGCAGAGGTCCTTCCAGACGACCTCGCCGTCACGGGTGGTGTTGTCGTAGATCGTCAGCTCGCCCTCGCCGACCTCGACAGAGGCGCCTTCGGCGACCTCCTTGCCCGGGCCCTTGAGCCCGATGAGCTCGAGCTTGAACGGCTCGTTCGCGAGCTCGGCGCGGGCCTCCTCGTCGGTCACGACACGGCGGACGAACCGCTGGCCCTCGCGGACGATGCGCTGCATCTCCTTGGTGATGGCCTTTATGTCCTCCGGCGTGAACGGGGTCTCCACGCCGAAGTCGTAGTAGAAGCCGTCGGTGATGGGCGGGCCGATCCCGAGGTTCGCCTGCGGGTTGATGCGCTGCACCGCCTGCGCCAGCACGTGGGCAGCCGAGTGACGGAGGATGTTCAATCCGTCCGTGCTGTCGATCGTGACCGCCTCGACCTCGTCGGTCTCGGTCACGGTCGTGGCGAGGTCCTTGAGCTCGCCGTTGACGCGCATCGCGACGACGTTTCGGTCAGTGAACAGGGCGAAGCCGTCATTCGGCCGGGCGTTTTCAGGCACAGAAACTCTCTCCATCTGGGTCGATACCCAGGTTACTCGCATGATCCCGTCGTCCTGACCGCCACGAGCATGTCCGGCCCCGTCGTCTCACGGGAGGCCGTTCACGCCCCGGGGATCACGACTCCCGACTCGTAGGCACGGATCACCAGTTGGGCCCGATCGCGCGCCTGCAGCTTGGACATGATGCGATTCACATGGGTCTTCGCGGTGTGGGGTGAGATCACGAGTGCTTCGGCGATGTCCTGGTTCGAATCGCCCCGCGCCACGAGGAGCAGCACCTCACGCTCGCGGTCGGTGAGCTGTCGCAACGGCTCATCGTGCCATGCTTCAGCACGCGGGAGCTGCGGCAGCACCGAACGCTCGATCAGCGAACGAGTCGCCGCCGAGGAGAGGAGCGCATCCCCCCGGTGCACGACCCGCACGGCGTCGACGATCTCCTCCGGCTCCGCTCCCTTGCCCACGAAGCCGCTGGCGCCGGCTCGAAGGGCTGCCACGACATAGTCGTCCTCCTCGAAAGTCGTCAGGATGAGCACGCGGGTCGCCGAGGACGGGGACGAACCCGTGATCTGGGCGGTGGCCGCGATCCCATCGAGCTCAGGCATCCTGATGTCCATCACGACGACATCGGGGCTCGACCGGCGCACCTGCGCGACGGCGTCTCGCCCGTTCGCCGCTTCGCCGATCACCTCGACGCCGCCGTCGATCAGGATGTCGCGAACGGCCTGGCGAACCAGCGGCTGGTCATCGACCACGAGCACACGGATCATCGCTGACCTCCTTCCAGCGGAATCCGCACATCCAGTCGGAACTCCTCGCCGACCCTGCCGGTATGCACGTCGCCGCGAACGGCGACGACGCGCTCGCGAAGCCCTCGTAGCCCGTGACCCCCTGACGCGGCAGGAGCCCCCGCCTCATCTACCGCGGGATTGACGATGGTGAGTCGGAGCGAGTCCTGCTCAGTGCGGATCCGGACGAGCGCCGCGTCACCTGCCCCGTGCTTGTGGGCGTTCGTCAGACCTTCGAGGATCACGAGGAACGCGACGTGGTCGCTTGCCGGCGACAGCTGCGGTCGATCCGGGTCGTCCTGCAGCTCGATACGGAGCCCCGCCTCGCGGAACTGCGCGACCAGAGCGTCGAGGTCGGCGAGTCCCCGCTGCGGGCGCAGATCACGGACGTCCTCAGAATCGTCGGACCGAAGAAGTGCCATCAGTCCCCCGATGTCGGCGAGAACCGTGCGCGAGGAACGACGGATCGTGCTCAGCGCCTCCCGCGCCCGCTCCGGCCGGAGGTCCAACGCGGATGAGGCGACGCCGGCGTTCAGACTGATGACCGAGATCTGGTGCGCCACCACGTCATGCAGGTCGCGAGCGATGCGCACCCGCTCCTCGGCGACCCGACGTCGCGCTTCCTCCTCGCGTCCCTGCTCCGCACGTTCCGTGCGTTCGGTCATCGCGATGACGAATTCCCTGCGAGACCGGGTGGCGTCGCCCAGCGCGCCGGCGAGAGCGACGATGAACACGAACTGCAGCGCGCGGGCGTCCCAGAGATCGCCGCCGAGCGGGATCGCACTGACGAAGAACACGATCGCCGTCGCCGCGCCGACGGCAGTGACCCCCACGAGACGCCCGCGCCGATCCACGGTGGCGAATGCACTGATCGCCACAGCGATGAGCGCACTCGGTGACACCACTCCGGCGAACGCCAGGAACACGGCGCATGCCAGGCTGACGCCGAGCGTGAAGAGCGGGAAACGGCGACGGAGCAGCATCGCGGCCGCCGGCAGGAGCGCGACCACCATCAGCCATCCGTCCGCGCGGAAGCCGTCGTCGGGGAACGGCGACACGGCGAACAGCGTCACGACGAGCACGGCGAGCACGTTGCCGAACAGCGACGCGATTCGTGGAGGACGAGCTGCCGACATCACACCAGTATTCCGCGCACCGTCGCGCCGGGGATCCCCCGGCGGGATGAGACGGGATACCGCGATCGCGGTACACGAATGCCCACGGCACGACGATGCGGTAGCGCACGCGCATCGGAAAGCTGGAAGGGAGGCTGCACACGGAGTGCACTCGGAGAGGTCTGCATGAACAAGCACGTCAAGAGAACGCTCATCGCGGTCGCCTCCGTCATCGGGGTGGTCGCGCTGGGCCTTGCGACGACCACCGTGGGAAACGTGGTCGCGACCGCGGTCGAACAGGATCGCATCGAACCCTACGGGCAGAAGGTCGCTGTGGACGGTCGGGAGATGAACGTGCTGATCGTCGGCGAGGGCGCGGAGGACGTGGTGCTTCTTCCCGGCTTCGGCACCGCATCGCCCGTCCTCGACTTCGAGCCGCTCGTCGCCGAGCTCGCGCAGGACCATCGCGTGATCGTGGTGGAGCCCTTCGGCTATGGGCTGAGCGACGGTACGGATCAGCCGCGCACCACCGAGAACATCGTGAGCGAGACCCACTCCGCCCTGCAGCAGCTCGGGGTCGACGAGTACGTGCTGATGGGGCATTCCATCGCGGGCCTCTACGGCATCCAGTTCGCGAATCGCTATCCCGACGAGGTGCGGGCGTTCGTGGGGATCGATAGCAGCGTCCCCGGCCAGCCGGGCTCCGACACGGAGCTGCCGGTCGGGCTGTTCGGCGCTGCGAAGAACCTCGGACTCGCTCGTCTCGTCGCCTCGATTCGCGGCACGGGGTACGACGAGGCCGTCTACTCCGAAGAAGCACGCGCGCAGATCGCCCTGCTCACCGATCGGAACACGCTGAGCCCGACCTACCTGAACGCGATGTCACTGCTCCCCGTGAACTTCCGAGACGCACTCGGAACGACGTTCCCCGAAGACCTTCCCCTGCTGCTGTTCGTCGTCTCCGACAATCCGACCGTGCCCACGTGGCTGCAGGTGCACGAGGAGCAGGCCGCAACCGTCGCGGATGGCACCGTCGTGCCGCTCGACGGCGGGCACTACCTCCATCACACCCACACTCCGCAGATCGTCGATGCGTTCCGCTCCTGGGAGCGCGAGAGGCCGTCCCTCGTGGAGTGAGGCGGAACTCACAGCGGACGTCATCCGCGCACCGGGGAGCATCACGTAACGTGAACGGATGGACAGAGCAGTCGCACGATGGATCCTGGCGGTCGCGCTCGGCGCGATCGGGGTCGGCCACTTCCTCAGCACCCGCGGATTCCGTGTGGTCGTGCCCGATTGGGCCACCCGCCTGACTCGACTCGACAAGGACACGATCGTGATCGCCTCGGGCGCCGCCGAGATCGCGCTCGCCGCAGGACTGCTCGTGCTCCCGAAGGGACGCCGCCGCATCGGCTGGGCGACCGCCGCGTTCTTCGTCGCAGTGATGCCGGGCAACGTCCACCAGTGGCGGACCAAGCGGTCGACGCCGGGACTCGACACGGATGCACGACGTCTCGGCAGGCTCTTCCTGCAGCCGCTCCTGGTCCTGTGGGCGCTGTGGTCCACAAGCGACTCGACCCCACGCGGCCGACGCAGCCGCCGGCGTCGCGCGTGACCCGAGATCGCGCACTCCAGGAGAATGACATCATGACGTCCCCCTCGCTCGTATGGTTCCGAGATGATCTCCGGCTCGCAGACAACCCGGCGCTTCGGGCTGCCATCGACCGAGGGGAACCGGTGCTCGCGCTCTACGTGCTCGACGAGGAATCCCCCGGTGTCCGACCTCTCGGCGGTGCGGCCCGCTGGTGGCTCCACCATTCGCTCGCGTCGCTCGGGGAGCGCCTGCGCGAGCGTGGCGGTGATCTCGTGCTGCGCCGCGGCGCCGCCGAGCGTGTCGTGCGCGAGCTGGTTTCGGAGATCGACGCGAAAGCCGTGTTCTGGAACCGACGGTACGGCGGCGCCGAGCGCGAGATCGATTCGTCTCTGAAGACCGCCCTGCGGGCGGATGGGATCGAGACCGTCTCGTTCGCGGGCTCCCTGCTGCACGAGCCGTGGACTGTGACGACGGGCAGCGGAACGCACTACTCCGTCTACACGCCGTTCTGGCGCGCGTGCCTCTCTCTTCCCGCCCCCCGCGCTCCCTTTCCGGAGCCCCGCTCGATTCCGGGCGTGGGCGATGCACCCGCATCCGATGACCTCGACGACTGGGGTCTGCTGCCCACCCGGCCCGACTGGGCAGGCGGACTTCGCGAGGCCTGGGAACCCGGCGAGCCCGCGGCGCGACGACGTCTGCGTCGGTTCCTCGACGAGGACCTCCGGGACTACGACCGGGCGCGGGACGAACCTGCCGCCGGAGCCACGTCGCTGCTGTCTCCGCACCTCCGCTGGGGGGAGATCAGTCCCTTCACGGTATGGCAAGAGGCTGTCGGCGTCGAGGGGGCGGGCGGGTTCCTCTCCGAGCTGGGGTGGCGCGAGTTCGCCTGGCACACGCTGTACCACTCCCCCGATCTCGCCACCGAGAACCTCCGTCCGGAGTTCGACGCCTTCCCCTGGCCGCCGCTGGACCCCGCGCACCTGGACGCCTGGCAGCACGGCGAGACAGGTGTACCGCTCGTGGATGCCGGGATGCGCGAACTCTGGCACACCGGCTACATGCACAACCGGGTGCGGATGGTCGTCGCCTCTTTCCTGGTGAAGAACCTGCTCATCGACTGGCGCCGCGGAGAGGAGTGGTTCTGGGACACGCTGGTCGACGCCGACGAGGCGAACAACCCGTTCAACTGGCAGTGGGTCGCAGGCTCGGGCGCCGATGCGGCGCCGTACTTCCGCGTGTTCAACCCCGAGCTCCAGGCGAAGAAGTTCGACCCCCAGAACCTCTACATCTCCCGTTGGGCAGCCGACGCTCCCACAGAGCCGATCGTCGACCTCGGCGAGACGCGGAAGGCTGCGCTCTCCGCATACGACGTCGTGAAGAGAGCGCCGAAGTCACCGCGCGAATGAGCTGAGAGCGGACGCGGCGCTGCGGCATGCGATGAGGTGTCCGCGCCGTCCATGCCAGACTGGTGCCGTGACCGAGTCCAGGAAGCCAGCCGTCATCCGCGGCTTCGCTGCTTCCTCCCTGGCGATCTTCGTCGCCCTCGCCGGTCACGTCACCGGCGGAGGGCAGATGCCGGGGCCGCTCGGCATCCTCGTGCCGTGGGTGTTCTCATTCATGATCTGCGTGCTCCTCGCCGGGCGGTCGCTCTCGCTGATCCGCCTCGGGCTGTCCGTGGCGATGAGCCAGTTCCTCTTCCACACGCTCTTCATACTCGGCACGGTCACGCCGTCCGGCGTCTCGACACCACACGTGCACGGCGGCCCTCTGGTGATTCCCCCGACGACGGGCATTCCGGCGGAGGTGAGCGCTGACGCGTCCATGTGGGTCGGACACGCTCTCGCCGCCGTGCTGACGATCGCGGCGCTGTACCGCGGTGAGCGCCTGCTCATCGCCGTGCGGGATCTCGCCGCTCAGCTCATCCGGTGGGTGCGTCGGCGTGTCGATCACGTCCTCGTGCTCCCCGGTATCGACGTCGTCGATGCGTTTCCCGGGCGGTTCGACGTCGATGAGGCCACCAGCCTCATACTTCTCGCGACTCTCAGAGGTCGTGCACCCCCTCTCGCCGCTGCGATCTGATCCGCGCCCTGGGCCCACCGGCCCCGTGGTGCGTCACCGCCGCGCGCTCGATGCGCGCGGGTTCTGAACGCATGCATGAACGTCGCGCACGCGACGTCTGATGAGAGGCCATTCCCATGTCCCCTGTCCGCAGGATTGCGGCCGGGCTGGCGTTGGCGACGGTCGCGACCCTCGCGATCGCCACACCCGCGTCTGCCCACGACCAGCTGGTATCCAGCACTCCGGCCGCCGATGAGCAGTTGGCATCCGCCCCCGGAAGCATCACGATGACGTTCTCCGGCGAGCTCCTGATCCTCGACGAATCGCTGACCGGGGCCGTCGTCCTGGTCGTCGACGCCTCGGGAAAGGACTGGGTCGCCGGCGACGTCACCGTCGCCGGGCGCACCGTCACGGCCCCGCTCGCTCCCGAGATGCCTGTCGCGGGCTACCAGGTGCGCTGGCAGGTCGTGTCGGAGGACGGCCACCCGATCGCGGGCGTCATCCCCTTCACGGTCGGCGATGCCGAGCCGATGCGGGCCCCGACGGCCGGCGGCTCGACAGAGAACCCTCCGGCATCCGCAGGACAGTCGGATCAGACCGCAGCAGATTCCGGCGGCATCCCCAGGGTGCTGCTCATCGGCGCAGGCGGGGCGACGATCGCCGTCCTCGTCTTCGTCGCCATTCGATTCCTTCGCCGTCCTCGGACGGCAGCCGCACCGCCGGAAGCCGGCGGTTCCGCGGCAGATGACCTGTGAAAGACACCATCATGAACACCACGAAGAACCTTCCCCGTCTGGCAGCTGTGATCGCTGTCTCCCTCCTCGCACTCACGGGGTGCACTCCGGAGAGCACTCCGACCGAATCGGCGCCCCGCCCGGCCGGCGAGACCGTCACCATCGAGGATGCCTGGGTCAAGTCGGCCGACGAGGGCATGTCGGCAGGATTCGGCACACTCGTCAACAGCGGAGACGACGATGTGACCGTCGTCTCCGTCGCGTCCGAGGCGTCGAACATGCTCGAGCTGCACGAGACTGTCGAGAACGAGGCCGGAGAGATGGTGATGCGCGAGAAGGACGGCGGCTTCATTATTCCCGCCGGTGGGAGCCTCCCTCTGGAACCCGGCGCCAACCACATCATGATGATGGATCTGACGGGTCCCCTCACCGCAGGCAGTGACGTCACCTTCACCCTGACCTTCTCCGATGACTCGACATTCGAGTTCACCGCACCTGTCAAGGATTACTCCGGTGCAAACGAGAACTACGAGGGCGGCGACATGCAAGACGGCTCGGGGCAGTGATGTCGGCGCCCGCTGAGGGCGCCCGCTCCCGTCGCACCGGGTCGACCCGGCGACAGTTCCTCCTCGGAGGAGCTGTCGCCGGCGTCGGCGCGGTCGCGGCGGTCGGAGTGGATCTCGCCCTGAACGACCAGAAGGACGACGCGAAGCCGGTCGCCGCTCCGATGAACGGCGACCAGACGGTGCCCTTCTTCGGCACGCACCAGGCCGGTGTCGACACCGCGGCACAAGCTCACGGTGTTTTCGTGGGCCTCGACCTCCATGATGACGTGGACCGCGAAGGGCTCGTCCGCCTGATGCGGATCCTGACGGACGATGCGGCCCGGCTCACACAGGGGGTCCCCGCCCTCGCCGATTCCGAGCCGGAGCTGGCCCTCGCCCCGGCACGGCTGACCATCACCTTCGGCTTCGGCCCCGGCCTGGTCGCCCGCACAGGCAGAACGAGCCCGACGTGGCTCGCGCCTCTGCCGGCGTTCGGTGTGGATCAGCTGCGGCCGGAGTTCTCGGACGGCGACCTTCTGATCCAGATCGCCGGTGACGACCCGCTGACGGTCGCGCACGCGACGAGGATGTTGTTGAAGGATGCCCGTGGGTTCGCGAGCATCCGATGGACCCAGCAGGGCTTCCGTCGCGCCTACGGTACAGAGCGCCCAGGGACGACGATGCGCAACCTCTTCGGGCAGGTCGACGGCACCACCAACCCCGAACCGGGAACGGCGGACTTCGACGGGGTCGTGTGGAGCGCGGACGGGTGGCTGGCGGGCGGCACGGGCATTGTGCTCCGCCGCATCCGGATGGACCTTGACAAGTGGGACCGGCTGGACCGCGGCGGTCGGGATGCCTCCGTGGGGAGGACCCTCGCCAACGGGGCACCACTGACCGGGACGGAGGAGTTCGACGAACCGGACTTCGAGGCCAAGACATCGATCGGGTTCCCCGTGATCCCGCAGTTCGCGCACATCCGGCGCGCGCGCGGCGATGGCAGCGAGAGGATCTTCCGCCGCGCGTACAACTACGACGAACGTCCGGTCGGCTCCGAAGTCTCCGAGTCCGGGCTGATCTTCATCTCATTCCAGGCCGACATCGAGCGGCAGTTCATCCCCATGCAGCGTCGACTGGACGAGCTCGACCTGCTCAACGAATGGACGGTCCCGATCGGGTCCGCGGTGTTCGCCATCCCGCCCGGATGTACGGAGGGCGGGTACATCGGGGAGACGCTTCTCGCGTGAGCCGGCGGCGGATGTCGGGTCGACGAACGGATGCAGAGCCTGAAGCCTGGTTCGGGCCCGACATCCGTTCATCGGTCCGACATCCTCGCACTCCGGCCTGAGGGGCAGCGTGGAACACAAAAAAACCCCCGGGAGAACCGGGGGTTTCTGTCTGTGCGCGATACTGGGATCGAACCAGTAGCGCGCACTCGTGCGCGCGCGCGTAATAGAGGGGACCGAACCCGCGTTAATCCGCCCATTCTGGGCGTTACTGGCACGCTACACTGTCCCTAACGAACCCAAACGGGGACTACCGCTGTTGCACGTTATTGCACGGCGGGAACAGAGCGACGGCCCCGCGGATGCCACCGCGAGGCCGTCAGAGGCCGATAGGAAGGATCGACCCATGCACGACATTACCGACGCCCGAAAGGCCGACCGATGAGCCGTGAGGCGTGGGGCGCTCTCCGCCGCCTGCCGTCGAAGCGCTGGCAAGCATCGTTCATCGTTGACGGCGTGCGGCACACCGGCCCCACGACGTTTGAGACGAAGGGTGCCGCCCGCGCCTATCTCTCGCGCACTCAGGCCGAGATAGCCGCGGGTACCTGGCTGAGCAAGGAGGACGCCGCCGCCGCCCGTCAAGCCGCCGCCGCCGAACGTGCCGCCGCCGAACGTGACGCCGAACGCCGCACCCTGCCGTTCTCCGCGTTCGCAACCGACTGGCTGAGCAAGCGCTACAGCGCGAGCGGAAAGCCGATCCGCGAGACGACGCGAGCCGAGTACCGTCGTCTACTCGATGACCCACTCGCTCCCCTGGCTGACACGCCGGTGTCGGCCATCGACCGCGCCGCCGTTGAGGACTGGCACGCCGCCGCGCTCGCGACGGGCAAAGTCACGCAGACGGCCCGCGCCTACGCCCTACTGTCATCCGTGCTCCGCTCCGCCGTGTCGCGCGGCCTGCTAGCCGAGGCCCCCGAGCCGATCCGCGGCGCGGCATCCGCGACGACCGGAAAGCCGGTCAAGCCGCCGACTCCCGAGCAACTGGCCGCGATCATCGACGCGATGCCCGAGCGCCTGCGGTCGTTCGTCATCGTCGCGGCGTGGTCCGGCCTGCGCTCCGGCGAGATGCGGGAACTCCGGCGCGGCGATGTCGTCGTGACGCGCGAGGCGGGCGCGGTCGTCAGCGTCGCTCTCCGCGTCTCCCGAGGCGTGACGCACACGACCGGCGGCGGTGCCATCGTCGGCGCGCCCAAGACGGGCGCGGGCGTGCGCGTCGTCCCGCTCCCCGCCGTCGCCTACCGGCCCCTGCTGTCGCACATGGCCGAGCGCGTGCCGCTGAACCCCGACGCCCTGCTGTGGCCTGCGGCTGACGGCGTTGCGCACCTACGGCAATCGACGTTCGCCCGGCACTGGAAGAACGCCCGCGAGGCGGCGAAGCGGCCCGATCTGCCGTTGCACGGGCTCCGCCACTACGCCGCGAGCCACTACAGCGCCGCGGGCGCTACGTCGCGTGAGGTGGCCGACCGGCTCGGGCAAGCATCGGAGGGCATTGCACTCCGGTACACGCACGGCACAGGCCGCGAGGCGGCTCTAGTCGAAGCTCTCGACGCCGCCGCCCTCACGGCGTAACCGCAACGCGTTGGACCCGGCGCCCCCGCGCTTCCCTCGATCCTCACCCGTCGCCGCGGGCGGCTTCTTCCTGAGCCTTCACGGCCTGCATGATGTACGCCGGGTGCATCGCCTTTGCCCTGGCGATTTCATCGCTGAGTTGCGATGATGCCGCCTCGATACGTCGAAACCATTTCCCCTCGTCTAGGTCCGGTGACTCACCGCGCGCGTATGCGCTGGCGATGTCGAGCGCGGCGTTCAGCAGAAGCGGGACGGTCAGAATCCAACTTGGCGTGCCAATCAAGATGGACGGAAAGGACTGGCGATCCGGAAGATTGCCGACGATCATCCGCAGTTGCGCCCGCGCCTCGGCGTTGGGGAGCATGTTGATGGCTTGGCCTAGTCGATACAGGCTTTCGGCGTAGAGATGTTCCCCGTATCGGGCGTCGAACTCGTCGTTTTCAGCTGTCGCCGTTGCGATGCGTTCGTATTCGATAGTTTCGGCAAGGAACAGGTCTGCCACGCGCCGCGCCTCTGTACGCAGATCAGCGACCGCATCGTCTTCGCGCTTCTGCTTCTCGCGGCGAGACTCGCGCCGCTCTGCGAGGCCCTGCGTCAGCAAGACGGTGCCAAGGCTGACAGCGGCACCGATCAGGGCGGTAATGAGTGGGAACCACGGCGACCAGTCCATGCCCGTCACACTAGCGAGCCGCTTTCGCTTGCACCGCTAGAAACTAGGACTGATCCCTATAGTTAAAGCGCTCTGAACTGGACTTTCTATCTGTCCCGATGTGGTGTAACTTGACCTGTAGGCGGGCATCGAGCCCGAGCGGGCGCGACGGCCCCGCGTAGCGCGTGACCCGGCTACACCGGACGCAACGGAGCGGGCTCTAGTCCCGTGAACGCGACCCCGATACCGCCTACCTCGGAGCGTCGCTCATGCCCGTTTCACCTCCGGCACCCGTGTACCTGTCGCTGACATCCGCCGCCGTCCGATTTGACGTTGACCGCAAGACGATCCGCCGCGCCATCGACCGCGGCGAACTCCCCGCCGTGCGTCTCGGCGCACGCGGCGACCTGCGCGTGCGTGTCGTGGACCTCGACCGCTGGGCACGGCCCGTGCGCAACGGCGCTGAGAGCACCGAGAGCGCGGGCTGAGCCGTGACCGGCGAACAGGCATTCGTCGCCCACGCCGCTCGCCGCCGCGCGTTCACCGTGGCGGACATCACGACCTACGCCCGCCGTCTGCCGTTCGCGACCGTGCCGACGTGGATTCTGCACCCGAGCGTGACACCGCCGATGCTCGCCGTGTACGTCGCCCTGCTGACGTTCGCCGACCTCCAGACCGGCGAATGCTGGCCGTCCCTCGCGGCCATCGCTGAGCGTGCGAGCGTGAGCCGCGCGACCGTCGCCCGCGCTCTCGACGCTCTCGAAGCGCTGGGCGTCGTCACGCGCACGAAGCGACACGATGCCGCCGGGCAAGCGAGCAACCGATACACCGTGGCGATGGACACGGCGACGCCGCCCGAGGGGCTGGCCGCACCTGTGGATAAGTTGCCCGCGGATGCTCCAGTGAGTCGCACAAAGCGACTCACCCCCATCTCAGAAAGCGCCTCACCCCCGTCTCAGAAAGCGACACGGAACGAGAACCAAGAGAACAAGAGTCAGGGGAACGAGGCGCGCGCGAGCGCGCCCCTCCCCCTGATCTGCCCGAAGCATCCCGACGGCAACGCCTCCGAGCCCTGCCGCACTTGCGGCGACGCTCGGCGCGCCGCCGAGGCTTTCGATGCCGCCGAAGCTGACGCCGCACGTGCTCGACGGGCCGCTGAGCGGCGGATGCTCGACCCCGCCGCGGTGCAAGCCGTGGCCGACCGATTCGGCGGACGCTACAGCGCCGAGGCGATCCGCGCCGCCGCCGAGCGAGAGATGCCCGAGAACCTGGCCCTTGGGCTCCGCATGCTCGCGGGCCGCGATGACCTCGCCGACGAACTCGCGAGGTGGGAACGATGAACCGCTACGCCGATTGGGCGGAGATGGCTACCGCCGTCATGGCCTACATTGACGCCTACGGCGGGTCCGGCGCGTATGACGTGCTCCACCTGATCGACGGCTACAGCGCGACGACGACCGGATGCGCCGACTGTGACGCGCCCGAACCCCTCGCCGAGCCCCTGCCCGGCCTCAGCGGCCCTCAGCGCGCCGCGCTCGTGGTGCTCAGCGCTCGACCGCGAACGCGCGAGGAAGTCGCGGACCTCGCCGGATGGAACCCCGGCACCGCGGCGGGCGTGCTCCGCTCGCTGGAGCGCCGAGGGCTCGCCGCGCACGCCGCTGGACTCTGGAGCCGACGATGAATCCGTACGACTGGATGATGCTCATGCGGGAGGAAGGGCGAAACCCGCACCCGCCCGCCGACCTGCCCGGCCTGTTCGCCGACCGGCACCGCACTGGCATCTCGCTCGACGTGCTCGCCGCCATCCTCAGCGTGTCGTGGGCGAAGGGCGCCGGGCCGGACGGCTGGCCCCTGCGCGAACTCCCCCGCGACGAATGGGTGCGGCTGTTCCGCGAAGTCGGATACCTCTACGGCGGCGCATGTTCCCCCGAGGCGATCCCGACCGAGACGCTGACGCTCTACCGCGGCGCGGTGCCCGAGTACAGCCGCGGGCTGAGTTGGACGACCGCGCCGAACGACGCCCGATTCTTTGGCGCGCGGTACGACCGGGACCGGGCGCGCCTCTACGTGGTCGACGCCGAGCCGGGATGGATGCTCGGGCGCGTCCCTGCTGGGCCGTTCTCGCCCGGCGGTGAGTACATCGTGGATGTGCCCGAGGGCGCGGAGCGCCTGCACACGCCGCCGGTCGTCGGGCGTCCCTGGCGAGTGCTGTTCGTGTGCGTCGGGAACATCTGCCGCTCGCCGCTGGCCGAACTCGTGTTGCGCGACATGGCGGCTGAGCACGGCCTGAACGTCGAAGCGGCTTCCGTGGGCGTCTCAGCGATGCACGGCGACCCGATGGACCCCGGCACGCTCGCCACAGCGGAGCGGCACGGCCTCGACGGCTCCGCGCACTTCGCCCGCCGCCTGACGATGGACGACCGCAACGCCGATTGCGTCGTGCCGCTCGACCCGTTCGCGGCGGGCATCGTGCGCCTCGTGTTCAAGGGCACGGATGCACTCGTGATGCCGCGCCCCGTGCCGAACCCGTGGCGGCGCTCCGACGACGTGCAAGAGGACGCCTACCGGCTCATCGTGGACGTGTGCGGCGAAGTCTGCGCCGAGGCCCGCGCCGCGCTCACCTCCGAGGCGGCATAATGAGCGCGCGCTACTGGCTTGATACCAGCGACGGCGGGCCGATTCTGCCGCGTGATTCCGCATCCGTCGGCAGCGTGGCGCTCGCCGAGGCCGATGCATGCAACGCCCGTGCAACAGTGCGAGCGTCGCGAGCCCTCGCGCCCGCCGAGCCTCGAAGCGCTGTACGACTCTCTGACGGCTTGAACTCCTCAGACGGCCAACTACCGCACCCCGGCTCCGTTCGCTCGCAGACGGCCCCGCCGCGCCTTAATCCGGCGGCATTCCTCGGCGTGGTCACCCTCGCGACGCGCTACAGCCTCGCTCAGCCCGGATACCTCGCCCTGCACGCCCGCATCCGCCGCCAGCGCGGGCCGGCCTCTGCACGCGCCTGCTGGCGCTGTGGCCGGCGGGCTCGCGTGTGGTCATGCATCGCTCCGCCCGGCGACCGCATCCGCGGCGTCTCCGGCTCCGGCGCTCCCGCGTGGTACTCACTCGACCCCGACGCTTACCGGCCCGCCTGTAGCCGATGCGCCGCACTCGATGACCGCGAGCACGCCGAAGCCCGCCGAGCCGTCGCACATCTCACACTCTCCCCGATCCCGAAGCGCCGCCGCGCACCCGCTCCCCCGCTGACGGCACCCGTGCCCGAGCCGCCCGCCCTATTCACCCTCGACCCGACCGACCCGACCCACTGGGAGATGCCATGACCCACACGCCCCACCCCGTGCCGCCCCCTCTCGGCGTCCTCGCCGTGCCCGCTCGCACGCCTGCGCGCATCATGCGCGCGCACGCTCGCGTACACACGCCCGCGCGAGGCGGTGCCCGATGAGCGCTACGCCGTGCGGTCACCCCGACGATGCCGTGTACGTCACGAAGCGCGGGCGGCACGGATGCCGCGAGTGTGACTCGGCGGCGCGTCGCTCGCGCCCGAAGCCCGAACCCGAGTCAGCCCCGAACGATCCCCGGTGCAATCTGGTGCCGTCGCCACGCTCGCCCGCGACCTCGCACAGCGTGCCGTCGACGCCGCTCCCGAACTCGCGCTAGACCGGTTCGCCGTGGCGCTGACATCCTGGGCAACCGCCGAGGCCGTGGCACAACTCATCCGCGAACGAATCGACGCCGCGTCGCCGTTCACAGACCGTGGACAGCCGCGCGCGTCCCTGCTCGCGGCGCATACTGCCGCGGAGCGCACCGCAGAACGGCTCCGTGACGGCCTCGGCCTCACACCCCGTTCGGCGGCGGCGATCATTACCGCGGTTAGGGCGGGCGGCATCGGCCTACTGAGCACACCCGAGCGCGAACGGCTGGGCGTCTGATGATCCGACCCAGCATGGACCCCGAACGCATCCGCGCCGCCCTCGGCATCCCGACGCGCCCTCACGGGAGCGTCGAAGAAGCCCTAACCGCGCTCGCCGCCCTGAAAGCAAAGCGCGCGAGGCTGGGCATCGACAGGCCATCGCCGTACCCACCCGATGCCACGCCCGAGGAACGCCGCGCCCTCGCTCAGGCCGCGCTCGAAGAACTCGTGCGCGCTCACCGGCCCGTGTCGTCATGGGGACTGTCATGGCGATGACCCATCGCACACCGCCGACCCTCGCCGAGCGCGAGGCACGGGCGCGTGCCGTGACCGCGGAGCGCGTCGCCGCCGACCGTGCCGCCGCCCGTGCGGCTCACGTCGCCGACGTTCGCGAACGCCTGGCACTCGCCGAGGCCCGCCGTGCCGCCCGACCGATCACCGGCACGGACGTGTACACCCGACCACCGACAACGCCGACGCTCGACGCTCGCGCGACCGGCGAGCGCACCGTGCCCGGCCTCACCGCCGCCGCCGAACTCCTCGCCGCCGAAGCGCATGCCGACGCCCTCGCCACGATCCCCGAGAACCACACCGCCTACGACTGGAGCCAACCATGAGCCACCGCACCGCCGACAACGACCGCGAGCGCATCCACCTCGCCCGGCACCCCGGCCACATCTCCGACGACCTCCGCGACAAGACCGAAACGGCGTACCGCGAAATCGTGTCAGGCCGATACCAGGGTAAGAGCCGAAGCCTCGCGGCCCTCGACCTCGGACACGACCGCACGCCGGACGCCGCCGCTGTGGCGAGGCTCGCGAGCGAACTCGGCCGAAGCGCGGTCATGCCCGCCGCCCTCACCATCTCGTGCGCCGAGCACGCTGCCGCCCCTGGCGCGTACTGCTTCCGCGGCGCGCACGCCGTGTGCGGCGACCGCCTCGACCGACGGCCCCGCCATGCCTGAGCGTCGATACCGCGGCGAATCCTGGTCGCATGCGCTCCTCCGCGCCGAACTCGCCGCCTCCGCGGAGCGCCGCGCCGAGCAAGAGCGCGCGGCGCGTGAAGCCGAAGCCAAGCGAGCCCGCGCCGCCCGCCGACGCGCCGCCGCACCTACGCCGCCCCCCGCACCGAAACGCGCCGAGACGCGGCCCGAGGCAAAAGCGCCCCGCGCCCTCGGCTGGCAAGACCTAACCCCCGACGAACTCCGCCGATTCTGAGAGAGCCCACACCATGACCACGACCACCAAGCCCGACGCCCTCCCCCTCGGCATCCGCCACCTGCCCGACGCCGAACACATCGCGTGCAAGGACTGCGGGACCCCGTGCGGCCCCGACGCGCCCCGAACGACGTTCACCGTCACCGGGCGGATGGACCACCACGGGCGGCTGATCGAGGGACTGTCCGAAGTGACGTTCGGACAGTGCCCCGTGTGTGCCGACCTCGACGCGCGCGCCGCCCGCACTCTGGACGCGCACCCGAGCATTCGCCGCATGATCGGCTCACCGAGCATCGGACAGCACCGCATCGCCTCGGCTTTCCGAGCACTCGCCGTGATCGGCGTGAAGCCCGCCGCGACGTACAGCGCCGACGGCCTCCTGTCGCTCCTCGACCGGCTCTCCTCGCGCGGAGCCGCGGCATCCTGGCACCGGCGGTTCGCGCCCGTTCGGGAGGAGGACGCACGCCGCCGGACAGCCGCCGCCGAGCCATGGCTGCATGTGAGCCCGGACCTCTTCGCGGACATGCGCCACGAGTATGGTGACCACCTCGCCGACCGCATGCCGCCTCGCCCCGTAGCCTGCCCGACGGGCGGCTGTGCGTGGTGCGGCCTCGGCACTGTCCTGGCAAAGCGCACCGCGAAGCCGTGGACGCCGCACGACCTGTACCCGGCGAGCCTCGGCGGCGTCGGACGCCCGATCCACGCGCACCTCTGCCCGACATGCGAACGCGCCCGCGAGTTCGGCGACTCAATGGCCTCCGCGGTGCTCGACCTCATCGACGCCGACCGGGCGATGCGTCGCCGCGTCCCGTACGAGCCTGACCTCGATGGCGTGCACGG
This sequence comes from Microbacterium sp. Ag1, assembly GCF_001005635.1. Classification (NCBI taxonomy): domain Bacteria; kingdom Bacillati; phylum Actinomycetota; class Actinomycetes; order Micrococcales; family Microbacteriaceae; genus Microbacterium; species Microbacterium sp. Ag1. Next base: position 105,493 of record NZ_LBCR01000025.1, read on the forward strand.
CTGGGCTGTCTCAGGCCGAGAACACCCGAACACGGAACCGTGGGCGCATCTCGACCTCGACGGCCTGCGCTCTCTCCTCGAACGCGCGAACTACTGAGCCCGTGGGCGACCCGAGCGAGCCGCGCCTCTCGACGTATCGCGGAAACGACGAAGCGCGGACGCTCGGCGTCGCCCTCCTCCGCGCCACCGAACGCGGCGAGCGTGTCCCGTGTGAGGGCCTCGACCCCGCGACCGTCCGCTCGAGCACGTGCGCGGCCTGCCCGCTCGCCGTCCGCGAAGCATGCGGCAACTACGGACGCGCATCCGGCCTCGCCGGGACGTTCGGCGGCGTGCGTCTCCGGGGCCGATAGGGGCATCTCTCTCCGCCCGCAGTTCCTCTTCATCGCGCGCCCTGCCGTTAGTCTCGGCATGTGCTCCTCGCCGCCTCTCACGCCTCCGACCCGTTCGCTCTCCCCGCGTTCATCATCTCGATCATCGCCGCCGTCGCCGCCCTCGCGGCGCTTGGCTGGAACGTGTGGACGTGGAGGCAGAGTGGCGCGCGCGTCACGCTGGAAACCTCGGCTGTCGGCAGTGAGTGGATGCAATGGGTCAACGTGGTGATCCGCAATAAAGGCCGCACCGCGGTCACCATCACAGAAGTCCTGCTCTACGAAGAGGGGACACCAACGTCAGCCACTGCATCGCAGATCCTGCTTGGCGAAGACGACGGGAAAGAGCTTCTTCCGTTTCGGCTGGAGCCCCAAGCAAGCCTGGAGTTCTACGAGGAGTTCGAGCCGGATCATCCTGCCTATGGCAAGCCTGGGTACTGGGTGACTGTCGAACTCGCCAACGGGCGGATACTCGACAGCGGCTGGATCAAGAGCGAGTAGCCGCGGCGACCGCCGTCCGAATGTCACTGGTCGGCGCGCACCACTACGCCAGCCGAAAACCAGCCCACCAGCGTCGCGGCGAGTTGCACGTGCCCGACCGCCTCAGTATCCGAGTAGCCGTGCCCGGAATGCCTATGTTGCTCCGCGAACGCAAGCGTCTCCAGCATGCCGATCAGAACGGTTTTGTGGTCGGGATGCCCGTCGTCTCGCTGAGCGAGCACCAGCCCCCACCCCTTCTGATCACGAATCGCGCCGACGATCTTGGAGAGTTGCGGCTTCTTCTCCTTGGGAATTACGACTGCCCCTCCGGCCGCCTCGACAGCCTGGATCGCCTCGCGAAGAACCATGCTCGCCTTCGGAGTAATCGACTGCATCTCGCGCCACGCGCTCGCGAGGTGCCGTCCCGCGGTGGCATTCGCGTCACCGATGGCCCGTTGGGCAGACTCTTCTATACCCTCAGGCATGCGGCGTGCTATCCGATAGGTCGCGCCCTCCCGCACAATATCGACAGCCGACGCGCTCAACGCCATCTGCGACCGAAGGTAAGCGACGTCATCTGGATCACGCATCGGATCGGTTCTACGCGTCTGCGACAAGAGAAAGTCAATGACTCTCAGGGTGTACTTGTCGCCCTCACTTCGGATCGCGTCTGTGAGGTCAGCTGGACTGCAGTTGGGCCGCACCTGCAACGTCGTACGAAGCGCCGCCTGGATGACGTTGATGACACTGCGGTCGACTTCTCCGTAGGAGGAACGAGCGTGGAAGAACTCGTACAGCCACTCTCTGATCGTGTCTTCCAACGTGTCCGGGATCGGTTCACGAATCACGAGTAGATCGGCGTATTCGTCGTCAGTCGCATCCCACGGTCTGAATGGTTCCACGCCTGGAGCCTAGCGGCGTCCAAACCCCAGTTAGGCGATTGGAAGCTCACGCATGTCGCACGTAGGTTGCACGGACAGGGCTCCCACTCAACCCGGAAATGCAAAAACCCCGGCTGAACCGGGGTTTTTATCTGTGCGCGATACTGGGATCGAACCAGTGACCTCTTCCGTGTCAGGGAAGCGCGCTACCGCTGCGCCAATCGCGCCCGTTGGGGCTATTCAGTTTTCCCGTGAGGTGGCGACGGGATTCGAACCCGTGTAAACGGCTTTGCAGGCCGGTGCCTAGCCGCTCGGCCACGCCACCGTGTGGATTGACCCCACGTGCTGCACGCCTTCCTGAGAAGACCTGCTGCACTCGAGCGGATGACGAGACTCGAACTCGCGACCCCAACCTTGGCAAGGTTGTGCGCTACCAACTGCGCTACATCCGCATTTCGTTCCCGGTTGTCCCGGGCACTCATGAAACATTAGCCGAAGATCCGCACTCCGCCAAACCGGCAGCGAATCTCGCGCGTGTCTCGCTGAGTGGTCTTCACCGCCCCGAAGCGTCCGGTAGTATCGGTTGACGTACCCCACAGGTATGGGCGATTGGCGCAGTTGGTAGCGCGCTTCCTTCACACGGAAGAGGTCATCGGTTCGAGTCCGGTATCGCCCACCATCCAGCCCCCGGTCTGTCCGGGGGCTTTTTTGTTCTCTCATCACGTGCCCCGCGAGTTTCCTGAGAACTTGCTATGGTCGAGAGACGCTCATCCCCCGAGCGACGATCACCGGTCCACCGTGATCTCACGCGTCAGATGCCCGAACGCTCACCGACGCGATCCACGAATCCCGTTCGAGGATGCACTGCTGTTCGGTGCGCCCGGAAACGGCCGTCCCGAAAGGAGCCGCACCCCGGGCCACTCGTCTGTGTGCTGCGATGCGCCTCAGTGGTCCAGGTTCGTTCTCGCCATGTCGACCGCTCACCGCAGCCCCCGCAACCCCCAACATCAGACGACGCAGTACTCCCCCACCTAGCGGGACTCGTTCTCCATCGACACGCGGCGACGCCGCATCACGACGAGAAAGCGAGTACCCGGTGGAAGAATTCACCACACTGTCAGGCCCGATCGTGGTCCTGCTCATGCTGCTGTTCTTCGGCGGCAGCCTCTACATGTCCATCCGCATCTCCCGGAGAAGGGAAAACGCCGACGGATACATGACCGGCGGCGGGAAGATCGGCTTCGGCATATCAGCCGCGTCGATGACGGCCACCTGGATCTGGGCATCCTCAATGTACGCCTCTGCGACATCCGGATACACCTACGGCATCTCCGGCCCGATCCACTACGGCCTGTGGGGCGCGCTGATGATCCTGCTCATCTACCCCTTCGGCCGACGCATCCGCAAGGTCGCGCCCCACGCGCACACCATCGCCGAAGTGATGTTCGCTCGCCACGGACGCTCGAGTCAGCTCATGCTCGCCGGCTCCAACGTGCTCGGAAGCCTCATCAGCCTCACGTCCAACCTGATCGCCGGCGGAGCACTGGTCGCGATGCTGTCGCCGTTCACGTTCACGCAGGGCATCGTCGCCATCGCGATCGGTGTTCTGGCCTACACGCTGTGGTCAGGGTTCCGGGCTTCCGTGCTGACCGACTTCGCGCAGGTCATCGCCATGCTGGGAGCGGTCGCGATCATCGTCCCGGTGATCTTCTTCGCCGCGGGGGGACCTGAATTGTTCGTCACGGGCGCGTCGAACCTCACTCCGCAGCAGCGGGACTTCTTCTCCTCGGATGCGTTCTTCAACCAGGGAGCGCCCTACATCGCGGCCGTGCTGGCCTATGCCATCGGGAACCAGACCATTGCGCAGCGACTCTTCGCGGTCCGCGAGGACCTGATCAAGAAGACCTTCGTCACTGCGACCTTCGGCTACGGCGCATCGATCATCGGTATCGGCATGCTGGGCGTGCTCGCCCTGTACGCGGGAGTCCAGCCCATGGACGGCGACGTGAACAACCTGATCCCGCAGATGGCGTCGACCTATCTGCCGCCGATCCTGATCTGCGTGTTCTTCGTCATGATCATCGGATCGCTGTCCTCCACCGCGGATGCCGACATGACAGCGCTTTCGTCGATCATGATGGCCGACGTCTACGGCCAGAACATCGCGGGGAAGAAGAACGCGAACCCGAAGACGATGCTGCTCGTCGGCAGACTCACGATGATCGGCGCGACGGCCGCAGCGCTCGGCTTCGCGTCGATGCAGTTCAACATCCTCGACCTGCTGGTCTTCGTCGGCGCGATGTGGGGAGCACTCGTCTTCCCCGTCATCGCGGGCTTCTACTGGGATCGCGTCACGAACTCCGCATTCAGCATCTCCGTGATCGCCGCCCTCGCCGCATTCCTGCCGGTGCGTTTCGAGTGGATCTCCCTGTCCGGCGGCTGGGGGCTCGTGAGTGACATCCTGTCGGTCATCGGGATCGGGGTGGTCCTCGCTCTGATGTCGTTCGGCTTCTTCGGCCTGCGGGTGGCACTGATCGTCGGTGGGCTCGCCACCGTCATATCGGCTCCGTTCGCGATCGGCTTCCTCCACGAGTATCCGGTGCTGTCGGGCTCGCTGGTGGCCTACGCGGTGAGCACGCTCGTCTGCGTCGGCCTCACGCTGATGAACAGGACGAGGAGATTCGACTTCGATCTGATCAAGGAACGCACCGGCCGCTTCGACACCGCGGAGGTCGCTCGAACAGCCGATGTGAAGGGCGACAACGCGCTCGCCGGGAAGGACGCCTGATGGAGACCCTGCTGTTGACCGCTTACGTGCTGGTGTGGCCGATCATCGTCGTCGGCGTGCTCGCCGTCGTGATCCGCGCTTTCGTGAAGGACGCCAGGGAGGCCAAGCGCGAAGGACGCGACATCATCTGACGACCGAAGACCCCGCGCAGGCATAGACGAACCGTCTGTGCGGGGTCTACCGGGTACTGACCGTACCTCCTACCCTCGGACGAGCAGGCATGGCGTCGAGTCATGACCACCCACCTCACCCTGAACAACGGGGTCGCGATGCCCGCACTGGGTTTCGGCGTCTTCCAGACTCCCCCGCCGAGACGGCGGACGCCGTCGCTTCCGCTCTGGAGGTCGGATACCGACTCATCGACACCGCGGCGGCCTACGGGAACGATCGAGGAGCCCGCCCTCGCCGCGCGGCTCGACTCCGGGAACCACTCCGAGCTCATGCAGCGCCCCCTCGTCCGAGACCTCGACGATGCGGGCGGTGTCGCGTTCACTGATCAACGCAACGTCTCCGGAGAAGGCGATGGACCAGGGAGCCGCCAGGCCCTCCGCGACCGTCGTGACCTCTCCCGGTGAGATGTCTCCGGACTCCGCAGGGCGCGTCGGAACCGGTGGCGCGGGGGTCGTCGTCGTGGTGGCGCGCGGCGCGCACGCGACGAGTGCGATCGCGCCAAGCCATAGCGCGAGCGACGCCTTCATCATCCGCAGCGCCGCCACCATCGTCGTTGCCTCCTCCGACGGACTCGACCCTACGCACGACGCGCCCCAGGGAGAAGAGCGCGTGTGTCCGAGGGGGCGCGTAGCCTGCCACGGTGTCGTCCGAACTCACGCTGCCGGGTCCGTGCGCCCTCTGCGGGAACGCGCGAGGTGTCCGCCGAGACGGCGCCCTGTGCTGCATCTCCTGCGGCTGGCGATACGGTGACGCTCCCGATACCGACCTGCCTCTCCCCCGGGTCGATGTCGTCTACTACATCCGGTTCGACCGCCGCGTGAAGATCGGCACGAGCCGCCGTCCGCGGCAGAGATTGGCGAGCATCCGGCATGAAGAGCTTCTCGCCTTCGAGCGCGGAGGCCGAGCTGTAGAGCAGCAGCGCCACAGGGACTTCGCCGGCATCCGTGAAGGTGGCGAATGGTTCACCTTCACCGATGAGCTCCGCACCCACGTCGCCGCGCTCCAGCGGGAGGGCGAGCCCTGGGGGCTCTACGGCCGCTGGTTGAGCGAGGCGCTCCGCGGGGTGGAGATTGCGCAGTACTAGCCCAGACATGACGGTGCCGGGCGACTGCTTCGGGAAGTCCAGTCGCCCGGCACCGCGTCCGGGGGGGGTGGGGTCAGGCCGTTGCGGCGCGTCCCCGGGCGGTCGCGGGCTGCGGCTGGGAGAACAGCACCACGACGATCACGGCGACTCCGACGACGACGTGCGGGAGCCAGACGTTGAGCGCCTCACCGGCGAATCCGAAGATCCACGGCGAGAGCGCCAGGAAGAGGCTGGCGACGATGTCGAACACGAGGTGGACGGGCATCGGTATGAAGCCGAAGGGGCCCCACTCGTACTTCGTGAAGAGGCTGTAGACGATCAGACCGACGCCGAGCACGATCGGGATGATGACCGCTGCTCCGCCGACGCTCGCGAAGCCGAACAGCCAGGGGGCGGCGATGAGCGCGAGGCCGACGATGTAGTCGAGGACTCCGTGGACCTTGGTCGGGATGAAACGCATGATTCCTCCTTGGGTGGCGCCGCTTTTCGCGACTCACCGATGGTTCGAAGCCCACGTCGGATCGGATTGCCCTCCTTCATGCGTCGACCGGACATCGGGTGTTCCGGCCGGTCCGGCACCAGACCGGCCCTGCACTTCCTCGCGGCCCGGTCCCAGACAGCACTGCTACGGTGGAGATGTCGGCATCTTGTCGGCATCAGGGAAGACTTCTCGTCGACCAACGGGCCTCATCGGTCATTTCGTTCTCCGTCGCCTCCTCTGTGTGAGCCCGAGGAGCGTCATGCCCACCCCGTCAATCCCGTCCTTCATCGACCCCGCGCACGCGTGGGCCGCGCCCATCGCCCTCCCCGCGGGGACGACGGCGATCGTCTACTGCGAAGGCCAGTTCGGCGAGCAGGACGGCAAGACCGCGAACGGCCTGGTCCGCCACTCCGAGAAGTACGAGGTCCTCAGCGTCATCGACAGCACTCACGCTGGCGCGGATGCCGGAATGCTCCTGGACGGGCGCGCGAACGACATCCCGATCCTCGAGGGTCTTCCCACGGCTATCGCGCACGCCGGCCATGTCCCGGACTACCTGATCTGCGGCGTCGCCCCCGCCGACGGACTGCTCTCCGCCGACCAGCGGACAGTGCTCCTGGACGGCATCGCCCGCGGGATGCACATCATCAACGGCCTGCACGAGTTCCTCACAGACGATGCCGAGTTCGTCGCGGCCGCGCTGCTCGCCCAGGTCACGATCACCGACATCCGCCGCCCGAAGGACAAGAAGGATCTCCACCTGTTCTCCGGACGCATCTTCGACGTGACCTGCCCGCGTATCGCGATCCTCGGTACGGATGGAGCGATCGGCAAGCGCACGACAGCGACGATCCTCGTCCGTGCGCTCAACGAGCAGGGCATCCATGCCGTATTGGTCGGCACCGGTCAGACCACGATCATCCAGGGCGGGAGATACGGAGTCGCGCTCGACGCCCTCGTGCCGCAGTTCTGCTCGGGGGAGGTCGAGAACCAGGTGGTCGCGGCGTTCGAGGGCGAAGACCCCGACGTGATCATCGTGGAGGGTCAGGGTGCGCTCAGCCACCCCGCGTACATCACCTCCGCTCACATCCTCCGCGGAAGCCAACCCGCAGGCGTCATCGTGCAGCATGCCCCGGGTCGTGCGGTCCTGGGTGACTTCCCGATGGTCGCGATGCCGACGGTCACGAGTGAGATCACGCTGATCGAGGCTTTCGCAGACACGAAGGTCATCGGCGTCACCGTGAACCACGAGAACCTCACGGCACAGCAGCTCGCCACAGTCATCGACGAGATCGAACTCGACACCGGACTCCCCGCCACGGATCCGCTGACCCGGCCGCTGAGCGAGCTCGTCGAGATGGTGCTGCAGTCGTTCCCGACGCTCAGCCCGCGACGGACCAGCCGTAACGCCGCGTGAGAGCAGCCACGACCCGGTCGTAACGGCCTCGATCGAGGACGGCGGCCTCCCGCCGCAGTCCTCTCTCGTGCACGCTGTACAGCTGCTCGACGTCGACCCAGGACTCTCGACCCTGAGAGTCCCACGTACCCGTGCCGATCGAGAGGTAGTCCCGCTCGCCGTCGTGGGGTTTGCTGGTCATCCGGACCGCGTACACGCGATCGACGGATTCCCGGCCGATCACCAGAACGGGACGATCCTTCCCGCGTCCGTCGTTCTCCTCGTAGGGCACCCAGGTCCAGACGATCTCTCCGGCGTCCGGGGCGCCGTCCCGCTGCGGCGTGTACGCGACCTGCAGGTTCGTGATCCGCTCCGGGTCAACGCGGAAGGTCTGGGTACCGCGCGTGGCTCCGCGATCTGGTCCGGTGGTCGCGGTCCCAGGACGCTCGTGGGGTGTCCGTAGACGCGCGTCCGGGCGCCTCGGACCTGATGTCCGAGACGCCCGGCCGGAGCCCACTGCCTTGAGCAGGATCTCCGCGAGTGTTGCCAGGATGCCGTTGGTCTTGCTCACACGGTCACCCTAACCGCAGATCACGCGTCGGCGAGTGCGTAGCCCTCCTCGCCGTGCACGACCTGGTCGACACCGGCGATCTCGTCTTCGTTCGTGACGCGGAAGCCGATCGTCTTCTGGATGGCGAAGCCGATGATGAAGGCCACGACGAACGAGTAGATCAGCACGCCGAGGGCGGCGATCAGCTGCACCGCGAGCTGGCGCGCGTCCCCACCGACGAACAGTCCGGTCTCGGTGGCGAAGAACCCGAGGTAGAGCGTTCCGATGAGGCCGCCGACGAGGTGGATACCCACGACGTCGAGCGAGTCGTCGAAGCCCAGACGGAACTTCAGCTCGATGGCGAGTGCGCAGACGACACCGGCGAGTGCTCCGAGCAGCAGCGCCCATCCCGGAGTCAGGTTGGCGCATGCCGGGGTGATGGCGACGAGACCGGCGACGGCGCCCGAGGCGGCACCGACCGAGGTGGGCTTGCCGTCCTTGATCTTCTCGACCAGGATCCAGCCGAGGATGGCTGCGGCGGTCGCACCCAGAGTGTTCAGACCGATGAGTCCCACACCGCCCATGTCCTCCGCGAGCCACTCGGCGCCGGCGTTGAAGCCGAACCATCCGAACCACAGCAGAGCGGCGCCGAGAAGCGTCAGCGGCACGTTGTGGGGCTTCAGGATGCCCTTCTGGAAGCCGATGCGCTTGCCGAGGACCAGAGCCAGGGCCAGGGCCGCAGCACCCGCATTGATGTGCACCGCGGTTCCACCGGCGTAGTCGATCACGCCGATGCCGCTGTCCTCACCGAAGAGCGTGGTGCCGAGGTTCATGATCCAGCCGCCGCCCCAGACCCACGCGGCCACGGGGAAGTACCCGACCGTCGCGAAGATACCGGCGAAGATCAGCCAGCTGCCGAACTTCGCGCGGTCCGCGATCGCCCCGGAGATCAGGGCGACCGTGATGATCGCGAACGTGGCGCCGTAGGCGACGCCGAGGAGAGCGACGTTCGAGCCCTCGCCTGCGGCCAGGCTCGAGAGGCCGAAGTCGGCGAACGGGTTGCCTGCGAAGGCGGTCGGGCTGTCGACGGCGCTCATCGAGAAGCCGAAGAGAATCCACAGCACGGCGACGAGTCCGATGGAGCCGAAGCTCATCATCATCATGCTGACGACGCTCTTCGCCTTGACGAGACCGCCGTAGAAGAAGGCGACGCCGGGCGTCATGAGCAGCACCAGCGCTGTCGCGGTGATCGCCCACGAGATGTTGCCGGGAGCATCCATAGGAAAACCTCACATCCGAAGTAATTGAGAGCTTCAGTGTGACGACCTGCGGTTTCGTCAATGCGTGAGGTTTGTTTCCCCGCTGTTACAGCGCGGCTCCGCCCGTGAACATCGCGTTACGCGCGCCTACGGGCTTACGCAGAATGCGTGAGGGCGTTGAGTCGGGAGATGGCGCGCAGGTACTTCTTGCGGTATCCACCGGCGAGCATCTCGTCGGAGAACACCGCATCGAGGCTGAGGCCAGTGGCGAGGATCGGGATCTGCGCGTCGTACACACGGTCGACGAAGGCGACGAAACGCAGTGCCTCCGACTGATCGGTCAGCTGACGGACATCGCGCACACCCACGCCGCCGAGGCCGTCGATGAGTCGGATGTAGCGCGACGGATGCACCTGTGCCAGATGGCGGATCAGATCGTCGAACCGGTCATCAGACGCGGTGCCCGTTGCGGCGGCCGCAGCGACGGCCGCAGCGTAGGCGTCGTCGTCGAGCACGACGGCATGACCGTCGAGGGCGCGCTGGCGGAAGTCGACACCGTCGATGCGCAGTGTCTGGAAGCTGTCGGACATGGCATGGATCTCGCGCAGGAAGTCCTGTGCGGCGAAGCGTCCCTCACCGAGTGCGTTGGGAGGAGTGTTCGAGGTGGCTGCGAGTCTGGTGCCGGTCGGCACGAGCTCGCCCAGCAGGCGCGTCATGACCATCGTGTCGCCCGGGTCATCGAGCTCGAACTCATCGATGCAGAGCAGATCGGCGCCCTTGAGCAGATCGACGGTGTTCTTGTAGCCGAGCGCGCCGACGAGGGCCGTGTACTCGATGAACGAGCCGAAGTACTTCCGGCGGGCCGGCATCGCGTGGTAGATCGAGGCGAGCAGGTGTGTCTTGCCCACTCCGAATCCGCCGTCGAGGTAGACGCCCGGCTTGAGCTCCGGCTCCTTCTTCGCCCGGCTGAACAGACCTCCGCGCTTCACGGGAGCACCTCGTCCGGCGAAGCGCATCAGCGTCTCCTTCGCCTCTTCCTGCGAAGGGTAGGCGGGGTCGGCGCGGTAGCTGTCGAACGTCGCACTGTCGAACTGCGGCGGCGGCACCAGGCTCGCCAGCATCTCGGGTCCGCTGACGGTCGGCTGGCGCTCGGTGAGGTGCACGATTCCCGTGCGGCTGGTCGGGTCGGTCATCACGGTCCTGGATCAGGTGCTCACCTGTGTCGAAGTCTTACGAATCGGGCGCAGGGTGCTCGGCGGGGATCTATCGTCGAAGGGACGGAACAACACTACGCCGTCTGCAGCAGCACCCTCGTCCGCTCAACGCTTCGGAGATCCCATGGCCATCGAGTTCGATTCCTCCTCCCCCAAGTTCGCCGAGTACGCCGAGCCCGGCCGCCTGGTGACCACGCAGTGGCTCGCGGAACGGCTGGGGACCCCCGGCCTCGTGGTGGTCGAATCCGATGAAGACGTCCTGCTCTACGAGACCGGCCACATCCCCGGAGCGGTGAAGGTCGACTGGCACACCGAGCTCAACGATCCGGTAGTGCGTGACTACGTCGACGGCGAGGGCTTCGCCGAACTGCTCAGCCGCAAGGGCATCGCCCGCGACGACACGGTCGTCATCTACGGCGACAAGAACAACTGGTGGGCCGCCTACGCCCTCTGGGTGTTCTCGCTGTTCGGCCACGAAGACGTGCGCCTGCTCGACGGCGGACGTGACCGCTGGATCGCCGAAGGACGGGAACTCACCCGGGAGGCGACCTCCCGGCCGGCTACGGAGTACCCCGTGGTCGAGCGCGACGACTCCGTGATCCGCGCGTACAAGGAAGACGTCCTGGCCCACATCGGCAGCCCTCTGATCGATGTGCGCTCCCCCGAGGAGTACTCCGGTGAGCGCACCACGGCACCCGCATACCCCGAGGAGGGGACGCTGCGGGCGGGACACATCCCCACCGCGCAGAGCGTTCCGTGGGCAAAGGCGGTCGCGGAAGACGGCGGATTCCGCCCCCGGGCCGAGCTCGACGTGATCTACCGTGACGGCGCCGGCCTGAATGACGGCGACGACGTCGTCGCCTACTGCCGTATCGGTGAGCGGTCGAGCCACACCTGGTTCGTGCTCAAGCACCTCCTCGGGTTCGAGAACGTCCGCAACTACGACGGTTCCTGGACGGAGTGGGGAAGCGCAGTGCGCGTGCCGATCGTCACGGGCTCAGAGCCGGGTACCGTCTGAGCGTGTGACAATGACAGGGATGAGCACGAGCGACGTTCCTGACACCCTTGCCGAGATCCGCGAGGGATTCCTGGAGACCCCGGAGTCGGATCGGCTCCTCCTGCTGCTCGAGTTCTCGGACGAGCTCCCGGACGTCTCGGACGCGGTCGCGGCGCATCCCGAGATGTACGAGCGGGTCGCGGAGTGCCAGTCCCCTGTGTACATCCACGTCGAGGTGCAAGACGACATCGTCACCATGCATGCGACGGCACCTCCGGAGGCGCCGACCACCCGCGGGTTCGCCAGCATCCTGGTGCAGGGGCTCACCGGTCTCACCGCCGACGAGGTTCTCGCCATCCCGAACGACTACCCGCAGTCGATCGGCCTCACGAAAGCGGTGTCGCCGCTGCGGATCGGAGGCATGACCGGGATGCTGATGCGGGCGAAGAACCAGGTCATGCAGAAGCGCTGAAACCCGTGGCTTCGAGCCAGTCCGTGATGGCGGTGGTCCATCCGGTCTGGTCGTAGTTCCACAGCTTCGTGTGACGGGCGACCGTGAACTTCGGCATCGTCACGAGGTCGGGGCGCGCATTCTGAAGGGCATGGGACGAATCCGCGGGCACGAAGCCGTCGTCGTCGCTGTGCAGGATCAGGATCGGCGCGGTCAGTTCGTCCGCTCGGGCGACCATGTCCAGGCGATCGAAGTGGATCGGCTCGTCTGCGCCGCTGAGGCGCGCGGTGAGAGGCATCTGCAGCGCCCCCATGGCCAGCTCGGGCAAGGGCGGCCGCACCCCGGCAAGCTTCGCCTGGAACCGCAGCACCGTGCGCCAGTCGACGACAGGGGACTCGAGGATGATTCCCGCGATGCGGTCTCTGTGACCCGAACTCACCGCGGCCTGCAGCGAGACCGCTCCCCCCATCGACCAGCCCATCAGGATGACCCGCTCTGCTCCGTGTCGGAGTGCGTACGCGATGGCGGCATCGATGTCACGCCACTCCGATGCCCCGAGCGCATACGCACCGGCCCTGGTGCGGGGAGCCTCACCATCGTTGCGGTAGGACACCACCAGGGTCGGAAGGCCCGCCGCGTGCATGACCGGCACGGCGCGCAGGCACTCCGCCCGTGTCGCTCCTCGGCCGTGCACCTGGATCACCCAGGTCGACGACGACCCGGGGAAGTACCAGGCCGGACACGGGCCGGCGGGAGAGCCGATCAGAAGGTTCTCCCACTGCAGGTGCAGCTCGCTCGGAGTGGAGTAGTAGTAGCCGCTGAATGCCGCAGCACGATCCACGCGCGCACCGGGTTCGATCTGCGTGAGCAGCTTGCGTCGAACGGTCGTGGCGTCTGCGCTGAGCACCGCACCGAGCTTGACGTAGCCGTACGTCCCTGTCGTGAACAGGCCGTAGCGCCCGGGGAGCTCGGTGTCGGGAGTGCGCTGCAGTTCGATGGTCTGCGCACCGGTGTCGACCGCGAGGATCTGTGTATCGGTGGGTCGGCGCATCGGGGTGACGACCCGTCGGGCGACCGCGAACACGACGAGAGCGAACGCTGCCCCGAAGGCGAACAACGCGGGGACAAGGAGCGTAACGGCGTGCCTGAGACTCTTCATCGCTTCCTGACTCTAGCCTGTTGCCGTGACCGCACACCCCGAGGCCGGGACGCCTTTCGAGAGCGCCGTGGCCGAACTGCGCGAGACCGAGTTCCGCGATGACATCACGGTACGCGAGATCGCCACGCCACAGGGTCTCGCACCCTTCGCCATCGCCCTCGCCGCCGACGTGCGCCCGGAGAGCGACGGCGAGTCGGTGTACGGCACGGGCCGCTTCGTCCTGCTGCACGATCCGGAGGAGCCGGGCGCTTGGGGCGGCTCGTGGCGCATCGTGATCTTCGCGCAGGCTCCACTGGAGACCGAGATCGGCACCGATCCCCTGCTCGCCGACGTGACCTGGTCGTGGCTGGTCGACGCGCTCGATTCGCGGGATGCGGTCTACCACTCGGAATCGGGGACGTCGACGAAGACGCTGTCGAAGGGATTCGGCGGGCTCGCCATCGAAGGCGACGGCGCGCAGATAGAATTGCGTGCGTCCTGGACTCCGGAGGGCCCGTTCCGACCGCACGTCGAAGCATGGGCCGAGCTGGTCGGAATGCTGGCGGGACTTCCGCCCGGCTCCGAGGGCATCGCCGTGATCGGCGCGCGAAAGGCTGTACGTGACTGAATACTCCGTGATCTCGGATGCTGAGGAGTTCCGCGCGGCTTGCGCCGTACTCGCTGCGGGCACCGGCCCCGTGGCCGTCGACGTGGAACGTGCGTCCGGCTTCCGTTACTCGCAACGCGCCTATCTGTTGCAGGTGTTCCGGCGCGAAGCCGGGGTCTTCCTCTTCGACCCGCCGGCCATCGGCGATTTCGCTCCTCTCCAGGAGGCGATCGGCGACGTCGAGTGGGTTCTGCATGCCGCGAGCCAGGACCTGCCCTCGCTGCGGGAGCTGCGCCTCGAGCCTCCGGTGATCTTCGACACCGAACTCGCGTCCCGTCTGCTCGGGCACGAGCGGGTCGGACTCGGCGCCGTCGTCGAGGACACGCTGGGCATCACGCTGAAGAAGGAGCACTCGGCGGCCGACTGGTCGACGCGTCCGCTCCCCGACTCCTGGCTCGAGTACGCCGCGCTCGACGTGCTGCATCTGATCGATGTCCGCGACGTTCTCGTGCTCGAACTGGAGGAGCAGAACAAGACGGAGTACGCCGCCCAGGAGTTCGCCGCCACTCTGGCCCGCGCGCCCAAGCCGCCGAGGGAAGACCCCTGGCGCCGGCTCAGTGGCCTGCACCAGGTGCGCGGGGCTCGTAACCTCGCGGTCGCACGTTCGCTCTGGCAGGCCCGCGAAGCGTATGCACAGGACCAGGATGTCTCCCCCGGCCGGCTCGTTCCCGACCGGTCACTCGTCGCCGCAGTGATGGCCAACCCGCCGTCGAAGCAGGCCCTCGCCGGTATCAAGGAGTTCCAGGGCCGCGCGAGCCGCACGCAGCTCGACAGGTGGTGGCAGGCGATCGTCGATGGGCGGGCATCGGAAGAGCTCCCGCGCGAACGGGTCCCGAGCGATACGCTTCCTCCCCCGCGCGCATGGGCCGATCGCAACCCCGAAGCGGATGCGCGGCTCAAGGCCGCGCGCCCTGTCGTGGAAGCCATCGCCGAGGAGTTGGGGATGCCGACCGAGAACCTCCTGACCCCGGAATACCTCCGCCGCGTGGCGTGGGATCTCCCCGGTGAGACGGCGGAGGAGATCGGGGATGCGCTGGCAGCACTCGGAGCCCGCCCCTGGCAGATTGAACAGACCGCACAGAAGATCGCGGCCGCCTTTGTAGAGGCGGCGCAAACGCCCGACAGCACCTCCGCACCCGCTTCGTAGGTTCGAACCAACCGATTCCTCCCTGTTTCCCGGGCTTCATAGACTGAGGCCACGCACTAACTTGGAGGCAGAGTGGCCGAGATCTCGGACGTCTTCTTCGTCGATGGAGTACGCACCCCTTTCGGGCGCGCCGGCGAAAAGGGCATGTACTGGAACACCCGCGCGGATGACCTCGCCGTCAAGGCGACCATCGGCTTGATGGAGCGCAACGCCTCCGTCCCGGCCGACCGCATCGATGACGTCGCCATCGCGGCGACGAGCCAGACCGGCGACCAGGGGCTGACGCTCGGGCGCTCCGTGGCGATCCTCGCGGGCCTTCCGCAGACGGTGCCCGGCCTCGCGGTCGAGCGCATGTGCGCCGGCGCGATGACCAGCGTCACCACGATGGGCGCATCGATCGGTGTCGGCATGTACGACTTCGCCCTCGCCGGCGGTGTCGAGCACATGGGGCACCACCCGATCGGCGGGAACGCCGACCCGAACCCGCGGTTCGTGGCGGAGAAGATGGTCGACCCCGGCGCGCTCAACATGGGCGTCACGGCCGAGCGCATCTTCGACCGCTTCCCGCACCTCACCAAGGAGCGCTCCGACCGCTTCGGCATGTTGAGCCAGCACAAGGTGCAGGCGGCATACGACGCAGGCAAGATCCAGCCCGACCTCGTGTCCGTCGCGATCAAGGGTGCCGACGGCGCCTGGGGCCTCGCCACCGAGGACGAAGGTCGACGCCCGCAGACCACCATGGAAGACCTCGCCGCGCTGAAGACGCCGTTCCGCCCGCACGGACGCGTCACCGCAGGCACCTCCTCCCCTCTCACCGACGGCGCGACGATGTCGCTGCTCGCCGGTGGTGGTGCGGTCAAGGAGTTCGGACTGGCGCCGAAGATGCGGATGGTCTCGTTCGCGTTCGCCGGGGTCCAGCCCGAGATCATGGGCATCGGCCCGATCCCGTCGACCGAGAAGGCCCTCAAGAAAGCCGGTCTCACGATCGACGACATCGGTCTCTTCGAGCTCAACGAGGCCTTCGCCATCCAGGTGATCTCCCTGCTCGACCACTTCGGGATCGCCGACGACGATCCGCGTGTCAACCAGTGGGGCGGCGCCATCGCCCTCGGGCACCCGCTCGCCGCGTCCGGCGTGCGCCTCATGATCCAGCTCGCGGCGCAGTTCGCCGAGCGTCCCGATGTCCGCTACGGCCTCACCGCCATGTGCGTGGGTCTCGGCCAGGGCGGTTCGGTCATCTGGGAGAACCCGCACTACGACGGCAAGAAGAAGAAGTGAGCGCGAACGTGACCGACTACGACGACATCGACTTCTCCCCCATCCAGGCGCTCACCGAGGGCGAGGTCATCACACAGTCACCGGTGCGCGACATCCGTCTCGCCTCCGGCAAGGTGCTGGCACTGATCACGCTCGACAACGGTCGCGATCACACCCGCCCGAACACGCTCGGACCCGCGACGCTCACCCAGCTGGGCGAGACCCTCGACGGCCTCAAGGCCAGGGCAGCGGCCGGCGAGATCCAGGCGGTCGGCATCACCGGCAAGCAGTACATCATGGCGGCCGGCGCCGATCTCTCGGACATCAGCAAGGTCGGGTCCCGGGACAACGCACGCCTCATCGCGCAGCTGGGCCACAAGGTGCTCGGCAAGCTCGGCGACCTCGGCGTGCCGTCCTTCGCGTTCGTGAACGGACTCGCGCTCGGCGGCGGACTGGAGATCGCACTGAACTCCACATACCGCACGGTCGACGCCTCGGCGGCGGCAGTGGCGCTTCCCGAGGTCTTCCTCGGCATCATCCCCGGCTGGGGTGGCGCCTACCTGCTGCCGAACCTCATCGGCATCGAGAACGCGCTCGAGGTGGTCATCTCGAACCCACTCAAGCAGAACCGCATGCTGAAGCCGCAGCAGGCGTTCGACCTCGGGATCTTCGACGCGATCTTCCCCGCGGCGAACTACCTCGAGAACTCGCTCTCCTGGGCGGATGCGGTACTCGGCGGCACGAAGGTCGAGCGCAAGAACGAGCCCGGCAAGCTCGAGCGCCTCACCAAGTGGCCGATCGCGATCAAGATGGCGCGCGGCATGCTGGAGTCGAAGATCGGCACCGTGCCGAAGTCGCCGTACGCCGCCCTTGAGCTGCTCGACAAGGCGAAGAGCGGCACCAAGGCGGAGGGCTTCGCCCGCGAGGACGAGGCGCTGGCGGAACTCGTGACCGGGGACCAGTTCGCCGCGTCGATGTACGCGTTCGACCTGGTGCAGAAGCGTGCGAAGCGTCCGGTCGGTGCGCCCGACAAGCAACTCGCGAAGAAGGTCACCAAGGTCGGCATCATCGGTGCCGGTCTCATGGCCAGCCAGTTCGCACTGCTGTTCGTGCGCAAGCTCCAGGTGCCTGTGCTCATCACCGACCTGGATCAGGCACGTGTCGACAAGGGCGTCGCCTACATCCACGAGGAGATCGGCAAGCTCGAGGCCAAGGGACGTCTCGACTCCGACAGCGCGAACAAGCTGCGTGCGCTGGTCACCGGCACGACCGACAAGAGCCTCTACGCGGACTGCGACTTCGTCATCGAGGCGGTGTTCGAGGAGGTCGGCGTCAAGCAGCAGGTGTTCGGCGAGATCGAGAAGATCATCGCCGAGGACGCGATCCTCGCGACCAACACCTCCTCGCTGTCGGTCGAGGAGATCGGGTCGAAGCTCGCGCACCCGGAGCGTCTGGTCGGCTTCCACTTCTTCAACCCGGTCGCAGTCATGCCGCTGATCGAGATCGTGAAGACCCCGGTGACCGCCGACGCCGCGCTGTCGACGGCCTTCGTGGTCGCGAAGAACCTGGGGAAGAACGCGGTGCTCACCGCCGACGCCCCGGGCTTCGTCGTGAACCGGCTGCTCGCGAAGGTCATGGGCGAAGCCGCACGTGCCGTCTACGAGGGCACGCCGATCGCCGAGGTCGAGAAGGCCTTCGGACCCCTCGGCCTCCCGATGGGCCCGTTCCAGCTGATCGACCTGGTCGGCTGGAAGGTCGCCGCCCACGTGCAGGACACGATGGTGCATGCGTTCCCCGACCGGTTCTACGCCAACGAGAACTTCCACGCGCTCGCCGAGCTCGACACGGTCGTGGAGAAGGACAAGGGCGGACGCGTCGTCGGCTGGAGCAAGCAGGCGGAGAAGGTCCTGAAGCCGGCGGTGGCCAAGACACCGGCCACGGCCGCGACCATCCTCCAGCGCGTGCAGGACGGTCTGGCGCAGGAGATCAAGCTCATGCTCGACGAGGGCGTCGTCCCCGAGGTCGAGGACATCGATCTGTGCCTGATCCTCGGCGCCGGCTGGCCTTTCATCGACGGCGGCGCCTCACCGTACCTCGACCGCGAAGGTGCATCCGAGCGGGCCTTCGGCGGCTCCTTCCACACCCCGCAGATCCGCGGCGTCGAAAGCCGCTGATCGCCGGACGCCATCACCGAAGCGCCTCACCGGATTCCCAGCGAATCCGGTGAGGCGCTTCGTCGTCCGGCGCTCGGCAAGCCCTACCCTGGATCGATGAGCTCTCGCCCGTCTCCGCGCACCACCGAGCAGCCGATGGCCTTCAGCCGGCGCGAGTTCTGGCGCGGCGCCGTTGCGACCTGGATCACCTTCAACGCTCTGTTCCTCCTGGTGACGACCGTCGTCCTCGCCATCATGTCGCGCTCCCTGCAGACCGTCTTCTCGATCCTCATCCTGGTGGCATGGTTCCAGCTCCTCTTCGTCGTGGCCACCTCCGCTCTGGCGACCGTCATCGGCAGCGGGGCCGCCTTCGTGCTGGGCCGGCTTCTGCGGACCACGGCGGGCATGCGGCAACACCTCATCGCCTTTGCAGGACTCGGTCTCGTGGTCGGAGGCGTCGTCATCGCGGTCGTCGGGACCTGGCCCGCGAACCTGACCGGAGAATTCGGGTCTTTGTTGACGAACATCACCGAGCCGTACATCGCACTTCCCCTGCTGGGGATGAGCGCCGTCAGCGTCGCCCACGGCTGGTACTGGACAGCCTCACGGGCGCTGTCCGAAGACCCTGCACCACAGAGCCCCGTCGCCGAGGCTCAGCTCGCCGGCTGAACCGGGCGCGCGTCGTCATCGCCGCGACGAGGCCAGTACGACAGCGCCCGCTCCGCCAGTGCGGTGATCGTCAGCGAGGGATTCACCCCGGGATTCGCGGGCACGGCGGCGCCGTCGACGACGTGCAGGCCGGGGTGCCCCCAGACCCGGTGATACCCGTCGATGACACCGTCCGTGCGTGACGCCGAGATGACGGCACCGCCGAGGAAGTGCGCGGTGAGGGGGATACCGAACACCTCAGGCCAGGATCCACGTGCAGCGGCTGGGACCCCACCGTCCACCTCGACCCGCGCGGCGATCGCCGCCGCCGCCGCATGGGCCTGGGGCAGATAGCTCGGGTTCGGCTCCCCGTGTCCCTGTGCGCTCGTCATGATGAGGCGGCCGAAGCGGCGGCGCAGGGAGAGCGTGAGCGAGTTGTCCGCTGTCTGCATGACCAGCGCGATGATACCCCGCTCGCTCCAGCGGCGGAGGCTCCCTAGACGGAACTGCCGCACCGGGGAACGGAGCATCTGGGCGACCAGACTGCGCAGTCGCACCCCTATCGGACGTCCGCCGGGGACGATCACGGTAGCGAGTGCACCCATCAGGTTCGACCCCGGCCCGTAGCGGACGTTCTCGACGTGGGTGCGGTCGTCGACGTGGAACGACGTGGTGATCGCGACGCCGCGGGCGAGCTGCAGCGAGTCCGGGACGCTCACGGCCACCGCGCCGTCGAGGGCCTCCGAGTTGGTGCGGGTGAGCCGACCTACGGCGTCCGAGACCCGCGGCAGAGCCCCGGACTCCTTCATCCGGTGCAGCAGCTGCTGCGTGCCCCAGGTGCCGGCGGCGAGCACGACCTCCCGGGCGGTCACGGTCTTCCGCGCGCGGCGGACCCAGGCCCCGCTGCGCTGCGTTGTCACCGCGAATCCTCCTTCGGGGAGCTCACGCACCTCGCTCACCGTGCGGAGGGCCTCGATCGCGACTCCGCGGCGCTCCGCCAGAGCCAGGTAGTTCTTCATGAGCGTGTTCTTCGCGCCGACGCGGCAGCCCACCATGCAGTTGCCGCACAGCGTGCACCCGGTTCGATCGGGCCCCTCGCCGCCGAAGAAGGGGTCCGGCGTGCGCTCCCCCGGCTTCCCGAACCAGACCCCGACCGGTGCGTGCCGGAACGTCGAGCCGACGCCGAGATCGTCCGCGGCGCCGGCCATGATCCGCTCCACAGGGCCGGTGTGCGGGTACTGGTCGACGACGCCGAGCATCCTCTTGGCCGTCGCATAGTGCGGCGCGAGTTCATGCTCCCACTCCGCGATGCCCTGCCACTGCGGGTCCGTGAAGAAGGCCGCGCCCGGCTGATACAGCGTGTTCGCGTAGTTGAGCGATCCGCCGCCTACCCCCGCACCGGCCAGGATCATCACATGCGGCAATCGGTGGATACGCTGCACACCGTAGCAGCCGAGCGCCGGCGCCCAGAGATAGCGACGGACGTCCCAGCTGGTCTTCGCGAAGTCGTCGTCCTCGAAGCGGCGACCCGCCTCGTAGACGCGAACACGGTAGCCCTTCTCCGCCAGTCGCAGAGCAGCGACCGAACCTCCGAAACCGGAACCCACGACCACGACATCCTCGTCGAATTCAGTCATCGCTCTCCTTCGACACCATCATCGTGAGCGCGCCGGGAAGCACCGAGATGGTGCACTCATCCTCACCGATGCGCTCGCCGTCCGCGTAGACCACGAGGCCGGGGGCCGAGACCGTCACGGACCGTGCACGCCGGTGCGCGACCTCAGCGCGCGCGAGATGCGTCCCACGCAGCAGCAGCGGGAAGAGACCCAGCAGGCGCATGCGGCCCAATGGCGCGACATGGACGATGTCGAGGAGTCCGTCGTCGGGGACGGCTCCGGCGCAGATCGGCATACCCCCTCCGTAGCTGGACGTGCTGCCGGCTGCGATCAGCGTGCCCGGCGAGCTCCTCGCCGCTTCCTCGTCTACGGCGATGCGGAATTCCATCGGCCGCAATCGCACGAGCTCGATGAGCAGCGCGAGGTAGTAGCGAGGTGCGCCGTGCGGCCAGCGGAGCCTGTTGGTGCGGTCGCTGACCTTCGCGTCGAAGCCCAGCGCCGCGATGGTCAGGAATCTCCGACTGCCCTTCGCGGTGCGGACGACGCCGACATCGATCGCTCGTGGCACGCCGATGAGGGCGAGCTCGGCGGCGGCCCGTGCGTCACCACGTGGGAGGCCCAGGGCTCGGGCGAGATCGTTCCCGGTGCCCGCCGGCACCAGGACGACCGGGACGGAGGCGGCGCACACCGTGTCGAGCACGCCGGCCAGCGTGCCATCACCGCCCACGACCACGAGGAGACGAGGGCCGTCGGCCAGCGCGGCGACGGCGAGTCGGGCGGTGTCGGCGGCGGAGGCACCCGCGTACGTTCGCACCTCGGCACCACGCTCCCGGAGAAGTCGAACGGCTGCCTCCGCCGCTCGCCCGCCCCGCCCCTTGCCGGCGAACGGATTCGCGAGCACGGCTATGTGCTCGGACACGTCAGTGCGTCCGTTCCGCGGGGATCACGGCGCCGGGGTTGAGTATGCCCGACGGATCGAGCTCCCTCTTGATGGCGGCGAGGATGCGGACCCCGGTCTCCCCGATCTCCTGACCGAGCCACGGCGCATGGTCCCGCCCGACCGCGTGGTGATGGCTGATCGTTCCCCCTGCGGTGATGATCGCATCGTTCACACGCGCTTTCACGGGCTCCCACGAACGGAGCATGTCGGTGCGCACTCCTGCGAGGACCGTGAAGTACAGCGACGCCCCGGTCGGGTAGATGTGCGAGACGTGGCACATGACGTACGACTTGGCGCCGATGTCCGCGAAGCCCTCCTTGAGCGCCGCCTCGACCGTCGAGCGCAGCGCCTGCAGGTTCGACCACGTCGTCGCGGTCTCCAATGTCTCGCAGAAGACGCCGGCGTCGAGAAGTGAATCGCGCAGATAAGGTCCGTCGAACCGGGTCCTGAGCCAGTCCTCTGCCGGGCCTTCCCCCGAGGAGGTCCCGCCCGCCGCGGCGAGGTGAGCACCGGCATGAGCCCGTCGTTCCGCGATGTCCTCGCCTTCGTACACCGTGACCACGCTGGCGCCCTTGGCCAGTGCTTTGCCGATCCGCCCGACCTGGGCGAGGCTGACAGCCGTCTCCGCTTCGTCTGACAGCCGGATGACGGTCGGACCGCCGCTCAGCTGAGCGACACGACGAAGCCCCTCGGCTCCACTGGCGAAGTCCGGAAACGACCAGGCCTCGAACACCCTCGCGCGCGGGATCGGGTGGACGCGCACCCGCACCTCGGTGATCACGCCGAAGATGCCCTCGGAGCCGAGGAACACTCGGATCAGGTCGGGCCCTGCGGCAGAGCCCGGCGACCGCCCGAGCTCGATGTCGCCGGTCGGGGTGGCCACTCTGATCCCGGTCACCATCGTGTCGAAGCGCCCGTTCCCCGCAGAGTTCTGCCCCGAAGACCGAGCCGCCGCGAATCCGCCGATCGTGGCATAGCGGAAGCTCTGCGGAAAATGACCGAGCTCGAACCCGCGCGCGGAAAGCAGCGCCTCCGCCTCCGGCCCCGTCGTGCCGGCCGCGAGCACGGCCTCACCACTGGTCTCATCGAGCCGCACCATGCCGCTCAGCCGCCGCAGATCGAGACTGACCACGGCGTGATGCGCGCCCCGTTCAGGATCGAGTGCGCCGACGACGCTCGTCCCGCCACCGAAGGGGATGACGGCGACACCTCGCGCCGCCGCGGCATCGAGACACGCACGGACCTCGTCGTGGTCGGCGGGGCGGACGACGACGTCCGGTGCGTCCTGTCGTGCCTCGCGTCGGCGAAGCAGGTCGGGCGTCGAGCGCCCGCCCGCGTGACGGACACGGGCCTCCGGTGTGTCGTCGACGTTCTCGAGGCCGACGGCGAGGACGAACGCCGCGCGGTCTTCCGCTGTCAGACGCGACGGGCGCAGCTGCACCTCCGAGAGTTCGACGGCCGGAGCGGGCGTGCGGACGCGACCCAACAGCATCGGCAGCAGAGCACGCACCGGAAGAGGCAGCCCCTTCGCCTTGGCCGGGTCGCCCCAGCCGTTCCATCTCATCAGCGAGTCCGCATCGACCCTGCCGTTCTCTTGGCCCATGCGTTACAGTGTGACACATCATGGAAGAACGTCAACCTCTCTGGGACGCCACACAGACGAAGATCCTCGATGCGGCCGATGCGCTGATCGAGAGGCGCGGCGTGCACGGCGTCACCGTCGCGGAGCTCGCCCGGCGCGCAGAGCTGAGTCGGCCGACGATCTACCGCAACTGGAACGACGCCGATGACGTCGTCCGTGCAGCCTTGCTGCGCCGTGTGACCACCATCCTGAGCGCCTTCCCCGCGACTGCGGCCACCAGGCCCGCCCTCGTCGACGACGTGCTGCGCTTCATCGGCCTGTTCCGGAGCGACGCCCTGTATGCGCGACTGCTGGCCGACGAGCCGGAAGCGTTCACGCGATACACGCTGCAGCGCGTGGGTTCGAGCCAGCGCATGATCCTCGGGTGGCTGTCCGCAGCGATCGGAACCGCACAGCTCGACGGATCGGTGCGCGACGGTGCACCGCAGGAGATGGCCGTCATGCTGCTGCTCATCGCGCAGTCCGCGGTGCTCTCCCACGGGACCGTCTCCGATCTGATCTCGGAGGCGGCATGGGAGCGCGAACTGCGGGCCGCGCTGGACGGACTGCTGCGCCCATGATCAGGGAGCCATCCGCGCTCAATGTCGCGCGACGGAGGACGGAGCTCACGCTCGCAGCCGAGGAGCGGGTCGACGTGCTCGTGATCGGCGGCGGCATCACGGGCGTGGGAGTCGCACTCGATGCTGCCTCTCGCGGACTCACCGTGACGCTGATCGAAGCCGAGGATCTGGCTTTCGGTACCAGCAGATTCAGCTCGAAGCTCGTGCACGGCGGCCTGCGCTACCTCGCCACCGGAGACTTCGCGACCGCGCGGGAGAGCGCGCACGAACGCCATCTCCTGATGACCTCGATCGCCCCTCACCTCATACACCCCCTCGGACAGCTCCTGCCGTTCTCGCAGACTGTCACACTCCGGCAGCGTGTCGCAGGCACCGTGGGCATGGGGCTGGGCGATGTGCTGCGGATGCGCGCACACACCCCCCGCCGGGTCCTCCCCGCCCCTGCCGTGGTCTCCGCGCGCACGGCCATGCGGTTGATGCCAGCCCTCGACCAGCGGGGCCTCCGCGGAGGGATGCTGGCCTATGACGGTCAGCTCGTCGATGATGCGCGCCTCGTCACGACGGTGGCCCGCACCGCAGCGGCCCTCGGCGCCCGCATCCTCACCAGGGTCCGTGCCCTCTCCCTGCGCGCAGATGGGGCCTCGGTCGAGGAGGCGACGACGGGCGAGCGTTTCGAGATCCGTGCACGTGCGGTCGTCAACGCGACGGGAGTGTGGGCGGGAGCACTCGATCCGTCGATCACGGTGCGACCGAGTCGAGGGACCCACATCGTGCTCGACGCCGCCGACCTCGGCGCTCCGTCGACGGCACTGACGATCCCTCACGAAGGGTCGATCAGCCGATACGTCTTCGCTCTGCCACAGGCACACGGACGACTGATCGTCGGACTCACCGACGAAGACTCACCCGGCGCGGTCCCGCGGGTCGCTCAGCCGACGGAGACCGAGATCGAGTTCCTCCTCCACAGCCTCAACCGCGTTCTCGCCACCGCGGTCCGACGCGATCAGGTTCGTGGCGCCTTCGCCGGCCTGCGGCCGCTTGTCGACAGCGGAACCGACTCGACAGCCGACATCTCCCGTCGGCACCTGGTGGCGGCATCGGAGTCGGGCTTCATCTCGGTGCTCGGCGGGAAGCTGACGACCTATCGACGCATGGCCGAGGATGCCGTCGATCTCGCCGTCACGACGCGGAGTCTGCCGTCGTCGCGACAGAGTCGCACCGCGTCGTTGCGGCTCGCGGATCGTGACGTCCCCTCATCGGACGAGCTGTTGGACGAGGCGACGGCCCTGACCGCGGCAGAGGTCGAGTACGCCGTCCGCGTGGAGGGGGCGATGACGGTCGACGATGTCCTCGACCGGCGCACGCGCATCGGACTCGTCGACGCGGATAGAGCCCGCTGTCGTCCGGTGGTCGAGTCCGTCGTGGCCCGCGCGGTCTCCGCGCTTCTCTGAGACCGGATCACGGCGCGGCCGGAGCCATCGCGTATCCGCCGCACAGCCGGGCAGGGAACGTGCGGGGAACACCGCATGAAATCACGGCGAGCAGGCCGCCCGACGACACGTCGGCACTCGGCGAACCTGCACAGTGGTGACATGGACATGCTCTTCACGATGCTGGGCGGCAAGGGGATGTCGGGCCTGCTGAAGACCGGAACGGCCATCCTCACCACGCTCCTGGTGCTCCCCGCTCTCCTCAAGCTCTTCATCGTCACCGTCGACGAGGGCTGGGCGGCCATCCGAACCCGCAACGGCAAACCCATCATCCGCAACCGCCCTCAACGGCGTCCGTCCCAGCACGGTGGCGCGGTGGGCGAAGTCGTCGTGCTGGACCCGGGCTCACACGGGGCGTTCCCCCTGTTCTACTGGTACAAACTCGTCGACGTGCGGTGCCGCGCGACGGATCTGCCTGCGCGGGAGCTGAGCGGTGCGAGCGGTCATCAGCATCGCGTGCACGCCTCGTTCGAGTGGCGTCCCCTACCGACGGGGCACGATCTGCGCGTCTTCGAGTTGGATGTGGTGAACGTGAAGGAACGCGCCTCGAACATCGTCGGCGCGGCGCTGCGAGATGTGGTCCGCAGCCTCGAAGGAGCAGAGCTGCCGCACAACGACGAGATCAACACCCGGGTCATCGCGGCCAGTGCCGACGAGGTTCGCCGCGCCTGCGGCGTCGAGCTGGTGCGCGTGATGGTCACCGGCGACGCGCTCACCGACGGCTACCTGCTGTCGACCGCACTCCGAGAGGTGGAACGCGGAGCCCAGGCCGTCGCGGCACTGCACGCCCTGAACTGATCTCCCCCGGCACCACCGCCGGTGCGGGGCACTCTGCTGGAGCGGGAAAACCCTGGGACGGGTCTCAGTGCCTCTCGTGCAGGGGAAGGTCGATCGTCCCGGTCTCGCCCGCGTGACGCGCCTTGGGGATGCGGGTCCCGAGCACCTGCGAAACGATGTCCTGCGCGATCTTGGGCGCGGTGAGCCCCGCATCGGCGAGGATCTGATCGCGGGAGGCGTGATCGATGAACTCGTCGGGAAGACCCAGCTCGTCCACCGCCGTGTCGATCCCCGCCTCTCGAAGAACCTGCCGGACACGGGTGCCGATTCCTCCCACGCGGATCCCGTCTTCGATGGTGATCACGAGGCGATGGTGAGCCGAGAGCTCCACGATCGACGGCTGCACAGGGATGGCCCATCGCGGATCGATGACGGTGGCGCCGATGCCCTGCGCGCGAAGCCGGTCGGCGACATCGAGCGCCAGTTCCGCGAAGGGGCCGATGGCGACGATGAGCACGTCCTCCGTCTCGCCGCGGGCGAGTACGTCGACACCGTCGCTGAGCCGCTCGATGGCCGGGAGGTCGGCGGCGACCTCGCCCTTGGGGAAGCGGATGACCGTCGGTGCGTCCTCGACGTCGACCGCCTCTCGGAGGGCTTCGGTCAGTCGGGCGCCGTCGCGGGGCGCGGCGATGCGGATGTGCGGGACGATCTGCAGCATGGCGAGGTCCCACATGCCGTGATGGCTCGGCCCGTCGGGGCCGGTCACACCGGCGCGATCGAGGACGAAGGTGACTCCGGCGCGGTGCAGCGCCACGTCCATCAGCACCTGGTCGAAGGCACGCCCCATGAAGGTGGCGTACAGGGCGACGACGGGGTGCAGTCCCCCGTAGGCCAGTCCCGCGGCGGAAGCCACGGCATGCTGCTCGGCGATTCCCACGTCGTAGACGCGGTCGGGGAAGCGCTCGGCGAACGGCGCGAGGCCCGTCGGTCGCAGCATCGCAGCGGTCATGGCGATCACATCGTTGCGCTGCTCACCCACGGAGACCAGAGCGTCGGAGAAGACGTCGGTCCACCCACGACCGCCCGACGACAGGGTCTCCCCGGTCGTCGGATCGATCTTGCCGACGGCGTGGAACTGGTCGGCCTCGTCGTCGCGGGCCGGCTGATAGCCGCGGCCCTTCTCGGTGATCGTGTGCACGATGACGGGGGCACCGTACGACTTCGCCAGCTCCAGCGTCTCGAGCAGCGCGGGGAGGTCATGCCCGTCGACGGGGCCGAGGTACTTGATGTCGAGGTTCGAGTACAGCGCCTCGTTGTTCGTGAACCGCGAGAGGAACCCGTGGGTACCGCCGCGGACACCGCGGAACACGGCACGGCCGACGGGACCGAAAGCACGGAAGAGGCGGTCGGAGCGCTGATGCAGGTCTTTGTAGGCCGCTGCCGTACGCACCCGGTTGAGGTAGCGCGACATGCCGCCGATCGTCGGCGCGTAGGAACGTCCGTTGTCGTTGACGACGATGACCAGGTTGCGGTCATTGTCATCGGAGATGTTGTTCAACGCCTCCCAGGTCATTCCACCGGTCAGCGCGCCGTCGCCGACCACCGCGACCACATGCCTGTCGGCGCGGCCGGTCGCCGTGAGCGCCCGGGAGATACCGTCGGCCCAGCTGAGCGAGCTGGAGGCGTGCGACGACTCCACCACGTCATGGGCGCTCTCCCCGCGCTGCGGGTACCCCGCGAGTCCGCCGCGCACGCGCAGGCCGGAGAAGTCCTGGCGGCCCGTGAGCAGCTTGTGTACGTAGGACTGATGCCCGGTGTCGAAGATGAAGGGGTCGTCCGGAGACGAGAACACGCGATGCAGGGCGATCGTCAGCTCGACGACGCCGAGGTTGGGGCCCAGATGGCCACCGGTACGGGACACGTTCTCGACCAGGAACTCGCGGATCTCCGCGGCGAGTTCCGCCAGCTGCTCGGTCGAGAGGGCATCCAGATCGCGGGGTCCAGAGATGCTCGGAAGAATGGGCATCTGCGCCTCCTCACAGGCTTCGTCAAAGACGCCCGACACGGGTGCGGGCGTCGTCCTGATCCTACCGCCCCGGGCCGGGAAAGCTCCGAGGATGGAGGCCCCCTTGACACGACGGAGGGGCCCGTGTCCGAAGACACGAGCCCCTCCGTTACGCGATCAACCCGCGTGCGATCAGACGAGCGAACGCAGCACGTACTGCAGGATGCCGCCGTTGCGGTAGTAGTCAGCCTCACCGGGGGTGTCGATGCGCACGACCGCGTCGAACTCGACCGGCTGCTTGCCCTCGGGCGAGTGCTCGCTCGGGGTGGCCGTGACCTTCACCGTCTTCGGCGTGACGCCGTTGTTGAGCTCTTCCAGGCCGGAGATCGAGACGATCTCGGTCCCGTCGAGGCCCAGCGACTCCCAGCTCTCGCCGGCGGGGAACTGCAGCGGCACGACTCCCATGCCGATCAGGTTCGACCGGTGGATGCGCTCGAAGCTCTCCGTGATGACGGCCTTGACGCCGAGCAGGCTCGTGCCCTTGGCCGCCCAGTCACGCGACGAACCGGAACCGTACTCCTTGCCGCCGAAGATGACGAGCGGCGTACCCTGCGCCTGGTAGTTCATGCTCGCGTCGTAGATGTACGACTGCGGGCCGCCCGGCTGCGTGAAGTCGCGGGTGTAGCCACCCTCGACGACCTGCCCGTCGTTCACGGCGGAGACCATGAGGTTCTTGAGACGGATGTTCGCGAACGTTCCGCGGATCATCACCTCGTGGTTTCCGCGGCGCGAGCCGAAGGAGTTGAAATCCTTGCGGTCGACGCCGTGCTCCGTCAGGTACTGGGCCGCGGGCGTCCCCGGCTTGATGTTTCCGGCCGGCGAGATGTGGTCGGTGGTCACCGAGTCGCCGAGCGTCGCCATCACGCGAGCACCTTCGATGTCCTTCACCGGGGTGAGCTCCATCGTCATGCCGTCGAAGTACGGTGCCTTGCGGACGTAGGTCGAGTTCTCGTCCCACTGGAACGTGTCGTCATCCGGCGTCGGCAGGTTGCGCCAGCGCTCGTCACCGTCGAACACCGTGGCGTACTGCTTGATGAACTGGTCGCGCGAGATCGACGAGTCGACGATCTCCTGCACCTCGTCTGGCGTCGGCCAGATGTCCTTCAGGAAGACGTCCTCGCCGTCGCTGCCCTTGCCGAGGGCGTCGTTGTCGAAGTCGAAGTGCATCGACCCCGCCAGCGCGTAGGCGATGACCAGCGGCGGGCTGGCGAGGTAGTTCATCTTCACGTCGGGGCTGATGCGACCCTCGAAGTTGCGGTTGCCCGAGAGGACGGCCGTGACGGCGAGGTCGTGCGAGTTGATGGCCTCGGAGACCTCTTCGATCAGCGGTCCGGAGTTTCCGATGCAGATGGTGCAGCCGTAGCCGACCGTGTAGAAGCCGAGACCCTCGAGGTCCTTGTCGAGACCGGACTTCTCGTAGTAGTCGGTGACGACCTTGGAGCCGGGGCCGAGCGTGGTCTTGACCCACGGCTTCTGCTTGAGCCCCTTCTCGAGCGCCTTGCGTGCGACGAGACCGGCGGCGATCATGACCGACGGGTTCGACGTGTTGGTGCACGACGTGATGGCGGCCAGGGTGACGGCGCCGTTGTCGAGGATGTACTTCTCCCCGTCGGGTGTGGTCACGGGGACGGGCTTCGAGGCATTGGCCGGCGCGCCGCTGTTGATGTGCACCGGACGCGTGGTGGTGGGCTCCTCCTCGCCGGGAACCGAACCGGGGTCAGATGCCGGGAAGGAGTGCTTCGACTCGAGGTCGACGACCGAGTCCGAGGTCGATGCGGTCGCGTACGCCAGGATGTCCTGCTCGAACTGCGACTTCGCCTCCGAGAGGAGGATGCGGTCCTGCGGGCGCTTCGGGCCGGCGATCGACGGCACGACGGTGCCGAGGTCGAGCTCGAGGTACTCGCTGAAGGTCGGCTCGTGCGATGCGTCGTGCCAGAGCTTCTGCTCCTTGGCGTAGGCCTCGACGAGTGCGACGGCCTCGTCGCTGCGGCCGGTCAGGCGCAGGTAGTCGAGGGTGACGTCGTCGATCGGGAAGATCGCCGCCGTGGAACCGAACTCCGGTGACATGTTGCCGATGGTGGCGCGGTTGGCCAGCGGCACGGATGCCACGCCCTCGCCGTAGAACTCGACGAACTTGCCGACGACGCCGTGCTTGCGCAGCAGGTCGGTGATCGTGAGCACGACGTCGGTCGCCGTGACACCGGCGGGGATCTCACCGGAGAGCTTGAAGCCGACCACGCGAGGGATGAGCATCGACACGGGCTGACCGAGCATGGCAGCCTCGGCCTCGATGCCACCGACGCCCCAGCCGAGCACGCCCAGACCGTTGACCATCGTGGTGTGCGAGTCGGTGCCGACGCAGGTGTCGGGGTAGGCGCGGAGCACGCCGTCGACGTCGCGGTCGTAGATGACCTTCGCGAGGTGCTCGATGTTCACCTGGTGCACGATGCCGGTCCCGGGCGGGACGACCTTGAAGTCGCTGAAGGCGGTCTGACCCCAGCGCAGGAACTGGTAGCGCTCACCGTTGCGCTCGTACTCGATCTCGACGTTGCGCTCGAGTGCGTTCTCGGAGCCGAACAGGTCGGCGATGACCGAGTGGTCGATGACCATCTCGGCCGGCGAGAGCGGATTGATCTTGTTGGCGTCGCCGCCCAGAGCCGTCACGGCCTCGCGCATGGTGGCGAGGTCGACGATGCACGGGACACCGGTGAAGTCCTGCATGACCACGCGCGCCGGCGTGAACTGGATCTCGGTGTTGGGCTCAGCCGCTGCGTCCCAGGACCCCAGCGCCTCGATCTGCGCCTTCGTCACATTCGCGCCGTCCTCGGTGCGGAGCAGGTTCTCCAGGAGGACCTTGAGACTGAAGGGGAGCTTCTCGAAACCGGGCACCGTGTCGATGCGGAAGATCTCATAGTCGGTGCTGCCGACTGTCAGGGTGCTCTTGGCACCGAAGCTGTTCACCGTGGACACGAATCCGTCTCCTTCTATTCGGATGGGAGCGACAGGCGCCTCCATCTTGCTCGCCAGTGAGCCCCTGCGGCTAGCAAGGGGGACCTAACCAGTCTGCTCCGGGAAGCGCACCGGCGAAAGCCTGCGATTTATCTTGATGTCAAGATAAATCTATCACGCCTCGGGGGCATCCTCGCGCGCAGGCTCGCGGGGGTGGAGCGCCCGTACGACCA
The DNA here is from genome assembly GCF_001005635.1 of Microbacterium sp. Ag1. Taxonomy (NCBI): domain Bacteria; kingdom Bacillati; phylum Actinomycetota; class Actinomycetes; order Micrococcales; family Microbacteriaceae; genus Microbacterium; species Microbacterium sp. Ag1. Next base: position 136,895 of record NZ_LBCR01000025.1, read on the forward strand.
ACCAGGTCACGGCGATGAGCGGTGCGAACAACGGCAACCCCATGATGAGCTTTAGCGTCCCGAGTGCCGTGACGTCGCCGGCGAGATACAAGGGCAGCTGGACGGCGAGGCGCGCGAAGAACAGCGAGGCCCAGGCGATCCCGAGCCAGAAGTACGCACGTCGCTTGCGGCGGTCGGTGCGCCAGGTGGTGCCCTCCCCCATCAGGAATCCGACCGCGAGGCCGATCAGCGACCATCCGATCAGTGCGGAGACCAGGATGACCGATCCGTAGACCGCGTTCGTGATGAGTCCTGGCACGAAGTTGTCCGCGCCGCGTCCGGTCCACAGCGCGAGCGCCGCGGCGGCCACAGCCGCGATGAGACCGCCCAGCGCGGCGGAGGGCGGCGACTTCTGCACCAGTCGGACGAGGGTGAACACCGCTGCCAGGCCGACCGACACCCCCAACGACAGGATCAGCGGCTCCGGGCGGATGGTGAAGAGGATGACGAAAGCGAGGCTCGGCAGCACTGACTCGAGGATGCCGCGCCATCCCCCCATCGCCGTCCAGACCACCTTGTGGGTGCTGGAGCCCTCAGCGGGATCGAGACCGGCACGACGCGCGGCACCGCCGAGCGCCGCCCCGAGGATCTCGGAGGTGCTCTTCTCGCGTTCGGCGTCGGGCTCGGGAGCGCTCACGCGGAACCCGGAGTCGCCGGCATCTTGAGCGGGATCAGGTCGCGCGGGGGCATCGGCGAACCACCGCGGACGACGACGATCGAGCGGAAGAGGTCCTCGACCTTCTCGGCGGCTTCGGGGTCAGACGCTCCTGCGCCACCGATCACACCGCGCAGGAACCAGCGCGGGCCGTCGATGCCGATGAAGCGCGCGAGACGCAGCCCTGATCCCTCCGCCGCCGTGGCAGGAACCTCGGCGAGGAGCTCCTTGCCCAGTGGGCCTTCGCGCTCCTCGACGCGACCGCCCTGAGCTTTGACCTGGTCGCGGAGCTGCACTCGGGTCTCGTCCCACAGTCCGCCGGAGCGCGGCGCCGCGAACGGCTGCACCTGCAGCGAGGAGTCGGCGTAGTCCAGGCCGACCGCGACGATCCGCTTCGACTGCTCCTCGACTTCGAGGCGCAGATTCAGACCTTCGCGCGGCAGGATCTTGATGCCGCCGAGATCGATGTACGGACGGACCGGGTTCGCCTCGGAGTCATCGAAGGGCCCGTCGGTGGCACGGTTCAACGGTGCCGACTTCGAAGGGGTCTCGTTGTTGTCAGTCATTGGCTCGTCCTGCTTCGCTCTGGTGGGTCGCTGCCTGGTATCCGGTGGAGCCGAATCCACCGGCACCACGGACGCTGTCCGGCAGCACGTCGACCGGGATGAACGTGGCGCGCGTGACCGGCATGATGATCAGCTGCGCGATACGATCGCCGACCGCCACATCGTACGCGCTCTTGGTATCCGTGTTGATCAGACTCACCTTGATCTCGCCGCGATAGCCGGCGTCCACCGTTCCGGGAGAGTTCACGATCGAGATGCCGTGCTTCGCCGCCAGGCCGCTGCGCGGTACGACGAATGCCGCATACCCGTCGGGTAGGGCGATGCTCACCCCCGTCGGCACGAGAGCGCGCTCCCCCGGCTCCAGGTGCACCGCCTCGGCGGCGACGAGATCGGCTCCGGCGTCTCCCGGATGCGCATACCCGGGCAGCACTGCAGCGATAATGGGGACATCAACGGAATCGGTCACCCCATGAGGCTAATGCAGAACCCCGTCACAGACTCACGTCCCCGCTACCGCGAGAGGCTCTCGCCGAGCCTCTGGCTGCTCGTGACCGTCGCGGTCGCCGGCCCCATGGTCTCGCTCGTCTTCGTGCCGATCGGCTCGACCGTCGCGCTCGTCGTCGGTGCGGCAGTATCGGCCCTGCTCGTGTTCGGTGTCATCGCCGCCACACCGGTCGTCTCGGTCGTCGGCTCCACCCTGCATGCAGGTCGCGCGCACATCGACACGAAGCACCTCGGAGCACCCACTGCACTGACGGGCGAGGAAGCCCGTCATGCCCGCGGCCCCGGTCTCCCGGCGCGCGGGTGGCACCTGATCCGCGGCGGCATCGACGGCATCGTCGTCGTGCCGAACCTCGACCAGGACGACCCCGTGGACGCATGGACGATCTCGACGCGGACGCCCGACCGGCTCGTCGCCGCGATCCGCGCTTCCCAGACCTGACGCGCTCACCCAACGACAGCGCGCCCCTGACCGAGACGGTCGGGGGCGCGTGATACGTCGCTCGAAGGACTGCTTACGCAGCGCACTCCTTGCAGATGGGCCCGGATGCGCCCTCGTGGTCGAGCTGCGAGCGGTGCTTCACGAGGAAGCAGCTCATGCATGTGAACTCGTCCTGCTGCGCGGGCAGCACGACGACATCGAGCTCGAGATCGGAGAGGTCGGCACCCGGGAGGTCGAAGCTCGACGGGTTGTCGGAGTCTTCGTCCCCGCTTGAGCCGGAGTTCTTGTCCGGCACACGCTCCTTGAGGGCTTCGATCGACTCGGAGTCGTCTTCGCTCTTTCGGGGGGCGTCGTAATCGGTTGCCATGCGGTAGATCTCCACTTTCATGGTGCGAGTGGGTGGTGCGCCGTCGGGTATTCGGCGGCCATAGTTTGCACGACCGGACGACATAACGCAAATGCTCGTCCGCGCGACAGAGGAAACTCACGGCACGCCCACGCTATTCCCGTCCGCGACCCCTCACGCGTGACACCATGAACGGACACCCATCAGAGGGGCATTCGCATGGAAAACGTCACCATCGTCGGCACAGAAGCAGGAGTCCTCGTACTCGCGACCGAGTCGGGCGAGCGGTTCGCGCTGCCCATCGACGACATGCTGCAGCGCGAGATCCGCCGCGCCACCCGTCAGAGCGAGCCGACGGCCCAGAAGCTCGCTGCGAGCCCGCGCGACATCCAGGCCCAGATCCGCGCCGGGCTCACCGCACCCGAGGTCGCGGAGCTGCTCGGCATCAGCGTCGACGACGTGGCCCGATTCGAAGGACCCGTCCTCGCCGAGCGCGAGCACGTGATCGGACAGGCCCTCGCCGTGCCCGTCCTGATCGGCAGCGAGGTCGAGCCCGACGCGCAGCCGACGTTCGGTGTGGCCGTCCGCGCCAAGCTCGCCGAGATCGAAGCCACCTCCGAGCGCTGGGCGAGCTGGAAGGAGGACTCCGGTTGGACCATCAAGCTCGAGTTCACCGCCAACGACGTCGATCACGACGCCCGCTGGAGCTTCGATCCTCGCCGCAGCGCGCTCTCACCGCTGAACGCCGACGCGACACAGCTCTCTCGGCAGGGCTCGCTCCCCGAGGGTCTCATCCCCCGCCTCCGAGCGGTCGATGCCGAGCGGACCTCGCCGTACAAGGACGAGAGTCGCTTCGACTCCGGCGCGTTCGGACCGCGGCTGGTACCCGCACCCGAAGCGGACGTGGAAGACCCCTCGCTCCCGGCCCGCTCCGACGCGGCAGCGCAGGACGCGGCGATCAAGCGCGCTCCCGCCGCGCAGACCACGAGTCCGGAGACAGCGGACCTCCTCGAGGCTCTACGCCGACGCCGCGGACAGCGGGAGACCGCGCCGCTGCTCGACGACGTGGAGGACACGGATCGATCGGACCAGAGTCCGATCGCACTGTTCGAGGCCCTGGAGCAGCCGGATGAAGAACCGGAGCCCCCGCAGCCCGCGCCGCAGAACAGCAACTCGGACACCGGCGACTCCACGGGACGCCGCCGTCGCCGGAACGCGATGCCGTCGTGGGACGAGATCGTCTTCGGCGCACGCACCGATGAGTGAGACGCGACTCGTCTGAGCCCCACCCGCGGCGGGGATGAGGGGCTGCGTCAGCGTTCGAACGCGCCGAGCCGGATCACCGGCACCTGTCTCTCCTCCGGTGTGAGCGCACCGTGCTGGCCCACCATCCCGCGACTGCGCTGGTCGGCCGCCGTACCGTCGTAGAGAGCCCAGGCACCGCGAGCGATCGCGAGCAGGTCGCCGACGCGCGATGCGGCGGCATCTGTGACCTTCGGTCCGAAGAGGCCGTGACGTATCGCCTCCTCGCGGGTGAGCACGTCGGCCACCCCCTCCAGGTCGGCGCGCCATCTCGACGTCACCGCCGCGCGGTCCGCGTCGGGCTCCAGGTACGCGTGCAGCATGCGCGGTTCGCCGCCGATGTGGCGAATCCCCGCGACGTGCTCCTCGGCCAGGACGACCTGACGGTTCGGCGCCACATCGACCATCCCGTGATCCGAGGTGACCACGACGCCCACGCCCGCCGGGACACGTGCAGACAGCGCCGCGTCGACATCCTCCAGCGCGGCGACCCACTCCGGGGAGGCGATGCCGTGCTTGTGACCTGCCTTGTCGACCTCCGGCAGGTAACAGTAGACGAGCGACCCCGGGTGCTCGCGAGCGAGCTCATATGCGGCTTCGACCCGCGAGGCCGCGGTCGTCGCGGGAACGAACTCGGCACCGCGCAGAGTGGCTCTGGTGAAGCCGCTGTGCGCGTACCCGGCGAACCCGACGGCGAAACTCTCGTGTCCGTCGCGGGCCGCTCGCTCGAAGATCGTCGGGGCCGACTGCCAGGTGAGCGGATCGATCCCGTCGGTCTCCCAGCCGCTGAGCTGGTTGACGAGCACATCGCGGTCGGGATCGAGCACGCGGTAACCGACGAGCCCGTGCTCCCCCGGCCATACACCCGTGACGATGCTCGTGAGCGCCGCCGCCGTGGTGGAGGGGAACACCGAGTGGGCGACGTCCTTCTTCGCCATCCCCGCGGTCAGGGAGCGCGCGTGTCCGGCATGGCCACGCAGGCTGATCGCCCCGAGCCCATCGATCACCACGAGCACGACCGAGTCCGCGCGCGGCAGAACCTCGGATTCGCCTCGGAGGGCGGCGAACAGGTCGCCCGCCACCCCGACGACACTCCGGGCGCTGGGCGCCGCGGACGGTAGCATGAAGGACATCCGAGCCAGTCTGACACAGGCTCCCGTATGCCCCCAGGAAGTCCATGCCGAAAACTCCGCCGCCCGAGCCCGTCGAGGAGCGCATCCAGGACATCGACCTCTCCAGCGAGATGCAGGGTTCGTTCCTCGAATACGCGTACTCGGTGATCTACTCGCGTGCCCTGCCCGATGCGCGCGACGGGCTGAAGCCCGTGCAGCGCCGCATCCTGTATCAGATGGCCGAGATGGGCCTGCGTCCGGACCGCGGCCACGTCAAGAGTGCGCGCGTCGTCGGCGAGGTCATGGGAAAGCTGCACCCCCACGGCGACTCGGCGATCTATGACGCGCTCGTGCGGCTCGCGCAGGAGTGGGCGCTGCGTGTGCCCCTGGTCGACGGGCACGGCAACTTCGGCTCCCTCGACGATGGGCCCGCTGCAGCCCGATACACCGAGGCACGACTCGCCGCCGCCGCGCTGGCCCTCACCGAGAACCTCGACGAGGACGTCGTCGACTTCATCCCGAACTACGACGGTCAGTTCCAGCAGCCTGCCGTGCTGCCGGCCGCCTTCCCCAACCTGCTGGTCAACGGCGCGAGTGGGATCGCCGTCGGCATGGCGACCAACATGGCGCCGCACAACCTCATCGAAGTTGTCGCGGCGGCCACTCATCTCCTCGAGAATCCGGATGCGACCACCGAGGAGCTGATGGAGTTCGTCCCCGGACCTGACTTCCCCTCCGGCGGGATCCTGATGGGACTCGACGGTGTCAAGGACGCGTACACGAACGGACGCGGCGCCCTCAAGGTGCGGGGCAAGACCTCCATCGAGCCGCTCGGCCCGCGGCGTACCGGCATCATCGTGTCCGAGCTGCCGTACATGGTGGGACCCGAGCGCCTGCTGGAGAAGATCCGGGATGCGGTGCAGTCGAAGAAGCTGCAGGGCATCAGCGACGTCACCGACCTCACCGACCGCAACCACGGACTGCGCGTCGCGATCGGCATCAAGACCGGCTTCGACCCGAACGCCGTGCTCGAGCAGCTCTACCGGTTGACTCCGCTGGAGGACTCGTTCAGCATCAACAACGTCGCCCTGGTCGATGGCCAGCCGCGCACGCTGGGCCTCAAGGAGATGCTGAGCGTCTACGTCGGTCACCGTCTCGAGGTCATCACCCGCCGCAGCCGATACCGTCTGAAGCGGCGCGAGGAGCGTCTGCACCTGGTGGAGGGTCTGCTCATCGCGATCCTCGACATCGACGAGGTCATCCAGGTCATCCGCTCCTCCGATGACTCGGAGCAGGCCCGCACGCGACTGCGCTCCGTCTTCGATCTGAGCGAGCTCCAGGCGGAGTACATCCTCGAGTTGCGCCTGCGCCGTCTGACCAAGTTCTCGCGTATCGAGCTGGAGTCCGAACGCGATGCGTTGCTGGCGGAGATCGCCGCACTGCGGGAACTGCTCGACAGCCCGACTCTGCTCCGCGCCGCGGTCGCCAAGGAGCTCGACGCCGCAGCCGATGCATACGGAACACCGCGGCGCACACTCCTGATGAACGCGGCTCCGCCCAAGCCCCGAGCGACCAAGGGTGCGGTCGATCTGCAGATCGCCGATGCGCCCACCGTGCTCGTGCTCTCGACCACGGGACGTACCGTCCGCGTCGACCTCGGCGAGGGCCAGGAACTCACCGTCCCTGCACGTCGCAGCAAGCACGATGCGATCCTGACCACCGTCGAGACCACCGTCCGCGCCGAGATCGGGGCTCTGACCAACCTCGGTCGCGTCGTCCGCTTCTCCCCCGTCGACCTCCCGTCCGTGCCGGCGACGTCGGTGCAGCTCGCCGCCGGTACTCCCCTGCGCGACTACCTCGGCATCACGACCAAGGGCGAGCGCGTTCTGGGTTTCGTGCGTTTCGACAGCGAGACTCCGATCGCGCTCGGCACCGCTCAGGGCACGGTCAAGCGCATCGTCCCTTCCAGCCTCCCCGTGCGTCCTGACCTCGAGGTCATCGGCCTGAAACAGGGCGATTCGGTGGTCGGGGCGGCAGAGGCACCGGACGACGCGGAGCTGGTGTTCGTCACGACCGACGCGCAGCTGCTGCACTTCCCGGCTTCCGCTGTGCGCCCGCAAGGCGCCCCGGCGGGCGGAATGGCCGGGGTCAAGCTCGGCTCCGGCGCATCAGTGCTCTTCTTCGGCGTCGTCGATCCGGCCGCGGAATCCGTCGTCGCCACGGTATCCGGAGGCGACAGCGCTCTTCCCGGCACAGAGCCCGGGCGCGCCAAGGTGTCGTCCTTCGCGGAGTATCCAGCCAAGGGGCGTGCCACCGGAGGCGTCCGCGCCCATGCGTTCTTGAAGGGTGAGGACCGACTGACGGTCGCATGGGTCGGACCCAACCCGCCGCTCGCCGTCGATCCGACAGGCGCGGTCCGCAAGCTTCCGGAGAACGGAGCACGCCGCGACGCGTCCGGCCAGCCCGTCGAAGGTGTCATCGGCAGTATCGGCCGCACACTGGTCTGAGCACAGGCGAGCGGTCCGACCGCGTGAGAGCGAAAGGAAGCCGGCCCGGTCTGCACCGGGCCGGCTTTCTCTCTTCTGACGTCTCAGGCGTCGATCGACTCGCGCGACAATCGGTCGGAGGAGTCGATGATGAACTCGCGGCGCGGAGCCACCTCGTTCCCCATGAGGAGCTCGAACACGCGCCCGGCGGCTTCCGCGTCCTCCATCCGCACGCGACGCAGCAGACGACCCGACCTGTCCATGGTGGTGTTCGCCAGCTGCTCGGCGTCCATCTCTCCGAGGCCCTTGTAGCGCTGGATCGGCTCGTGCCAGCGCTTGCCCGCCTTGCGGAGCTTCGCCAACAACGCGTGCATCTCCTGCTCGCTGTACGTGTAGATCGTCTCGTTGGGTTTCGACCCCGGATTGATCACGATGATCCGGTGCAGAGGCGGCACGGCGGCGAACACGCGACCATGCTCGATCAACGGCCGCATGTAGCGGAAGAACAGGGTCAGCAGCAGGGTGCGGATGTGCGCGCCGTCGACATCGGCGTCGCTCATGAGGATGATCTTGCCGTAGCGGGCTGCGTCGATGTCGAACGTCCGACCGGAGCCTGCACCGATCACCTGGATGATCGACGCGCACTCGGTGTTCGAGAGCATGTCGCCCACGGATGCCTTCTGCACGTTGAGGATCTTGCCCCGGATGGGCAGCAGCGCCTGGAACTCGCTGTTGCGCGCGTTCTTCGCGGTGCCGAGGGCCGAGTCGCCCTCCACGATGAAGAGCTCGCTGCGTTCGACGTCGTTCGTGCGGCAGTCGACGAGCTTCGTCGGAAGAGTCGAGGACTCGAGCGCGTTCTTACGGCGCTGGGTCTCCTTGTGTGCGCGCGCCGAGACGCGGGCCTTCATCTCCGAGACGACCTTGTCGAGCAGCTGCGACGCCTGGATCTTGTCGTCGCGCTTGGTCGAGCCGAAGCGCTCAGCCAGGTCCTTGCGGAGCACCTGAGCCACGATCTGCCGCACGGCGGGGGTTCCGAGGATCTCCTTCGTCTGACCCTCGAACTGCGGTTCGGGCACGTTCACCGTGAGGACGGCCGTCAGCCCGGCGAGCACATCGTCCTTCTCGAGCTTGTCGTTGCCGACCTTCAGACGTCGGGCGTTCTGCTCCACCTGCGCGCGGAGCACCTTGAGCAGCTCCTGCTCGAAGCCCTGCTGGTGCGTGCCGCCCTTCGGCGTGGAGATGATGTTGACGAACGAGCGGATCTTGGTGTCGTAACCGGTCCCCCACCGCAGCGCGATGTCGACGGCGCACACCCGCTCCACCTCGGTCGCGACCATGTGCCCGTCCGGCTGCAGGACGGGCACGGTCTCCTTGAACGTGCCCTCTCCCTGAATGCGCCAGTTGTCCGTGATCGGCGGGTCGATCGCGAGGTAGTCGACGAATTCGGAGATTCCGCCCTCGTACAGGTAGGAGGTCTCGGTGGGTCCGAGAGTGGTCGTCTCGCCATCGGAGTCGGGCACGGGGACGACCTGACCCGCCGCACGCTCGTCCTTGACGAGGATCTCCAGGCCAGGCACCAGGAAGGCTGTCTGTCGGGCCCGGGTCTCGAGCTCGGAGAGCTGGAACGCCGCGTCCTTGGTGAAGATCTGACGGTCGGCCCAGTAGCGGACACGGGTACCGGTCACGCCCCGGGGAGCTTTGCCGATCACGCGCAACTCGCTGTTCTCCTGGAAAGGAGTGAACGGCGCATCCGGCCGCTTCTCACCGGAATCGGCGAAGATGCCGGGCTCCCCGCGGTGGAAGGACATCGCGTAAGTCTTGCCGCTACGGTCGACCTCGACGTCGAGGCGCTCGGAGAGAGCATTCACCACGGAGGCGCCGACGCCGTGCAGGCCGCCGGAGGCGGCGTACGACCCACCTCCGAACTTCCCGCCTGCGTGCAGCTTGGTATAAACGACCTCGACGCCGGTCAGGCCGGTGCGCGGTTCCACGTCGACCGGGATACCACGTCCGCGGTCGTGGACCTCGACGCTGCCATCGGCGTGCAGGATGATATCGATCTTGGTCCCGTTGCCCGCGACCGCCTCGTCTACCGAGTTGTCGATGATCTCCCACATGCAGTGCATGAGGCCGGGCGACCCGTTCGACCCGATGTACATCCCGGGCCGCTTGCGGACGGCTTCGAGGCCTTCAAGCACCTGGAGATGATGGGCGGAGTACTCGGCATTCACAATCTCCGAGTCTAATCTCGCGAGCTGCCTCTACTCCGCAGACACTCCCCGCGCGAAGCCAGTCGGGAAACGACGCGTACGCGCTGAGCGAAACACGCCGCAAACCGGGCATGCGTACAGGTGGCGCGTGGTTGTATTGACCACATCGCTCAGCGAAGCCGACACCCGAGGAGGCACCGAGATGAATGCAACGACCGAACGTGACACCTCCATTGTCGAGTTCCGTCTGACCGCCATGGATCGCTGTGATTCGTGCGGCGCTCAGGCGTACATCGCCGCTGAGGTCAACGGATCCGAGCTCCTGTTCTGCGCCCACCACGGCCGCAAGTACGAAGAGAAGCTCCGCAGCATCGCCACCAGCTGGCATGACGAGACCGCGCGTCTCATCGAGACGGTCTGAGGGCTCCGCTGATCCCGGTCTGTCGACCGCGGTCCGCTGAACCGGTCGGCGGGCACGAGATCAGCCGATGACGGTCAGTCGGCGACGACTCTTCGCACACGCGGTGTGAGCCGGGTGAGGATCTCTTCTCCCACGGTGTCTATCCGCTCGGCGAGGGTCGTCGCCGACGCTTCTCCCTGCACGCCTGCGCCGAAGACGACGACCTCCGCACCCACCTCAGCGCCGCGCCATCCGTCGACTGTCGATGAGGTGTGGCCGATGGAGACGAGAGTCCTGGCTCCTTCCGGTGTCCCGACCAGGCTCCCCGAGAGCGTGGAGGGAAGCCCGTCGAAGCTGCCGAGGCTGATCGTCACACGATCCCCGTCGACCGCGGACACCTTTGCGACGAGGCTCGCCGCTGGGCGGACTCCCTCGAGCTCCGGCCCCTCTGCCGACCGGATGCCGTAGCAGAACGCCCCGATGCGCGAGACCGTTCCGCGCAGTTCGGGACGCCACCACGATGCCGCGGATGCGGTCAGGTGCAGTGCCGCGGGGACCGATCCGGTCTCGCCAACGATACGCACCGCATCGAGGAAAGCGGCTTGCGCGATGTCATCATCCTCGTCGCTCGCTTCCGCGATGTGGCTCCACACGCCTTCGAGTTCGAGCGCACCGGCCCGCTCGGCCCGTCTCGCTTCGTCGACGGCCGATGCCCAGTCCTCCGGCAGGATGCCGTTGCGGTGCAGACCCGTGTCGATCTTCAGGTGCACGCGCGCCGTCGTTCCGAGCGCCTCGGCCCGCGCGATGATCCGTCTGAGGTAGTCGGTGGTCCCGACACCGAGATCGAGGCGCTGCATCAGCGCATCGTCTATCTCCGAGTCCGTCGACGTCGCCCAGGCGAAGATCCTGGCGTCGCCGCCTGCGAGTCTGCGGACGGAGAGTCCGGTGCGGATGTCATAGCTGCCGAACCAGTCGATCCCGGCCTCCACCGCAGCCCTCACCGCCCAGGAGAGGCCGTGCGCGTACGCGTCGTCCTTGACCACGAGCATCAGCGCGGACGGGGCCACACGGTCACGCACTGCCTCGATGTTCGCGCGAAAGATACTGCTGCTCAGGCGCACCTCGGGGCGGCTCACGCTTCCCACCCCCTCACGGCGTGGGCGCCGGCGACGGCGACCAGCTCAGCTGCAGTCATCCCGGTGATGTCCGCCCAACGTGTGACTCCGGATGCTGCCGGACCGGTGCCTCCGAAGTAGGTGACCTCGCTGTCGACATCGATGTCTGCGCCCTGGAGGTCTACGACGCACACGTCCATGGCGACGCGCCCCACGATGGGCATCGACGTCTCCCGGATCTCCACGGTCGCGTGATTGCCGAGTGCGCGCACGATGCCCTGAGCGTAGCCGCCCGTCACGAGTGCGACAGTGGTCTCCTTCTCCGCTCGATACGTGTAGCCGTAAGAGACGGCATCCCCTGGCCGGAGCCGCTTGGTGGACAGCACCCGCCCTGCCAGCCGCATAACCGGCCGAGCCGCGAGCTGACCCTTCTCGTCGGGGAGACCGTAGAGGAGGTTGGGGTCGATGTCGGGGTCACCGGTGGTGACGCCACGGATGCCCTCGAGCTGCAGTGCCTCGACCTCGCCCTGCGCGTCGACGATGACGCGTTCCGCACCGGCGGCGGTCACGACCTGGGCGACGGCGAGGACGCCGTGTCCCCAGGCATCGCGCCTGAGGTCGGCGACCGTTCCACCGGCAGACACCGCTGCCGAGGCTCCCGCGGCCAGTGCCGCGCGGGAGATCATGGCTCGTGGCAGGGAGCTGGAAGTCGTCTCACACACGCCCTCCAGCCTAGCTTCCGGCTCCCAGGTCGACCTCGCCCGCCCCCGTAGACTGGAGGGGACCCCGACCCTGGAGCCTCATGTCTCGACTTTCCCTCGCGCCCCGCATCCGCTATCTGATGGGACGTGCCCGCCGCATCGACGTCGGATCGGTGGTGGAACGCGCCAAGGAGGCCTCCGCTCAGCACCACAGAGCCGTGCCGGCGATCGTCGTCGACATGCTCTGGTCGGCTGCCCGTCACAACGTCGGTTTCCAGGACTACATCGACTACGACTTCGCCATGCTCACGAGGGCCGAGCGCGACACGTACATGACCCATCCGGTCTCGAACCAGCTCTCGCAGCGCTACGATCACCCCGACTACCGCTGGATCTTCCAGGACAAGGTCGAGTTCGACAAGCAGTTCTCTCCGTTCCTGAAGCGCGAGTGGATGGTGGTCGAGGAGGGGAACGCCGAGGCCGTGCGCGAACTCACCCAGCGTCTCGGCACGATCGTCACGAAGGAGCCGGTGGGACAGGCCGGCACCGGAGTGCATCGCTATCACGCCGCCGAGATCGAGGACTGGGACGAGTTCCACCGCGGGTTGCTGGCTCGAGGCGAGCTCCTCATCGAGGAGGTCATCCGTCAGCACGATGCACTGGCGGCCGTCTGCCCCGGCACGGTGAACACCACCCGCATCACCGCGTTCTTCGACGGCGAGAAGGCTCACATCCTCGCCATGGCTCAGAAGTTCGGCCGCGGCGCCGTGAGCGACCAGATGACGTTCGGCGGGTTCTACACCATGCTCGACGAGAACGGCCACGCGGTCGGCGCCGGTTACGACTCCCACGGCCACGTCCATGAGACGCACCCGGACTCGGGCTTCCGCATCGCCGACTTCCAGCTGCCCTACATGGACGAGGTACGCGCCTTCATCGATCAGGTCGCCCGGGTCGTGCCTCAGGTGCAGTACGTCGGCTGGGACATCGTCGTCTCCCCCGACGGGCCGGTCCTCGTCGAGGGCAACTGGGGCGCGGGAGTCTACGAGAACAAGCCCAGCGTGACCGGTATCCGCACCGGCCACAAGCCCCGCTACCGCGAGGTCATCGGCTTCTGAGAAGCGCAGAGACGAGAATGCCCCCGGAGAGATCCGGGGGCATTCTTCGTGGAGGGCTCAGACTTCGCGAACGATGCCGAGCGGCGTCGACTCCAGCCCCTGACCGAGCGGGTTGTCGCCGAGGATCCTGACGAGACGCTGCTCGCCCGCCTTGTCGAGAGTCGAGCCGAGGATGTTCCCGCCGAGGTCGTTGATGTCCACGACGGCGACCTCTGCCTGGCCTCCTATGAGCGCCTTCAGACGAGCCGCCACGCCATCGGGATCCTTGGGGCCGAGCACCACGGCCTCGTTGTACGGAGGAATGGTGTGCTTGGTCGGACCGTCGATCGCCCGTGCCTTGTCGCCGGCGATGCGGTAGAAGTCGCCGCGACGGCCGAAAGCCTTGGTCACGGCTGCGACTGCGGAGGCGAACAGGATGCGCGGAGTACCGCACTCCCGCAAGGCCATCTCCATCGTCTCCGGCATGCCGAGACCGATGCCGTAGGGCGTGCGAGTGACGTACTTCGAGAGGAAGAGCGCGAGCTTCCGGGGCTTGATCTCGTCGAGGCGGTAGGACCGCCCCTGCGTGATGGCCACGATCTTCTCGGTCACGAAGAGGAGGTCGCCCGGCTGGACGGCATCCTTCGCGTACTCGCTGATGATCGCGTTCAGGTCGTCCTGCGGCATGACCACGCGGGTGCGCAGCGGGATGCGCGCATAGCTCTTGCCGTCGACACTCGCCTCGAGGGCCTTGCCGTCGTTCGCCTGGCTCATTCGAGGTAGTCCCGCAGGGACTGCGAGCGGCTCGGGTGACGCAGCTTGGCCATCGTCTTCGACTCGATCTGGCGGATGCGCTCACGCGTCACGCCGAACGTGTCACCGATCTGGTCGAGCGTCTTCGGCTGACCGTCGCCCAGTCCGAAGCGCATCCGGATCACTCCGGCTTCGCGCTCGGAGAGCGAGTCGAGGAGCTGCTCGAGCTGACGCTGCAGCATCGTGAAGCCCACGGCGTCGGCGGGGACCACGGCCTCGGTGTCCTCGATGAGGTCACCGAACTCGCTGTCGCCGTCTTCGCCGAGCGGGGTGTGCAGTGAGATCGGCTCGCGGCCGTACTTCTGCACCTCCACGACCTTCTCCGGGGTCATGTCGAGCTCGCGGCTCAGCTCTTCCGGAGTGGGCTCGCGACCGAGATCCTGCAGCATCTGCCGCTGCACGCGGGCGAGCTTGTTGATGACCTCGACCATGTGCACCGGGATGCGGATCGTGCGGGCCTGGTCGGCCATGGCACGGGTGATCGCCTGCCGGATCCACCAGGTGGCGTAGGTCGAGAACTTGAAGCCCTTCGTGTAGTCGAACTTCTCGACGGCGCGGATGAGACCGAGGTTGCCCTCCTGGATCAGATCCAGGAACTGCATACCGCGACCGGTGTAGCGCTTGGCGAGGGAGACGACGAGACGGAGGTTCGCGCCGAGCAGGTGGCTCTTCGCGCGCTGGCCGTCACGGGCGACCCACTGCAGGTCAAGACCGAGCTGGCTCGTCTTCTCGGCCGGGGTCATCGCCGACAGCTTCTCCTCGGCGAAGAGACCTGCCTCGATGCGCATCGCGAGCTCGACCTCTTCGGCCGCGTTCAGCAGTGCGACCTTTCCGATCTGCTTCAGGTAGTCCTTGACCGGGTCGGCCGTCGCTCCCGTGATCTGCGTCGAGTAGACCGGGACCTCTTCGTCGTCCTTGGACGAGATGACGATCGCGCCGGTCGGCAGCGGCTCGGTGAAGGCCGGCTTCGCATCCTCGTCTTCGTCCTCCTCGACAGCAGCAGCTGCGGGAGACTCGTCTTCTTCGACGACGTCCTCGGACTTCTTCTTCTTGACGGGGGCGCGCTTCGCGGCAGCACGCTTCGCCGCGCTCAGGGGCGCGGGCTTCTCGGGCGCATCGGTCTCGACCGGAGCGTCGGCGGTCGTCTCTTCGGCAGCCTTCTTCGTCCGGGTGTTCTTCGTCGTGGCAGGAGTCACGTTTCGCCTTTCACGGAGCTGCTGTGTAGCCCCGGGACATTTCGGACACTAGTAAGACCCTTGTCAAGTCCAGTGCTCGAAAACACTGATTGACAACGGGTCAGAGTCCTAGTATCGCACACGTGTGGCGATGCGGACGCATTCCGGCGAACTTCGCGCGAATCCCGCTGCGCGCCACCTCAGCCGCGGCCCGGCTTGTCTTCGTCGCCGGACGGCCGAGAGGCCAGGTAACGCTCCAACTCGGCCGCGAGCTCATCGGCGCTCGGGAGGTCCCTTTCGCTGAAACCTCCCTCGTCGTAGGAGTCGTCGTCGGGGTTGCGCCCCGCCATGTAGGCGTCGTACCGGCGCTCGAGGTTGTGGACCATCTGCTGCAGCTCGTCGTTCCCGGAGACCTGCTCATCGACGCGTGCCAGATAGTCCTCGCGGCGCTCCAGGACGGAATCCAGGATGAGGACGAGTCCCGTCGACGCCATCAGACGCTCCGCTGCCGCGATGACGGCATCGGGGTTCTCCGTCTCCGCGAGGTAATGCGGCACGAGCAGGACGAAGCCCACCGAGGCATCCCCACGCTCGACGAATCGGAACTCGAGGAGGTGACCGGCGGTCGCAGGCACCTGCGTGCGCGGACGCCATACGGAGTGCGCCACGGTCAGGTCACGCCGATTCCCGCTGACCGTCGTGCCGATCGGACGCGTGTGCGGAACGGGCATCGCGATCGAGTGCACCCAGTGCAGTCCCGAGACCTCGAACTCCGCCGCGAGGGCGAGCACCGTGCTCGCGAAACGATTCCATGCGAAATCCGGCTCGTATCCGGCGAGCAGCAGGAACGGACGACCGAGTGCGTCCGTCGCGAGCGACAGTTCGAGCCTCGGCGGCTTGAACTCGGTCAGGTGGTCCTGGTCGAAGGAGATCACAGGGCGGCGCGCCCGATAGTCGAGCAGTGCGTCGTTGTCGAACACGACGACGGGCTCAGGGGATGCGGTCTCCCGAAGGTGATCGATCAAGCCGGAGACGGCGCTTCCCGCGTCCGTGAAACCGGTCAGAAGCAGCACCAACGGCAGGCCGTGCGGCACTGTCGGCGCATTCGCGACGCGTTCATGGATCTCACCGGAGAAGGGCATGTGTCCATGCTACGAGCAGCCGCCTACCCCGGGGCGCGGCGCATCATGCTGAGAGCGAACACGCGCAGAGTGGGCGGACGACCATGGTGTGGCGGAGATCCTAGGATGGAGGCATGACGCTTCCCGTGCTCTCGCACACCACCGATCAGTTCCCCGGAAGCGCTGCAGATGCCGCAGTGCTCATCGTCGCCGCTCTCCCCGATTCGGCGGAGTCACTGGCCGGCTACCCCGGACTCGCCGATGCGCTGGCCGGCGTCGGATTCACCGGTTCAGTCGGATCGTTCACCCGCGTGTTCGTCCCCGAGGTGACGTCTTCGCCGTTCGCGGTGGTCGGCGTCGGCAGCTCGCCGGACGCTGCTGCCGTGCGCAACGCGGCAGGTACGGCGCTGCGTACGCTCACCGGCTTCGAGCACGTCGCGGTGGCTCTCGCCGACGGCCTCGAGTCGTTCGCCGCTGCGGCGGCCGAGGGTGCGGTGCTCGGCGGGCACAAGTTCGACGGCTACCGCACGGAGAAGGGCAAGGGGCGCGCCACGTCGATCACGCTCCATGCCGCGGTCGACGACGACGACGTCGAATACGCACAGGTCCTGGGAGACGCGGTAGCGCTCATCAAGGATCTCGTGAACGTGCCCGCAGAGTGGCAGAGTCCGGCACAGCTCGCGCAGAGCGCCGCCGACAGCGTGGCCGACCTCGACGTCACGGTCGAGATCCTCGACGAGAAGGCTCTTGCCGAGCAGGGCTTCGGCGGCATCCTCGGCGTCGGTCAGGGGTCGGATCGCCCTCCGCGTCTCGTCCGTCTCGACTACTCCCCCGCCGACGCCTCACGGCACATCGCCCTGGTCGGCAAGGGGATCACGTTCGACACCGGTGGCCTTTCCCTGAAGCCGGCTGCCTCGATGGTCGGCATGAAGTTCGACATGGCCGGCGCGGCGACCTCTCTCGCCGCGATCCGCGCCATCGCCACACTGGGCCTCCCGGTCCGCGTGACCGCGTGGCTGTGCATCACCGACAACATGCCGTCGGGGCGCGCGCTGCGCCCTGGCGATGTCATCCGCATCCTCGACGGGAGCACCGTCGAGGTCCAGAACACCGACGCCGAGGGGCGACTCGTGCTCGCCGACGGTCTCGTCGCCGCGAGCCGTGAGAACCCGGACGTCATCATCGACGTGGCGACTCTCACCGGCGCCATCGTCGCCGCGCTGGGCCACCGGCACACCGGCGTCTTCGGCGACGTCGACACTGTGTCCTCGTTCATGTCGGCGACCGCTCGGGTCGACGAGCCGGCGTGGCACATGCCGCTGCCGGACTACATGGAGGAATCGCTCGAGTCCCCCATCGCCGACCTGCAGAACGCGAACATGGGCGACAGGATGGGCGGTGCGTCCTACGCAGGCCTGTTCCTGCGCCGCTTCGTCGGTCGCACCTCTGACGCCGAGGACGCCCCGCGCATCCCGTGGGTGCACCTCGACATCGCGGGATCCGGCGAACACGCCGGCGACCCGTACGGCTTCACCGAGAAGGGCCCAACGGGGGCGATGGTCCGATCGATCGTCGCCTTCGCCGCAGCATCCCACACGGAGGCATGACCTATGACAACCCACACCTTCGACATCGTCGTCCTGGGCGGCGGCAGCGGCGGTTATGCCGCGGCGTTGCGCGCGAGCGAGCTCGGCAAGTCCGTGGCGCTGATCGAGAAGGACAAGGTCGGCGGAACCTGCCTGCACCGGGGATGCATACCGACCAAAGCGCTGCTGCATGCCGCAGAGGTGGCCGAGCACGTGCGCGATGCCGCGTCCGTCGGCGTCACCGCGAGCCTGGAGGGCATCGATCCGGCGGGGGTGCGCACGTACCGCGAAGGCATCGTCGCCAAGAAGTTCAAGGGACTGGAGGGGCTGGTCAAGGCGCGTGGGATCACCACCGTCAGCGGACTCGGCCGCCTGAACCCCGACCACAGCGTCAGCGTCGGAGACGACGTGTACGTGGGCACGGACGTCGTGCTCGCGACCGGCTCGTACAGCCGCTCGCTTCCCGGCCTGGAGATCGGCGGGCGGATCCTCACGAGCGAGCAGGCACTCGCCCTCGACGTGATCCCCGAGCGCGTACTGATCCTCGGCGGCGGCGTGATCGGGGTCGAGTTCGCGAGCGTGTGGCGGTCGTTCGGGTCCGAGGTCACGATCATCGAGGCTCTGCCGCACCTCGTCCCGAATGAGGACATCGCTCTCAGCAAGGGTCTGGAGCGTGCGTTCCGGCGCCGCGGCATCCAGTACTCCCTCGGAACCCGATTCCAGGGTGCGGTCCAGGATGAGACATCCGTCACCGTGACCCTCGAAGACGGCAAGGAGTTCACGGCCGACTACCTCCTCGTGGCCGTCGGGCGCGGTCCGGTCACCTCCGACCTCGGATTCGAGGAGGCTGGCGTGACGCTCGACCGCGGTTTCGTGACCGTCGATGACAACCTGCGCACCGGAGTCCCTGGCGTGTGGGCGGTCGGAGACATCGTGCCCGGTCTGCAGCTCGCACATCGCGGATTCCAACAGGGCATCGCCGTCGCCGAGCGCATCGCGGGGCTGTCCCCCGTGAACATCCCCGACTCACAGATCCCCAAGGTCACGTACTCGAGCCCGGAGGTCGCTTCGGTCGGGGTGACCGAAGAGGCAGCGGTCGCCGCACACGGTGCCGACGCGGTCATCGCCTACGAGTACAACCTCGCCGGCAACGGCAAGAGCGAGATCATCGGGACGGGCGGGCTCGTGAAGGTCGTCCGCCTCAAGGACGGCCCCGTCGTCGGCGTCCACCTGCTCGGCGACCGCGTCGGCGAGCTCATCACGGAAGGACAGCTCGCCGTCGCCTGGGAGGCGCACCCGGAGGACATCGCGCCCCTGATCCACGCCCACCCGACCCAGAGCGAGGCCCTCGGGGAAGCCTTCCTCGCCCTGGCCGGCAAGCCCCTGCACGCCCTCTGAGCACCAACCGGTGCCCGAGTCACTAAGCTAGACAAGCGTCATACAACTTCTTGAAGGAGACTCAGTCATGAGCACATCCGTCGTCCTCCCCGCTCTCGGCGAGAGCGTCACAGAGGGTACGGTCACCCGCTGGCTCAAGCAGGTGGGAGACACCGTGCAGGCGGACGAGGGCCTGCTCGAGATCTCGACCGACAAGGTCGACACCGAGATCCCCTCCCCCGTCAGCGGTGTGATCGAGGAGATCCTCGTGGCCGAAGACGAGACCGTCGAGGTCGGCGCGCTCCTCGCGCGCATCGGCGACGGCAGCGGAGCGGCTCCCGCCGCGGACGCGCCCGCAGCCGCGGCACCTGAAGCCGAGACCGCACCCGCGGAGGCTGCCCCCGCGCAGGCCGCACCTGCGGAGAACACCGCTCCGGCTGCTCCCGCACCGTCGGCAGAAGCACCGGCGCCCGCCGCAGAGGCCGCTCCTGCCGCACCCGCTGGCGACGCCACCGACATCGTGCTCCCCGAGCTGGGCGAGAGCGTCACCGAGGGCACCGTCACCCGGTGGCTCAAGCAGGTCGGCGACAGCGTCGCCGTAGACGAGGCTCTTCTGGAGATCTCCACCGACAAGGTCGACACCGAG
>NZ_LBCR01000008.1:0-5290 GCF_001005635.1 Microbacterium sp. Ag1
GTATGCATTTCTTTTTTACGGAGAGTTTGATCCTGGCTCAGGATGAACGCTGGCGGCGTGCTTAACACATGCAAGTCGAACGGTGAACACGGAGCTTGCTCTGTGGGATCAGTGGCGAACGGGTGAGTAACACGTGAGCAACCTGCCCCTGACTCTGGGATAAGCGCTGGAAACGGCGTCTAATACTGGATATGTGACGTGACCGCATGGTCTGCGTCTGGAAAGAATTTCGGTTGGGGATGGGCTCGCGGCCTATCAGCTTGTTGGTGAGGTAATGGCTCACCAAGGCGTCGACGGGTAGCCGGCCTGAGAGGGTGACCGGCCACACTGGGACTGAGACACGGCCCAGACTCCTACGGGAGGCAGCAGTGGGGAATATTGCACAATGGGCGCAAGCCTGATGCAGCAACGCCGCGTGAGGGACGACGGCCTTCGGGTTGTAAACCTCTTTTAGCAGGGAAGAAGCGAAAGTGACGGTACCTGCAGAAAAAGCGCCGGCTAACTACGTGCCAGCAGCCGCGGTAATACGTAGGGCGCAAGCGTTATCCGGAATTATTGGGCGTAAAGAGCTCGTAGGCGGTTTGTCGCGTCTGCTGTGAAATCCGGAGGCTCAACCTCCGGCCTGCAGTGGGTACGGGCAGACTAGAGTGCGGTAGGGGAGATTGGAATTCCTGGTGTAGCGGTGGAATGCGCAGATATCAGGAGGAACACCGATGGCGAAGGCAGATCTCTGGGCCGTAACTGACGCTGAGGAGCGAAAGGGTGGGGAGCAAACAGGCTTAGATACCCTGGTAGTCCACCCCGTAAACGTTGGGAACTAGTTGTGGGGTCCATTCCACGGATTCCGTGACGCAGCTAACGCATTAAGTTCCCCGCCTGGGGAGTACGGCCGCAAGGCTAAAACTCAAAGGAATTGACGGGGACCCGCACAAGCGGCGGAGCATGCGGATTAATTCGATGCAACGCGAAGAACCTTACCAAGGCTTGACATATACGAGAACGGGCCAGAAATGGTCAACTCTTTGGACACTCGTAAACAGGTGGTGCATGGTTGTCGTCAGCTCGTGTCGTGAGATGTTGGGTTAAGTCCCGCAACGAGCGCAACCCTCGTTCTATGTTGCCAGCACGTAATGGTGGGAACTCATGGGATACTGCCGGGGTCAACTCGGAGGAAGGTGGGGATGACGTCAAATCATCATGCCCCTTATGTCTTGGGCTTCACGCATGCTACAATGGCCGGTACAAAGGGCTGCAATACCGCGAGGTGGAGCGAATCCCAAAAAGCCGGTCCCAGTTCGGATTGAGGTCTGCAACTCGACCTCATGAAGTCGGAGTCGCTAGTAATCGCAGATCAGCAACGCTGCGGTGAATACGTTCCCGGGTCTTGTACACACCGCCCGTCAAGTCATGAAAGTCGGTAACACCTGAAGCCGGTGGCCTAACCCTTGTGGAGGGAGCCGTCGAAGGTGGGATCGGTAATTAGGACTAAGTCGTAACAAGGTAGCCGTACCGGAAGGTGCGGCTGGATCACCTCCTTTCTAAGGAGCACTGCACCCCTTGGGGTGACAGAGCCGGATTCGAGACACACGTTCTCGACCGGAGCTCATGGGTGGAACATTTGACATGGCATCGAGATCTGATCTCGGAACTAGTACGCCGCTTCGGTGGTTGGAAGGTTCTGGGTGAGGGGACCGGTGCCTGCACGCTGTTGGGTCCTGAGGGACCGGATGCGGATCCTTTGGGATCTGGTCTGAACCTCTGGGCCTCTTTCTGTTTCTCCATGTTTGTGGGGAAGTGGATTGGGGCACCGCCCGTACTTTGAGAACTACACAGTGGACGCGAGCATCTTGCAACAGCCTTCGGGTTGTTGCACAAGATGATCTTAAAGATCATTAGTCAATTTCAGATTCCGCCTTCGGGTGGGGTCGAGTTTTTGATTCAAACTCATGTGATTTCAAGTCTTTAAGAGCAAACGGTGGATGCCTTGGCATCTGGAGCCGAAGAAGGACGTAGCAATCTGCGATAAGCCTCGGGGAACTGATAAGCAAGTTTTGATCCGAGGGTGTCCGAATGGGGAAACCCCGCTGGGCGGCGTGCCGACCTAGTGACTCCCGCCTGAATATATAGGGCGGGTAGAGGGAACGTGGGGAAGTGAAACATCTCAGTACCCACAGGAAGAGAAAGCAACCGCGATTCCGTTAGTAGTGGCGAGCGAAACCGGATCAGGCTAAACCTAGCGTGTGTGATAGCCGGCAGGCGTTGCACGTTGGGGGTTGTGGGACTTTTCAGTCATCTCTGCCGAGGTGGCGGCGTTACAAGAAGGTATAGACGAACGGTCTTGAAAGGCCGGTCATAGAGGGTGCCAACCCCGTAGTCGAAATGCCTCTCTTGGCGCGAAGAGTATCCCAAGTAGCACGGGGCCCGTGAAATCCCGTGTGAATCTGTCAGGACCACCTGATAAGCCTAAATACTCCCAGATGACCGATAGCGGACAAGTACCGTGAGGGAAAGGTGAAAAGTACCCCGGGAGGGGAGTGAAATAGTACCTGAAACCGTTTGCTTACAAACCGTTGGAGCCTCCTTAGTAGGGGTGACAGCGTGCCTTTTGAAGAATGAGCCTGCGAGTTAGCGATATGTGGCGAGGTTAACCCGTGTGGGGTAGCCGTAGCGAAAGCGAGTCTGAATAGGGCGATTCAGTCGCATGTCCTAGACCCGAAGCGAAGTGATCTATCCATGGCCAGGTTGAAGCACGTGTAAGAGCGTGTGGAGGACCGAACCCACTTAGGTTGAAAACTGAGGGGATGAGCTGTGGATAGGGGTGAAAGGCCAATCAAACTTCGTGATAGCTGGTTCTCTCCGAAATGCATTTAGGTGCAGCGTTGCGTGTTTCTTGCCGGAGGTAGAGCTACTGGATGGCCGATGGGCCCTACAAGGTTACTGACGTCAGCCAAACTCCGAATGCCGGTAAGTGAGAGCGCAGCAGTGAGACTGTGGGGGATAAGCTTCATAGTCGAGAGGGAAACAACCCAGACCACCAACTAAGGTCCCAAAGCGCGTGCTAAGTGGGAAAGGATGTGGAGTTGCTGTGACAACCAGGAGGTTGGCTTAGAAGCAGCCACCCTTGAAAGAGTGCGTAATAGCTCACTGGTCAAGTGATTCCGCGCCGACAATGTAACGGGGCTCAAGCACGCCACCGAAGTTGTGGCATTGACATTATTGGTAGGCCTTCGTGGTCCAGCCGTGTTGATGGGTAGGAGAGCGTCGTGTGGCCAGCGAAGCGGCGGTGTAAACCAGCCGTGGAGGCTACACGAGTGAGAATGCAGGCATGAGTAGCGAATGACGTGTGAGAAACACGTCCTCCGAAAGACCAAGGGTTCCAGGGTCAAGCTAATCTTCCCTGGGTAAGTCGGGACCTAAGGCGAGGCCGACAGGCGTAGTCGATGGACAACGGGTTGATATTCCCGTACCGGCGAAGAACCGCCCAAGCTAATCCAGTAGTGCTAAGTGTCTGAATCCCAGTGACTGATCCCTTCGGGGTGACGCTCTGGGCCTAGCGCACGACCCCATTCTGGTGCGGTTAGCGTATTAACAGGTGTGACGCAGGAAGGTAGCCCAAGCCAGGCGATGGTTGTCCTGGTGCAAGTGCGTAGGCCGAGTCGTAGGCAAATCCGCGATTCACATAGGCTGAGACACGATGCGGATAAAAAGTGGGTGATCCTATGCTGCCAAGAAAAGCATCGACGCGAGGTTCTAGCCGCCCGTACCCCAAACCGACTCAGGTGGTCAGGTAGAGAATACCAAGGAGATCGAGAGAATCGTGGTTAAGGAACTCGGCAAAATGCCCCCGTAACTTCGGGAGAAGGGGGGCCATCCACTTATACGGATTTACTCCGAAAAGGGTGTGGTGGCCGCAGAGACTAGTGGGTAGCGACTGTTTACTAAAAACACAGGTCCGTGCCAAGTCGCAAGACGATGTATACGGACTGACGCCTGCCCGGTGCTGGAAGGTTAAGAGGACCGGTTAGCCGCAAGGCGAAGCTGAGAATTTAAGCCCCAGTAAACGGCGGTGGTAACTATAACCATCCTAAGGTAGCGAAATTCCTTGTCGGGTAAGTTCCGACCTGCACGAATGGCGTAACGACTTCCCAACTGTCTCAACCGCGAACTCGGCGAAATTGCATTACGAGTAAAGATGCTCGTTACGCGCAGCAGGACGGAAAGACCCCGTGACCTTTACTACAGCTTGGTATTGGTGTTCGGTGTGGCTTGTGTAGGATAGGTGGGAGACTTTGAAGCATGGACGCTAGTTCGTGTGGAGTCATTGTTGAAATACCACTCTGGTCACTCTGGATATCTAACTTCGAACCGTAATCCGGTTCAGGGACAGTGCCTGGTGGGTAGTTTAACTGGGGCGGTTGCCTCCCAAAAAGTAACGGAGGCGCCCAAAGGTTCCCTCAACCTGGTTGGCAATCAGGTGTCGAGTGTAAGTGCACAAGGGAGCTTGACTGTGAGACTGACAGGTCGAGCAGGGACGAAAGTCGGGACTAGTGATCCGGCAGTGGCTTGTGGAAGCGCTGTCGCTCAACGGATAAAAGGTACCTCGGGGATAACAGGCTGATCTTGCCCAAGAGTCCATATCGACGGCATGGTTTGGCACCTCGATGTCGGCTCGTCGCATCCTGGGGCTGGAGTAGGTCCCAAGGGTTGGGCTGTTCGCCCATTAAAGCGGTACGCGAGCTGGGTTTAGAACGTCGTGAGACAGTTCGGTCCCTATCCGCTGCGCGCGTAGGAAATTTGAGAGGATCTGACCCTAGTACGAGAGGACCGGGTTGGACGAACCTCTGGTGTGTCAGTTGTTCCGCCAGGAGCACCGCTGATTAGCTACGTTCGGGATGGATAACCGCTGAAAGCATCTAAGCGGGAAGCCGGCCTCAAGATGAGATTTCCATACCTTCGGGTGAGAGGCTCCCAGCCAGACTACTGGGTTGATAGGCCAGATGTGGAAGTGCAGTAATGCATGCAGCTGACTGGTACTAATAAGCCGATGACTTGATAACACACCGTTTGTTGGTGCTACGCGTCCACTGAGTGGTTCTCGATGTACGGTCGAGAACCGCATAACAACAATGACTTTGTTATGTGTTTGATTGAAACATCAATAGTGTTTCGGCGGCCATAGCGTGAGGGAAACGCCCGGTTACATTCCGAACCCGGAAGCTAAGCCTCACAGCGCCGATGGTACTGCAGGGGGGACCCTGTGGGAGAGTAGGACACCGCCGGACTCCTTTTA
>NZ_LBCR01000015.1:0-33494 GCF_001005635.1 Microbacterium sp. Ag1
TCGTCCGGGCGCTGGAAGACCGCGATGTAGGCCTGCTGTACCGGGTCGGTGGAGGGGTGGGTGTGGGTGTCGGTGCTGCGGTATCCGAGATGAGCGCGAAGGAGCGAGCCACATCGACGAGGCTGGGGCTCTCTTCGCCCCGGGGAAGCGCGAAGGCGGGATTGTCCGACGGTTGCGCGTCCGCGAGCATGAATCCTGTGGGCGGCTCGAAGCGGATGCTGTAATCGTCGGTGGATGTCGTCGGCAATGAGCCTGATCGGAACGTGCCGTCTGCGACGACGGCGACGCGCTGCACTACCGTGCCGCCACTGAGGATGGTGACGCTCGCGCCCGAGAGGTCGGCGAGAGGGGAGGCATCCGACGTCGCGGTCACCGCGCCGCTGATCTCACCGAAGGAGCCCTCCAGCGGGACGGTGACGGCATCTCCCCGCGTGGGGTTGAACTCCCTCCTCGCCACGGGTTCGAGGAGGTCGCCGACAGCACCGGGCCAGGATGCCTCGGCGATGAAGCTGGTGTCCGTCGCGGGTATGCGCACGGACACGGTTCCGTCTGCCGAGGTGGTGCCGGTGGCGATGACCTGGTCGAGCTCGCCGGTGGAGAGCACGGTCACCGTCGCGCCGCCGAGCGGAGCGGATGCCGTCCCGTCGGAGAGAGTCGTCGTGATGAGTATGTGGCCTGCTTCGGACTCCGCGGCGCTGGCGATCGCGGGCAGCCCCACCAAGACAAGGCCGGTGGCTACGGACAGCACACCTGCGGTGCGTAGCGGGGAGACCAGATTCCGACGTCGTCGCGCGACGGTGTGAGGCATGGCGATCCTTTCTGATGGTTCGTGGCTAAGTATGGACTCAGTCCAAACTTTTACGCAACCCAGGGAGATCGACCTAGGGTGGGATGAAGGGAGAGGAGGGACGGCGATGACGGAAGGGCTCCGCGAGAAGAAGATGCGCGTCGCGCGTCGGGCCATGGAGGAGGCCGCGGTCGGAATTGCCTATGAAGAAGGCGTTCACGCCGTGACGGTCGACCGCATCTGCGAAGTGGCGATGGTGTCGCGCAGCACGTTCTTCAACTACTTCCCCTCGCTCGAGCATGCGATCTTCGGATCCGCCCTGGTCTACGACCCTGTGCTCACCGAGCGCATTTTGAGCGCGCACCGAGACGACCTCGTGATCGCCGCCTCGTGGATCGTGATGGAGACCGTCCGCGGGCAGGGTGACGACGAACTCCTGCGCAAGCGGTTCGCGCTTTTCGCCCGGGAGCCGGGCACGACGACGACGGTGTCGTGGGCGGCCGGGACGAGCCGCGCCGGACTGCAGGACGTGATCGAGAACTGGCTCGATGCGCATCCGGCATCGGCTCGCCTGGCGGACGCCAATCACGCCACCGAGGCGCGGATGATCGTGAACTTCTCCATCACGCTCGGCGACGAGGTTATGCGGCTGGTGGGTGAGGACGGCGGGGACTTCCCGTTCGACCCCGCCGTGTTTCGCACGGTGCGCGAGCGGATGAGGGAGCTGAGCGTACCCGCACGGTGAACGCCCCGCACCGCGATCAGCGGTACGAGGCGTTCGGGACCGCCGCTACTTCACCTGCGCCGAGATCACGCTCATCACCGCGGTATCCGCGAGCGTCGTGGTGTCGCCGACCTCGCGGCCTTCGGCGACATCGCGCAGGAGACGGCGCATGATCTTGCCCGACCGGGTCTTGGGGAGTTCCCCGACGATGTAGACGTCGCGCGGGCGGGCGATGGCGCCGATCTGGTCGCTCACCCACCGACGCAGGGTGTCGGCGAGTCCCTCGGGGGAGTGCGCGTCGAGGTAGCTCTGCTTGATGATCACGAAGGCGACGACGGCCTGTCCTGTGGTCTCGTCCGAGGCTCCGACCACGGCGGCCTCCGCCGTCGCCTCGTGCGCGACCAGGGAGGACTCGATCTCCGCGGTCGACAGGCGGTGGCCGGAGACGTTCATCACGTCGTCGACGCGGCCCAGCAGCCACAGGTCGCCGTCGTCGTCGAGGCGCGCGCCGTCGCCCGCGAAGTAGTAGCCCTGGTCCTCGAACTTCTCCCAGTAGGTCTCGCGGTACCGTTCGGGGTCGCCCCAGATACCGCGGAGCATGCTCGGCCACGGCTCGGTGATCACGAGCAGCCCGCCGCTGCCGTTGCCGACCTCGACGCCCTGCTCGTCCACCACGTCGATCGAGATCCCGGGGAGCGGCACCTGGGCCGAACCCGGTTTGGTCTCCGTCACGCCGGGGAGGGCGGACACCATGATCGCGCCGGTCTCGGTCTGCCACCAGGTGTCGACGATCGGCGTCTTGCCGGCGCCGATGACCTCGCGGTACCACATCCACGCCTCGGGGTTGATGGGCTCTCCCACCGAGCCGAGCAGTCGCAGCGACGAGAGATCGAACTTCGCGGGGACGCTGCGGCCGATCTTCATGAACGAGCGGATCGCGGTCGGCGCGGTGTAGAAGATCGACACCTTGTACTTCTCGATGAGCTCCCACCAGCGGCCGGGGTGCGGGGCGTCCGGCGTCCCCTCGTAGAGCACCTGGGTCGCACCGTTGGCGAGGGGTCCATAGGCGACGTAGCTGTGCCCGGTGATCCAGCCGATGTCGGCCGTGCACCAGAACACGTCGGTCTCCGGGTGCAGGTCGAAGACGTACTTGTGCGAGTATGCCGCCTGGGTCAGATACCCGCCGGAGGTGTGCAGGATGCCCTTGGGCTTCCCGGTGGTGCCCGAGGTGTAGAGGATGAAGAGGGGGTTCTCGGCGGGGAAGGCCTGTGCTGTGTGCTCGGCGGAGGCTGCGGGGACGGCGTCGTGCCACCAGATGTCGCGGCCTTCGATCCAGTCGACCTCGTTCTCGCCGCGCTTGACGACCAGGACGTGCTCCACGGTCTGCTGCTCGCCGTCTCCGCGGTCGGCGAGTGCCTGGTCGACCGCGGGCTTGAGCGCCGAGACGCGACCCTTGCGGTAGCCGCCGTCCGCCGTGATGACGAGCTTGGCGCCGGCGTCGTCGATGCGCGAGCGGAGGCTGTCGGCGCTGAATCCTCCGAACACCACGGAGTGGATGGCGCCGAGGCGGGCGACGGCCAGCATGGAGGCGATCGCCTCGGGGATCATGGGCAGGTAGATCGCGACGCGGTCGCCCTGACCGATGCCGAGTCCCTCCAGCACGTTCGCGACGCGCTTGACCTCGTCGGTCAGCTCGGCGTAGGTGATGCGGCGCGAGTCGCCGGGCTCGCCTTCCCAATGCAGCGCCACGCGGTCGCCGTTGCCGGCCTCGACGTGGCGATCGAGGCAGTTGTACGCGACGTTCAGCTCGCCGTCGTCGAACCACTTCGCGAATGGCGGGTTGGTCCAGTCGAGCACCTGCGTGAACGGCTTGTGCCAGTGCACCAGCTCACGGGACTGCTCGCCCCAGAAGCCCTCGCGGTCGGCGGCCGCCCGCTCGTAGAGCTCGGGCGACGAGATGGTTTGGGCGACGAACTCCTCCGACGGTGCGAACTTCCGGGTCTCGTCGAGAAGATGGTCGATCTGGCTGCTCATCGGCAGGCGCTCCTTTGCGGCATACGGGTCTTGCGAGCATGGTCGTGGGGGTGGGCGACCAGGTCAGGGCGAATCTATCCCTGCGGCCTCGCCGCGCATACTGCCGAAAGTCGGTAGTGTTGCCGGTTTTGTCAGGACGGTCGCCTTGCGTACACTCGACGACAGCCGAATTCTCATTCCGGCCTTGGCGTGCCCGATTCCCCCAATCGTGGAACGTCGTGGGCGGCATCTCATTCCCCCCGTGAGATGCCGCCCATTCCTTTGGGAGCGCTCTCTGCGTCCTCGGAGCATCCTCGGGTCCGGCCGGCAGCCAGGCACTGCACCACGGGGTGACGAACCGGCTTCTCCACAGGCGCTGGAGGATCCGGATTTCTCGGGACTTCCCCCTCCGCGACTGCGCATAACGTCGCCGTCATGCCTGATTCCTTCGTCATCCAGCCCAGGGGAGTGCGCTCGCTCGCATCCGAGGAGACCACGTCGCCGGCACCCCTCCGTCTGGATCCCGTGTTCGGACCGCTTCTTCCTCACATCGACGACGCGGTGACCGATGTGTTCGTGAACGGTGCGGGCGGGCTCTATGTCGACCGGGGGAATGGCGCCGAGCCGGCTGCCGCCTGGAGGGCCTCGGAGCGTGAGGTTCGTGACCTCGCCGTCGCGCTGGTCGGGCTCGGCGGACGCCATCTCGACGACCAGGCGCCCTGCGTCGACGTCCGCCTCGACTCGGGCGTCCGTGTACATGCCGTGCTCTCTCCGGTGTCGACGACAGGAACCGCGCTCTCGATACGAATCCCCCGGGTGCGCGCCGCGGACCTTCGATCCCTCTCTGCGCTCGGCGCGTTCGATGCGCGCCAAGAGGCCTGGCTTCTCGGCCTGGTGGCCGAGCGGGCGAACATCCTCATCACCGGGGGAACGGGAACGGGCAAGACCACGCTGCTCTCCGCTCTGCTGTCCGAGGTCGCGCCGGGGGAGCGCATCGTGACGATCGAAGACGTCGCCGAACTGCGGCCGAGGCATCCGCACCACGTCGCTCTCGAGGCGAGGCAGCCGAATCTCGAGGGCGCCGGCGGCATCACGCTGAGCCGCCTGGTCCGTGAGTCTCTGCGCATGCGGCCGGATCGCCTGGTGGTCGGCGAGTGTCGCGGAGAAGAGGTCCGCGAGCTGCTCACCGCACTCAACACCGGACACGATGGCGGCGCAGGCACCCTGCACGCCAGCGGGCTCCGTGACGTTCCCGCCCGCCTCGAAGCCCTGGGCGCCCTCGCCGGCATGGATGCGGTGGCACTCGCGCGACAGGCAGTGAGCGCATTCACCATCGTCCTCCATCTCGACCGTGCCCCCGGCGGCATCCGTCGGATCCGCCAGGCGGGCCGGCTCGTCATCGCAGCGGATCGGCTCGACATCGAGGAGGTGCAGCCGTGGCGGTGAGGCGATCTCCTCGCGCGGCGCAGCGGCGGGATGCGACCTCAGCGGACGCTGCGACGTCGGTGCAGACGCTGGCTGTGCTGCTGCAGGCCGGAGCGGTCCCCCTCGTCGCGTGGCGGCATCTCGCCGCCACCGACGACGTGCCAGCACGCGCCGTCGTCGATCGGCTCGATCGTGGCATCCCGCTCCTCGACGCCATCGAAGCAGAGGGCGGGGCCTGGGTCGATCTCGCCGCGGCCTGGGAGGTCGCGACGACGGTCGGGGCCCCGCTCGCCGAGGTTCTCCGCATGATCGCGGAGACGTTGCGGGATGCCGCCGCTGCTGCCGATGATGTGCGCATCGCTCTCGCGGAACCGGCCGGGACGGCGCGTCTGCTGCTCTGGATGCCCATGGCCGGGCTGCTCCTCGGTTTCGCGCTCGGCTTCGACACCCTCAGTGTCATCTTCGGGAGTGTGCTCGGGGCCGCCTGCGTGATTCTCGGCCTTCTCCTCGTGGTGGCGGCGCGGCTGTGGACATCGCTGCTCCTGAGGAGAGCGGCGCCGGAACCCGGCACCCCCGGCATGCGGGCAGAACTGGTCGCGATCGCGCTCGCCGGTGGCGCCTCCATCGACCGCGCGCTGCACCTGGTCTCGCAGACATCCGTCTCCGGAGGCGGCGACGAGCGGGTCGCCGCCGTGCTCGAGCTATCCCGCGCTGCAGGGGTCCCTGCCGCAGAGCTCCTGCGGGCAGCGGCCGCCCAGGACCGGCATGCCGCGAGGGTCCAGGGGCAGCTCCGTGCGGCGAAGCTCTCGACACGGCTCTTGTTCCCGCTCGGTATCTGCACGCTGCCCGCCTTCCTGCTCCTCGGCGTCGCGCCTCTCCTGCTCAGCGTCCTCGCATCCACTCCGATGCCCCTGTGACCGCCAACAGTCCATCAGCACCATCCGATGCCTACGCATCGCCCAGAGAGAAAGAAGGAACACCATGAAGAACATCCCTGCGCTCGACCGCCGCCGCGCGGCCATGCTGTTCGGCGACGACACCGGGGCGGCCACAGCCGAATACGCGATCACCACGATGGCCGCGGTCGCCTTCGCCGGGCTCCTCGTCGTGATCATGCGCTCCGATGAAGTCCGCGGCATCCTCACGGACCTCGTGCGGCGCGCGCTCACAGTGTCGTGATGTGGGCAGGGAGACGCGCGATGACCGAGCTTGGCGGTGGCGATGGGGCGCCGACGCCGCGACATGCGGACGAGCGCGGATCCGCCGCAGCGGAGCTGGCACTCGCGCTTCCCGCCGTCGTGCTCGCGCTCCTTCTCGGGGCAGGGGCGCTCGGAGCGGCGTCTCGCCAGGTCGCGCTGCAGGACGCCTCCGCGGACGCGGCTCGTCTTCTCGGACGTGGCGAGGGACACGGTGCGGCAGAGCGGGTGGTGCATGCTGCCGTGCCAGGGGCGGGGATGTCGTCCTCGCCCCGGGGCGACCTCGTATGCGTCACCACCTCCGTCGATGTCTCCGTCGGCGCGCTGATCCGCATGCCGCTGCGGGCCTCGAGCTGCGCACTCGAGGGAGGACTCTGATGGCCGGTTCGGCGCTGGCGGCTGGCATGCTCGCGGTCGCGGCCACCATTTCCCTGGGGCTCGCCGCTGTCGGAGGTGCGGCCGTGACGGCGCAACGAGCGGCGGGTGCGGCCGATGCTGCGGCGCTCGCCGCTGCCGATGCGGCGAGCGGTGCCGTGACCACATCCGAGCAGCCCTGCGCACTCGCCGAGAGGGTCGCGCTCGCTGCCGGCGCGACCCTCACCGGCTGCGTCCTCGAGGGCTTCGTGGCGACCGTGGAGGTGCAGGCGGCGTACGCTGGACTCGCAGCCGTCTCCCGAGCCCGTGCCGGGCCACCCGAGGGATAGCGACGGCAGCGCGACCTCGCTCACTGTGAACGACCCCACACAGTGGTGTGTATGGTGTGCTTCGAAGAAAGGACGCACCCTTGGCTGAAGGCAAGAAGCTCGTCATCGTCGAGTCCCCGACGAAGATGCGGTCTATTCAGGGATACCTCGGCGACGGCTATGAGGTGCTCAGCTCCGTCGGCCACATCCGCGACCTCGCTGACAAGAAGGACATCCCGGCTGCGGACAAGCAGGCGTACGGGAAGTACTCCATCGACATCGACAACGGGTTCGACCCGTACTACGTCGTCTCCGATCGGAAGACCAAGACGGTCGCCGAGCTCAAGCGTGCGCTGAAGAGCGCCGACGAACTCCTGCTCGCCACTGATGAGGACCGCGAAGGCGAGGCGATCGCCTGGCACCTGCTGGAGACCCTCAAGCCCAAGGTCCCGGTCAAGCGCATGGTGTTCCACGAGATCACCAAGGACGCGATCCAGGCCGCCGTCGGCAACACCCGCGAACTCGACCACGACCTCGTCGACGCGCAGGAGACCCGCCGCATCCTCGACCGCCTGTACGGGTGGGATGTCTCGCCCGTGCTCTGGTACAAGGTCAAGACCGGGATCTCGGCCGGTCGTGTGCAGTCCGCCGCGACGCGCCTCATCGTCGACCGCGAGCGCGAGCGCATGGCGTTCACCTCTGCCGAGTACTGGGACGTCGATGCGGCAGCCGCGGCGACGGGTACCTCGTTCAAGATCCGACTCGTCCGCGTTGACGGCGGCCAGCTGGCACGCGGCTCGGACTTCGACGACGACGGCAAGCTCAAGAAGGCCGTCGTCATCCTCGACGAGGCCGCGGCCACCGCGCTCGCCGCGGCTGTGGACGCCGTCGGCACCGGGAACGTCACCAAGGTCGAGGCCAAGCCGGGAACGCGCAGCCCCTACGCGCCGTTCACGACCTCCACGATGCAGCAGGAGGCGGGCCGCAAGCTGTCGATGGGAGCCAAGCAGGCCATGGGTGTAGCCCAGCGTCTGTACGAGAAGGGCTACATCACCTATATGCGTACTGACTCCACGTCGCTGAGCACCCAGGCGGTGCAGGCGGCACGGAGCCAGGCGGTCTCGCTCTACGGCGATGCAGCGGTGCCGCTGAAGCCGCGCGTCTACAAGTCGAAGAGCAAGAACGCCCAGGAGGCCCACGAGGCCATCCGCCCCTCGGGCGACAACTTCCGCACGCCGGCTTCCCTGTCATCCGAGCTGGATCGCGATGAGCAGCGCCTCTACGACCTCATCTGGAAGCGCACCGTCGCCAGCCAGATGTCCGACGCCAAGTACGAGACCACGACGGTCACCATCGCCGTCGACGCGGGGGAGAGGAAGGCCGAGTTCACGGCATCCGGAACCGTCTACACGTTCAAGGGCTTCCTGGAGGCGTACGAGGAGGGTCGCGACGAGAAGCGCGGAGATGCCGACGCCGCGGAGAACCAGTCGTTGCCTGCCGTCGCGGTCGGCGACCAGCTCGCCGTGTCGGATGCCGAGGCCAAGGGTCACCGCACCACGCCGAAGCCGCGCTACACCGAGGCCTCCCTCGTGAAGGTCCTCGAGGAGAAGGGCATCGGACGTCCGTCGACGTTCGCCTCGATCCCCGAGACGATCCTCGACCGTGGGTACGCGGTCAAGCGCGGGCAGGCGCTCGTGCCGACCTGGCTCGCGTTCAGCGTGGTGCGTCTGCTCGAAGAGCATTTCGCCGACCTCGTCGACTACGACTTCACGGCTGCGCTCGAAGACGACCTCGACACGATCGCCCGTGGCGAGCAGAACCGCGTCGAGTGGCTCAAGTCGTTCTACTTCGGCTCTGACGCCCACGTCGGGCTGCGCCAGGTCGTCGACAACCTCGGCGAGATCGATGCCCGTGCACTGAACTCCACGCGCATCACCGACACCGCCACGCTGCGCTTCGGCAAGTACGGCCCGTACCTCGAGGTGGCCGACCCGGCGAATCCCGAGGCAAAGCCGCGCATCGTCAACGTTCCGGAAGACCTGGCGCCGGACGAGCTGACCGCCGAGAAGGCGCAGGAGCTCATCGACGCTCCCGTCGCCGGTGACCGCGTTCTCGGGGAGAATCCCGAGAACGGCAAGATCATCGTCGTGAAGGACGGCCGGTTCGGGCCGTACGTTCAGGAGAACGATCCCGTGTCGGAGGATGCCGCCGTCGATGAGGCGACCGGCGAGGTCGTCGACAAGCCGAAGCCGAAGCGGGGCGCGAAGAAGGAAGCGGCTCCCAAGCCGCGCACCGCGTCGCTGTTCCGTTCGATGTCCGTCGACGAGATCGACCTCGAGACGGCGCTGCAGCTGCTGAGCCTCCCGCGCGTCGTGGGCGTCGACCCCGAATCCGGCGATGAGATCACGGCGCAGAACGGGCGGTTCGGACCGTACCTGAAGAAGGGCACCGATTCGCGATCGCTCGAGTCGGAGTCGCAGATCTTCGACGTGACGCTCGAGCAGGCGCTGGAGATCTACTCCCAGCCGAAGTACGGCGCCGGACGCAGGGCCTCCAGCGCGCTCGCCGAGTTCGAGGCCGACCCGGTCAGCGGCAAGCCGATCCGGATCCGTGACGGCCGCTTCGGTGCATACGTGACCGACGGCGAGACGAACGTCACGATTCCGCGTGGGCAGAAGGTCGAGGACATCACCTTCGAGATCGCGGTGCAGATGCTCGCCGACAAGCGCGCCAAGGGCCCCGCCCCCAAGCGCGGTGCCGCCAAGAAGGCACCCGCGAAGAAGGCACCCGCGAAGAAGCCCGCAGCGAAGAAGGCACCGGCCAAGAAGCCTGCAGCGAAGAAGACGACGGTCGCCACGTCCGCTGCGCGTTCGGCGGCGGCGAAGAAGGCCGCCGCGACGCGTGCCGCGAACGCCGCGGCGAAGGCAGCGGAGAAGGCGGACTCGTGACCTCAGGCCGCGGGGTGTGGATCACTCTCGAGGGCGGCGACGGCTCGGGCAAGACCACACAGTCGAACCTGCTCGCGGACTGGCTCGAAGGGGCCGGACGTACGGTCGTCCGCACCCGTGAGCCCGGCGGCTCGGAGGTCGGTCAGCTCATCCGCGACATCGTCCTGCACCATCGCGGCGACATCGCACCGCGCGCGGAGGCTCTGCTGTACGCCGCGGACCGGGCGCACCATGTCGCCACCGTCGTACGCCCGGCCCTCGGTCGGGGCGACATCGTGCTGCAGGATCGCTACCTCGATTCGTCCGTGGCGTATCAGGGCGCGGGTCGGGTGCTCGATGCGACGGAGATCCGCGACCTCTCGCTCTGGGCCGCCGAGGGTGCGCTGCCCGACCTGACGATCCTGCTCGACCTCGCCCCCAGTGAGGCGCGGGCTCGGCTGGACTCCGCCGACAAGCCGTTCGACCGGCTCGAGGCGGAGCAGTCGGACTTTCACGGACGCGTCCGCGACGCCTTCCTCGACCTTGCGAGAGCCGAGCCGAACAGGTTCCTCGTCGTCGACGCCGCAGCGGCCCCGGATGCGATCGCGGAGCAGATCAGGGCGAGAATCGGCGCCCTTCTCGACTGACCAGCGCGGTGGCACCTCTCCGTGCTTCCGACGTCTGTGGCCACGATTAGGCTGAGTGCATGCCCCAGACCGTTCCGGCCCCTTTCCCGTGGGCGGATGTGTGGGGGCAGGACGCTGCCGTCGACACGCTCCGTGCCGCGGCAGCCGATCCGTCGGCGCTCTCGCACGCCTGGCTGATCACAGGACCGCCCGGCTCCGGCCGTTCGACTCTGGCGTACGCCTTCGCGGCCGCACTCATCGCGGATCGGCCGGACGACGAGACCGTCATGCGGCAGGTGCTCGCAGGCACCCATCCGGATGTCACCGCCTTGCGCACCGACAAGGTCATCATCACGATCGCCGAGGCTCGCGGTCTCGTCGAGCGCTCTTACTTCGCCCCCTCCGCCGGCCGCTATCGGGTCATCGTCGTCGAAGACGCCGACCGCATGGTCGAGCGCACCTCCAACGTGCTCCTGAAAGCGCTCGAAGAGCCTCCGGAGCAGACGGTGTGGATCCTGTGCGCGCCGAGCGAGGCCGATCTGCTGCCCACGATCCGATCGCGCGTGCGATCGCTGCGGTTGCGGGAGCCCGATGTCGCCGACGTGGCCAGGCTCATCAGCCTTCGCACGGGGGTGGATGAGGCCGTCGCCGAGCAGGCGGCACGGCATGCGCAGCGCCACATCGGCATGGCCCAGCGGCTCGCCACAGACGACGCGGCCAGGCGCCGACGCGACGAGACGCTCCGCTCGGTCCTCGGCGTCAGAGGAGTGGGGGACGCGGTCGAGGTCGCCGGACGGATCATCCAGGCAGCCACGGAGGACGCGAAGGCTCTCACCGCCGAGCGCGACGCCCAGGAGCGCGCTTCGCTGCTGCGCACGATCGGCATCGCCGAGGGCCAGGCGGTGCCGCCGGCGCTGCGGACACAGCTCTCGGCGCTCGAAGACGATCAGAAGAAGCGGGCCACGCGGAGCCTGCGCGACGGGATCGACCGTGTGCTCACCGACCTTCAGTCGCTGTACCGCGACGTCGTGATGCTGCAGTTCGGGCAGAGCGAAGGTCTCATCAACAGCGAGTTGCGCACCGAGCTGTCCGACCTCGCTTCCGCCTGGCCCGAGACCCGTACTCTTGTCGTACTTGACCACCTTGCCGAGACGCGGCAGTCGCTGGAGCGCAACGTCGCCCCGCTGCTCGCCCTGGAGAGCTTGCTCGTGACGATCACGAGCGGGAGGAAACCGTGAACAATCGATCGACTTCCCGCCTGCGCCGCGCCGCCGCGGTCATCGCAGGGCTCGCCGCCGCATCCGTCGCCCTGTCGGGCTGTCTGTACGCGATGATTCCCGAGCAGTCGTCGCGGCCGTCGATCACGAGTGCGCCGGACACCGAGGGCGTCGCCGAGGACCTGCTGCCCTTCTACTCGCAGGAACTGACCTGGACGGAGTGCGGTGTCGGCTTCGACTGCACCGATGTCACCGCTCCACTCGACTGGGAAGACCCGGGGAAGGGTGAGATCACCCTCTCGGTCGTCCGACACCGCGCCGAGGGCACCCCCGTCGGCTCGTTGCTCACGAACCCGGGCGGCCCGGGGGCCAGCGGTGTCGACCTGATCCTGAACAGCCTCGACTTCGCGGTCGGCGCCGACCTCATCGAGAACTTCGACGTGATCGGGTTCGACCCGCGCGGCGTCGGAGATTCCACCGCGGTCACCTGCTACGACGCACCGCAGATGGACGACTACCTGTACGGCATTCCCTCGGCAGCACGAGGCACGGCCGAGTGGGAGGCCGAGCTGCTCGACTCGCACAAGAAGTTCGCCGATGCGTGCGATGCCAACAGCGGGGGGATCCTTCCGTACATCACCACGGTCAACGCCGCCAGGGACATGGATCTGATCCGCGCGCTGCTGGGCGACAAGCAGCTGAACTACCTCGGCTACTCGTACGGCACGTTCCTCGGTGCGACCTACGCGAAGCTGTACCCCGAGAAGGCCGGCCGCCTGGTGCTCGACGGCGCGATCGATCCCGCTGTCCCCGGGCTCGAGGTCGGCGCGACGCAGGCGCTCGGGTTCGAGTCCGCGCTGCGCGCCTACATGCAGGACTGCCTCGACTCGGGGGAGTGCCCGTTCAACGGCAGCGTGGATGAGGCCATGGCCGATCTGGGGGCGCTGCTGGCGAGTGTCGACAGCACCCCTTTGAAGAGCGGAGACGGCCGCATGTTGGGTGCGGACTCCCTGATGACCGCCATCATCGCCGCGCTCTACTCGCAGGACAGCTGGGGCTACCTCACGCAGGCGCTCGATGAGGCACTGCAGGGCGACCCGACCTCGGCACTGTTCCTCGCCGACTTCTACAACGGACGCGAGAACGGCACCTACACCGACAACTCCACCGAGGCCTTCCGCGCCTACAACTGCATGGACTACCCGGTCGAGGATGACCCGGCGGCAGAAGCGGCGACGAACGCGAAGATCGCCGAGGGCGCGCCCACGATCGCGCCCTACTGGGCGGGGCCTGACTCCTGCTCGGTCTGGCCCTACCCGCCCACGGGCACGCGAGGTGAGATCAAGGCTGAAGGCGCCGGCCCCATCCTGGTGATCGGCACGACGAACGACCCGGCGACCCCCTACGAGTGGTCGGAGTCGCTCGCGAACCAGCTCGAGGAAGGTGTTCTCATCACGCGTGTCGGCGAGGGGCACACCGGATACAACAAGGGCAACGCCTGCGTGGACGACGCGGTCGAGGCGTTCCTGCTCGACGATGTCGTACCGGAAGACGGGCTCCGCTGCGAATGAGGAGGCCTCGATTCGCGAGTGAGCGCGAGACAGGGTAATATCGGTGATCGCGCCGCTCACGCGTCGCACGCCGCTTTAGCTCAGTCGGCAGAGCATTTCACTCGTAATGAAAAGGTCGTCAGTTCGATTCTGACAAGCGGCTCCGAAGGCCCCGTGATGCGAAGAACATCACGGGGCCTTTCCCGTTCCTCACCGCGTACTCTCGAAACATGAGCAGAGCGCTTCTCATCGTCGATGTGCAGAACGATTTCACCGAGCACGGCGCCCTTGCCGTCGCGGGCGGTGATGCGGTGGCTGCTGCCGTCACCGAGTTCCTTGCCCTCCACGCGGCCGACTACGACGTGATCGTCGCGTCGAGGGATTGGCACGATGCCGATGGCGACAACGGCGGGCACTTCGCGGAGGACCCCGACTATGTCGACTCCTGGCCTGTGCACTGTGTCGCGGGGACCGAGGGTGCCGAGTACGACCCTCTGTTCGTGACCGATGCCGTCACGCACCATGTCCGCAAGGGGCAGGGGATACCGGCTTACTCGATGTTCGAGGGGCGGACGGAGGCGGGGGAGACGGTCGGCGCGATACTTGCGGAAGCAGGCGCGTCGACCGCCGACGTGGTCGGCCTCGCAACCGATCATTGCGTGCGGGCGAGCGCCCTCGATGCCATCGCTCACGGGGTGCGGGTCCGTATCCTCACCGACCTCGTCGCCGGCGTCGCGGCGGAGCCCAGCGAGGCAGCCCTCGCCGAACTCGTCCATGCGGGGGCGGAGCTGGTCGAGAGCGCCCGCGAGTGAGGGGCAGCGTCCTGCTGCTGCGGGCGGTCAACGTCAGCGGCCGTAACAGCGTGCCGATGGCGCGCCTCCGCGAAGTGCTCGCGGCCGAAACCGACCTGTCGGATGTCTCCACGTACATCGCGAGCGGCAACATCGTGTGCGCGACACCGGACGATCCCGCCGTCGCGTGTGCAGCTGTGCGGGTGGTCATCCACGACGAGTTCGGGGTCGACACGCCCGTCATCCACCGCACGCACGCGCAGCTGCTCTCCTCCGAGTCCGCGCAGCCGTTCCCCGAGGGGGATCAGAAGTTCGTGCACGCGATGTTCCTGGAGGGGGCGCCCTCTGCGGGCGCGATCGACGCGTTGCAGCTCCGCTTGCTCCCGGCGGAGCGCATCGCGCTGATCGGGAACGATCTGTGGATCGACTACGGTGAGGGCGGCGTGCACTCGACCAAGCTCACGAAAGCGGTGCTGGACCGTGCGCTGGGCGTCGCGGGGACGGCTCGAAATCTGAGGACGACGCGCAAGCTCATCGAGCTCACGGCATGACGCCCGGCAGTTCCGCGCTCAGCGCCGTCGGCGGCGTGTGAGGGTGCGGCTGCACGTCGACGCGGTGTACGCGGCAGCTCGTGCATCGCACGTAGAGCACGATGCCCTCGCTCGTCGGGTGCCGGGACTCCACCGTCCAGGCGTGTTCGTGGGGGGCGGTCGACGGGTGGATGCGCGGGATGGGAAGAGTGCTCTGCGAGGTCATGCATCCAGCGTGATGTAATGGTCTTATGCATCTCAAACCTTACGGTGAATACGCGGTACTGCTCGCCGCTTCTCTCGCCAACGACTGGCCGGCCGACCGCGCCGGGATCGAGGAGCGCACACTCGCGCAGGGGATGACGATGACCTTCCCGGCGGCTCCCGGCGACTACGAGCGGGTCAGGGACGTCATCGACGAATGGCTCGCCATCGTCGATGAGCCCGACCCCGACGCGCGAGCAGCGCTCCTCAACGCGCAACTCGCCGTCGCGGCCGCCTACCCCCGGTTGACGAACCACGACGGCGAGGGGTGGCACCTGCACTATCGGGACGACGTGCCGTCGCTGCCCTTCGTGCTGAGGGCGATCATCAGCCTCGGCACCTCGCTGCACCTGGTCACCCGGGGCATGAACCGCTTGAGCCGCTGCCAGGCCGCGCCCTGCACCAACGTCGTCGCGGATGTGACGCGCAACGGTCGTCAACGCTTCTGCTCCGTGCGCTGCGCCAACCGTGCGGCGGTGCGTCGGCATCGGGCGCGGGCCTAGCCCTGTCGTCAGGCGGTCTGCCCGGCGTGCTTGCCTTCGCCGATCTCCTCGACCAGCTTCGCGTTGAACGCCGGGAGGTCGTCGGGGGTTCGACTGGAGACGAGCCCCTCGTCGACCACGACCTCCTCATCGACCCACGTCGCGCCCGCGTTGCGCAGGTCGGTGGTCAGACTCGGATAGCTGGTGAGTGTCCGCCCATCGACGACGCCCGCCTCGATGAGGATCCAGGCGCCGTGGCAGATCACGCCGACCGGCTTGTGCTGCTCGAAGAAAGCCCGCGCCAGTTCGATGGAGGCCTTGTCCATGCGCAGGTGATCCGCATTGACGACGCCTCCGGGCAAGACCAGGGCATCGAACTGATCAGCTGTCGTCTCCGACGCGTGCAGATCCACGGCCTGCTCGTGCCCGTTCTTGCCGGTGATGGCTGCGCCGTCCGGGGCGATCATGGTCGCGCTCGCGCCTTCTGCCGTCACCGCTTCCCAGGGACTGGTGAGTTCGCTGTCCTCGAATCCGTCCGTTGCGAGGAATGCCACGCGGCTGCCGCTGAGGGTCATCGTTCATCCTTTCCTGGAGTGTCGTCCGCCGTTCGGGGACGACTCGACCATCTCTCAGGTCAGGCGGAGGCGAAAGGGGGTGGCCGATGCGAAGAGCCGGTGGTACAGGAAGGTCGTCGGTCAGATACGACGACGTGCGGTGGGCCCCGTGGGGCTCGAACCCACGACCCGCGGATTAAAAGTCCGATGCTCTGCCAACTGAGCTAGAGGCCCCTGCGTCAAGTCTAGTGCGCACGACGAGGGGCCGTCGGCGACACAGCACCGCCGACGGCCCCTTTCCTTCCCGGGTTCCTCCCCCTGCCCCGAGAAGGGCGCGTGCCGGGTGTCCTCCCACCCGGCTGTCCCAGGCTCAGGAAGCCGGGGGCATCAGAACCGTGTCGATGAGGTACACGGTCGCGTTCGCGGTCTTGACTCCACCGCAGATCACCTTGGCGTCGTTGACCATCAGGTCATCGCCGCTGCCCGTGACCTCGAGGTCAGCACCCTGCACCGTGGTGTGCGTGCCGTCGATGTCGGCCGGCTCGATCTGGCCGGGGACCACGTGGTACGTCAGGATCGAGCTCAGCGTCGCGCTGTCGGTCTTGAGAGCCTCGATGGTGGCCGGGTCGATCTTCGCGAAAGCGTCATCCACCGGAGCGAAGACGGTGAACTCGCCGCCGTTCAGGGTGTCGACCAGGTCGACGTCGGGGTTGAGCTTTCCGCTGACCGCAGCGACCAGCGTGGTCAGCAGCGGGTTGTTGGAGGCGGCGACCGCCACCGGGTCCTCAGCCATACCGGCGACCGAGCCCGCGCCGTCCGGCACAGCGTCGGCGTATGCCGCGCAACCGGGGCCGACCAGGTTGGCGGCCGGGTCCATCTCCATCGGCGTCGACTCCGACGTCTCCGGTGCCTTCGGCTCGGACGACGAGTCCGAGGTGCTGCCGCTGCCCATGGAACAGGCGGAGAGCAGGAACGCGCTCGCCAGGCCGAGGGTGATTGCCGCGGTGACCTTCTTCTTGGTGCTGAACATGTCGAGCTCCTTCAGAACTGAGCCACGGCCTCTCCGTGGCGTCGAGTGCTGTTCGGAGCCCCATCCGGATCGGATGGGACGAATCTGAGAAAAGTTTCTGATCGGTGCTCCGATCGGTCACATTCAGGTGACGCCTGCGCGCGATAGAGCCTCTGATGCGGCATGCTGTGAGAGATGGTCATCGATGGTTTCGACGTTCCCGACGAAGGAGCGACGCAGGATGCTGTCGCCGACCTCCTCGTCCGCGTCGCGTCCGGTGATCAGGCTGCCTTCGCGACTCTCTACGACACCCTCTCCTCTCGCGTGTTCGGTCTCATCCTCCGCGTGCTGGTCAACCGCTCTCAGAGCGAAGAGGTGCTGCAAGAGGTTTTTCTGGAGATCTGGCAATCCGCTTCGCGCTTCGCTCCGAACAGAGGTCAAGGACGAGCGTGGATCATGACGATCGCTCATCGCCGGGCCGTCGATCGAGTGCGAGCATCGCAGTCGAGCGCCGACCGGGATGTACGGGCAGGATTCAAGGACATCGGCATCCCGCACGACAGTGTGGCGGAGCAGGTCGAATTGGGGATCGAGGGAGGGAAGGTCGTCGAGGCGCTTTCGGGGCTTCCGGAAGCGCAGCGGGAAGCACTCGTCCTCGCTTACTACGGCGGTTACAGTCAGAACGAGATCGCGGCCCTCGTCGGGGCGCCGCTGGGGACAATCAAGACACGGATGCGAGACGGGCTCAGCCGTCTGCGCACGGCGATGGGGGTGACGGCATGAACGAGAAGGACTTCGAGGAGCTCGCGGCAGGTGCCGCCCTGCATGCGCTCTCCGCTGACGACGAACGTCGCTATCGAGCCGCCCTCGCAGAGCACCTCGAGGGGGAGGAAACGGTGGATGCGGATATCGCGACGGCTGCGCTCCTCTCAGACTCCGTGGAGCCCGTCACGCCCCCCGCGCACATCCGTTCCGCCCTGCTCGCCCAGATCGCCACCATCCCTCAAGACGGGGAGGATCGAACCGATCGCGAGGTCTCGGATGATGCGCCTCGGCTCGAGCCATCGAACGGGTCCGCGCCTGAGGGTCAGCCCGAACGCGAGAAGCCGCGCCGTTGGACGCGGACCATCTTCGCCCTGGCAGCGTGCCTCGCCCTGCTGGTCGGAGTCGGAGTCGGAGCGATCGCTCTCAACCAGCAGCTGAACCCGCCGGCGAGCGTTGTCGCTCTGCAGGAGATCGAGGCCTCAGGAGACGCTCAGCAGGCGACGGTGGAACTCGACGGTGGCGGAACCGCGACCGCGCACTGGTCCGGCTCTGCG
Source organism: Microbacterium sp. Ag1 (assembly GCF_001005635.1). NCBI lineage: Bacteria > Bacillati > Actinomycetota > Actinomycetes > Micrococcales > Microbacteriaceae > Microbacterium > Microbacterium sp. Ag1. The sequence goes on from NZ_LBCR01000015.1 coordinate 18,098, forward strand.
GGCAAGGCCGTCCTCGTGGCGGATGGTCTTCCGAGCGCCGGCGACGGCAAGACGTACGAGCTGTGGTTCGTGCGCGGCGATGCGCCGGTCTCCGCCGGTGTCTTCGATGTCGACGGCGGTGATGCCACGGCACTGCTCGCCGGCGACATGCAGGCGGGCGACGCGATCGCAGTCACGGTCGAGCAGGCAGGCGGATCACCCACCGGCCAGCCCACGACAGACCCCGTGATCGTCATCCCCACGGCCTGAGCTGCTCCGATCGCGCGTACCCTAAAGGGATGCCCGAGCAGCACCATCGCCCCGTGCGTCGTCCGACGAGTGCTTTCGACAACATCGTCGGAGCGCACGATCCCGCCGAGGAGACTCGTATCGCGCACGCCACGGCGTCCGCCCTCTTGACGCGCGTCCGTGCGGACGAGAGCGGTGCGAGTGCGGAACGCCTGGTGGCATTCACTGCCGAGCACGGCATCGACGAGATCGCCGAGCTCTGGTCGAAGGCGCCGTCGCGCACGCTGCCCGGCGCGCTGTGGCGTCTCTACGTCCTGCAGCTCGCGATCCATGGCGACCCGCACACGGCGGCTCTCCTGTACGACCGTGGGCGCGTTGAGCTGCCGTCTGCGGATGCGGTGATCGCCGGGGCGCCTGTGCCGGCGAGCCCCGACGAGTTGGTCGTGCTGATCGACACGATCCTGCGCGGGGCGTTCCGCGGTGACTTCGCCGTCGCGCTCGACCGCGCCGCGGCGTTCTGCCGGGTGCAGGCGTCAGGTGCGACTCACACCGCGGACGACTACGAGCCGACAGAGCCGGCTCGGGCCAGTGAGTTGACCACCCGGGCCCTTCGCCTCAGCAGCTACGGCCAGGATCTGGCGGCCGCTGCCGTGCTGTGGCGCACGGACGCCCTCGCCTGAGCCGATCTCAGCGCGCAGGATGCTCAGGGCGTGAGGAACCCGGATACGAAAAGACCGGCCGGATATGAAAAGACCGGGCCGCAAGAACGCCTCTCGGCGGAAGGCCGCTCGCAGCGGCAAAAATTGGAGCCCGGGGTTATGCGGCCCGGCCATTCAATTGTAACGCGATGAGGCGATGGGTATTCCCGCCCTCTAGGCTCGGATCATGACCGGGCGCTTCGCACTCATGATCGATCCCGTGGCTGCCGACGTGCAGCGCTCCGACTTCGCGGACACGTTCACGCAGGTGGACGCCGCTGCGCCCGCGCTCAGCGTCGGGGAGCTGAGCACGCAGCGCGGTGACGGTGTTTTCGAATCCATCGGCGTGATCGATGGACATGCCCAGGAGGTGGTTCCGCACCTGGAGCGTCTCGCGCACTCCGCTCGGCTGTGCGACCTCCCGGTGCCGAATCTCGCGCAGTGGCGACAGGCGATCGATCATGCAGCGTCACAGCTCGGCGCGGGCGAGTCCGTCATCAAGCTCATCCTCAGCCGAGGAGTCGAGCACGGACCCACTCCGACCGCGTGGGTCACCGCTGCGCCGGCGGCCGACTTCACCGCCGTGAGGGAGAACGGGGTGCGGGTGGTCACTCTCGACCGCGGGTACGACCTGGACGCCGCAGAGCGGGCTCCGTGGCTGCTGCTGGGAGCGAAGACGCTGTCGTACGCCGTGAACATGGCCGCTCTTCGTGAGGCGCATCGACGGGGAGCGGACGATGCGATCTTCCTCTCGAGCGACGGCTTCGTGCTCGAGGCCCCGACCGCCTCGCTGATCCTCCGATTCGGAGACCGCTTCCTGACACCGGCCCCGACCGGTGGCATCCTGCACGGGACGACACAGCTCAGCGTCTACGAGCATCTCGCCGCTCAGGGCTTCGAGACCGGCTACGACCGCATCCCCGCGACCGACCTCACGCGGGCTGATGCTGCGTGGCTCGTGTCGAGCGTGCGCCTCGCGACGGCCATCACCTCCGTCGACGGCACGCCTCTCCCGGTCGACCACACCCTCACGGCCGCCCTGAACCGCTACCTCCTCTCTCCCCGCACCTGACCTCTCCGACCTACCGCGCACTCACCATGCCGCCCCACCGTGCCCGCACGGCGACGCCAGAACGGAGACCACCCGTCCGCTGCATGGCGTGTCTGGGCGCGACGCGCCATCACCTTCGCGACTGGTCTCCGTTTTGGCAGGAGGACGGGGCTGGCAGGGGGACGGGGATGGCTGGGGGACGGGGATGGCTGGGGACGGGGTGGCTGGGCGGGGTGGTGGAGTCAGACCGCCGGCGCGAGGTGGGCTCCGCGTGCGACGGCGCCGCGGATCGCGGCCTCGACGAGATGCCACTCGTCGACGATCAGCTCATAGGTGAAGCGCAGAGTCGTATACCCGGCAGCGGCAGCCGCGGCGTCACGCCGTAGGTCCTTGCTCCGCTCCTTCTCCCTGGCATGGTTCTCCCGGCCGTCGGCCTCGACGATCAGGAAGTCGCCGATGACGAGGTCGACCTCCCCGACACCGGAGACGTGAACCTGGGTCCTGACCGATATCCCGATCCGGTGCAGCCGAAGCCGGATGAGCGATTCGAGCCCGCTGTCCGCATCCGCACGAGCGAAGGCGACGAGCCAGCGCATCGACGTCGGAAGATGGCGTCGAAGCCAGATCAGCCCAGCGGGGGAGAGCAGTGATTGTCGCAAAGCCGATTCGAGCGCGGTGAAGAACGTGTCCTCGCCGCAGCACGCCGCGATCTGAAGGAGCGCATTCGGGACGGGCGCGGCTTCTCCGACGCGAACGTGGCCTTCATCCCAGTGCAGCACGCAGGCGTCGCACTGCGATCGTGGAGTCCCTGCAGCTCCCATCCAGATGTGATTCGTGGAAGGAAGCTCGAGCACCCAGAGCCCGTGCGCCGCTGCCGCTTGGGCACATCCGACCGTTCCTCCGTGAGACGCGGCATGAATCCAGGCCTCCGCAGTGTCGGGCAGCGCATAGACACCCTGACGCGGTCGCAGTACTTCACCGGAGTGCACCGCGCGCGAGAGCTCATCGCGGCTCACACCCCTCCGGCGAAGCTCCGATGTCCGTGCCATCCGCCCGAGCGCGCCCAGCACAGAAGCGGCGCGCACGAAGGACATCGCCCGATACTGCCCTGAGCACGCCATCGGTCGAGGCCGAAACCGCACGAGCTATGGACAACTCCCTGCATTCCGCGCCGGTGCAGGCACAGTGCACCTCGACCCGGGTAAGCCGAAACCCAGACCATCCGACGGTGCGACGGCGTGTCAACAGCTGACACGCCGGCAGCCACTCGAGTGGTCTGGGTTTTGGAGGAACAGCAGCAGGGGAGGCAGGGGAGGGGAATCAGCAGTAGGGGAGAGCAGTGGGCTCAACCGAAGCGGCCGGAGACGTAGTCCTCGGTGGCCTGCACGGACGGAGTGGTGAAGATGCTCGTGGTGTCGTCGTACTCGATGAGCTTGCCGGGCTTGCCGGTACCGGCGATGTTGAAGAACGCCGTCTTGTCGGAGACGCGGGACGCCTGCTGCATGTTGTGCGTCACGATCACGATGGTGAACTCGTTCTTGAGCTCGCCGATCAGCTCCTCGATGGCGTAGGTCGAGATGGGGTCGAGCGCGGAGCAGGGCTCGTCCATCAACAGCACCTGCGGCGACACGGCGATCGCGCGCGCGATGCACAGACGCTGCTGCTGACCGCCGGACAGGCCGGAGCCGGGCTTGTCGAGGCGGTCCTTGACCTCGTTCCACAGGTTCGCACCCGTGAGCGACTTCTCGACGAGCGCATCCTGATCGCTCTTCGACATGCGGCTGTTGTTGAGCTTCACGCCGGCGAGGACGTTCTCCTTGATGGACATCGTGGGGAACGGGTTGGGGCGCTGGAAGACCATGCCGACCTGTCGACGCACCAGCACCGGGTCGATGCCGGGGCCGTAGAGGTCCTTGCCGTCGAGCAGCACCTCTCCCTCGACGCGGGCACCGGGGATGACCTCGTGCATGCGGTTGAGCGTGCGCAGGAAGGTGGACTTGCCGCAGCCGGAGGGGCCGATGAACGCGGTCACGCTGCGCGGCTGGATGTCGAGGGAGACGCCCTCCACGGCGAGGAAGTCGCCGTAGTAGACGTTCAGGTCGTTGACTTCGATGCTCTTGGACACTGCAGTTCCTTGCTTTTCGGGTCGAGGCTCAGCGGCCGGTCTTGGGGGCGAAGATCTTCGCGACCAGCCGCGCGATCAGGTTGAGCAGCATGACGATGATGATGAGCGTCAGGGCGGCGGCCCATGCTCGTTCCACGTATGCCTCAGCGGGAATGCCCTGGTACGCGTACTGCGAATACGTGAACACCGGAAGGGTCTGCATGCGACCGCTGAACAGGTTGTAGTTCATGGCGTCGGTGAATCCGGCCGTGAGCAGCAGCGGTGCGGTCTCGCCGATCACGCGGGAGATGGCGAGCATCACACCCGTCGTGATGCCGGCGATCGACGTCGGCAGGACCACCTTGACGATCGTGAGCCACTTCGGCACGCCGAGCGCGTAAGACGCCTCGCGCAGCTCGTTCGGCACCAGCCGCAGCATCTCCTCGGTGGAGCGCACGACGACCGGGATCATGAGCACGGCCAGGGCGACAGCGCCCGCGATACCCATACGCACACCGGGCCCGAAGATCAGCGCGAACACCGCGTAGGCGAAGAGACCAGCGACGATCGAGGGGATACCCGTCATGACGTCGACGAGGAACGTGATGGTGCGTGCCATCCGTCCGCCCTTGCCGTACTCGACCAGATAGACGGCCGTCATCAGGCCGATGGGGATCGAGATGATCGCAGCAGCCAGCGTGACGAGCAGCGTGCCGATCACCGCGTGCAGGGCGCCGCCTCCCTCGCCGAGCACACCACGCATCGACGAGGAGAAGAAGAGTCCGTCGAAGCGGGCGACGCCGTTGGCGACCACGGTGATCGCCACCGAGACCAGCGGGACCATCGCGATCGCGAACGCCGAGGTGACGATGCCGGTGATGAGACGGTCGAGCGCCTTCCTGGAACCCTCGACGATGCGCGACATCACGTAGATGAGCACGAGGTAGATCACAGCGCCGAGCACGACGGAGCCGGCGATGTTGAGGTCGGATCCGCTGGCGACGGCCTCGAGGGCGAACGGCGTGAATCCGATCAGGAGCGAGACGGCGAGCAGGGCCCAGGGCGCCCAGCGGGGGAGGTGTCCCGAGCTGAGCGAGAGCTGAGAGGGGGCCGCGCTGGCCGTGCGAGCGGACTCGGGGGCGGTAACGGTCATGTCAGTTCGCTCCCGAGAATTCCTTGCGGCGGTTCACGAACCAGCGTGCGAGAGCGTTCACCGCGAACGTCACGACGAACAGGATCAGACCGGTCGCGATGAGGATGTTGATGTTGACCTGGTACGCCTCCGGGAACGTCAGCGCGATGTTGGCGGCGATCGTGGAGGGGTTGGTGGAGGTGAGCAGTTCGAACGTGACCGCCTTGCTCACCGAGAGCACCATCGCGACGGCCATGGTCTCACCGAGCGCGCGGCCGAGGCCGAGCATCGAGGCGGACACGATTCCGGAGCGGCCGAAGGGGAGGACAGCCATCCGCACCATCTCCCAGCGGGTGGCTCCCAGGGCGAGGGCTGCCTCCTCGTGGAGGCGAGGGGTCTGCAGGAAGATCTCGCGGCAGATGGCCGTGATGATCGGGACGACCATGACCGCGAGCACCATGGCGGCGGTGAGGATCGTGCGGCCCGTGGGCGAGACCACACCGTCGAAGAAGGGGATCCAGGAGGCGTTCGTGTTCAACCAGACGTAGATGGGCTGAACCGCCGGCGCGAGGACCAGGATTCCCCAGAGGCCGAAAACGACCGAGGGGACGGCGGCCAGTAGATCGACCACGTAGCCGAGCCCTTGGGCGAGGCGGCGCGGGGCGTAGTGCGTGATGAAGAGCGCGACCCCGAGCGAGAGGGGGACTGCCAGCAGAAGGGCGAGAAAAGCCGCCCACACGGTCCCGAACAGGAGCGGGCCGACGTAGTCCCAGAAGTTGGTCTTGAGGAGCGAGGCGTCTTCGGCCGTCGCGGTGAAGGCGGGGATCGACTGAACGATGAGGAAGATCGCGACCGCGGCCAGCGTGATCATGATCATGGATCCGGCGGCGACCGCCGTTCCGGAGAACCAGAGGTCACCGGCGCGTTTCTTCGCGACGATGCGCGTCGACGCCGGCGAGGTCGTGGCTGTCATGGGAGCTGCTTCCTGCTCAGTGGAGATCGGGTGTCTGACGCGAGCAGACGGTCTCCGGGATGCCGCGGGGCATCCCGGAGACCGTCACCAGCTCACTTGATGAGGTCGATCGCAGCCTGTGCCTGCGTGCGCAGGTCGTCCGAGATCGGGGCGCTGCCGGCGTTGGTCGCGGCGGCTTCCTGGCCTTCGGCGCTGATCGCGGTCGTGAAGAACGCCTTGGTCAGTGCGGCGACGTTCTCGTCCTCGTACTCGGCGCAGCCGATGAGGTAGCTGACGAGGAGAACCGGGTAGGCGCCTTCGGCGGTGGTGGTGCGGTCGATCGCGAAGGCGAGGTCACCGTCGGTGCGGCCTTCCTCGATCTTCGAGGCGTCGAGCGTCGCTGCGGCGCCCTCGGCCGAGTGCGGCACGAACTCGTCGCCGACCTTGACGTTGACCGACGAGAAGTCCGCCGCCTGCGAGGAGTCGATGTAGCCGATGAGGCCCTGACCGCCCTTGACGGCGTTGGCGACGCCCGAGGTCTTCTCCGCGGACTCGCCGGCGAGGTCGGCCGGCCACTCCTCGACGCTGCCTGCGGTCCACACGTCACCCGCGGTCTGCGCGAGGTAGTCGGTGAAGTTGCCCGTGGTGCCCGACTTGTCGGAGCGGTGCACGGGGGTGATCGCGAGGTCGGGGAGCTTCGCGTCGGGGTTGTCCTTGGCGATCGCCGGGTCGTTCCAGTTGGTGATCTTGCCGGCGAAGATCGACGCGATGGTCGTCGGGTCGAGGTTCAGCTCGTCGACCCCGTCGAGGGAGAAGACGATGGCGATCGGCGACACGTAGGCCGGGATCTCGATGAGGTCGGAACCGTCGACGCAGGCGCCGAAGCCGCCGGCCGAGATCTCGTCGGTCTTGAACGCACGGTCGGAACCGGCGAAGTTGACCGCGCCCTGCTGGAAGGACTCGCGTCCACCACCGGAGCCCTGCGGGTCGTACTCGACCTGGGCGTCGGGGTTGGTCTTCTGGAACTCCGCGGTCCAGGCCTGGATGGCGACCTGCTGCGAGGAGGCGCCGGCGCCGACGAGCGAGCCGCTGACCGCTGCGCTGTCGGAGGTGGGAGCGTCGGTGGAACCGGTGCCTGCTTCGTTCGCGGCACAGCCGGCGAGTGCGAGAGCGGCGACGGCGCCAATGGCGCCGATTCGTGCGATTCGGGAGATCTTCACTGTGGATCCTTCGATCTGGAATGGGTGGGGCCCGGTGCAGGGCACACAGTGACGCTATGGGCGACGGTTAACGAGACTCTCCCGAGCAGGTGAACGGCAGGTGAACGGCGGGCGACTCTCTGGGGGTCTCCCGCGGGATTCCGGGCCTGGGCCGTTGAGCCTGTCGAAGCGTCAGACCTTGGGGACGTGCGTCTCGATCGCGATGATCCCGGATCCGGGGTTGGTCGCAGAGAGATGCACGACCGAGAACGCCGCCGGTTCGAGGTCCGACGCACTGCTGAGATACGACCCTTGGATGGTGCCGGTCGCCAGCGCGATCTCCGAGAGCAGGCCCGGCAGCACGGGGCCGTGACTGCACACCACGGCCGGCTTGCCTGCGCGGATCCGGCGGCCGACGACGGAACGCAGATCGGAGTCTCCGTCCTCCCAGGCGTCCTGGCTGATCTTCTCGGTCTTCACGATCTTGCGATCCAGCGCGCGCGCGAGCGGAGTGACCGTCTCGACACAGCGCACCGCATCGCTCGACACGATCCGGCGCACGCCGAAGGCACGAAGCGGTCCGACGATCGACTTCGCCTGCTTCCGTCCGCGGTCGGTCAGGGGGCGGGAGGCATCGGATCCGTCCCACTCCGAGCGGGGAGTGGCCTTCGCATGGCGCAGCGCGATCACCGGGAACGTGCGCAGCACACCGTCGTCGACGAGCTTGGCGAAGAAGTCCAGGATCTCGAGATCGACCGGGTAGCTCAGGCGTGCGCGGGCCTTCTTCACGCTGACCCACTCGAGCGCGGCGATCTCCCGGTTCGGCACGAAGGTCGATTCGCGGATGGCCACGTCTGTCGCCTCCGCGGCCCAGTAGTGCACGACCTTCTGCTTCTGCGAGGCGAGCAGGTACCGGCTCACGCCGACCGAGACGCCCAGCGACACCCGGATGCCGGTCTCCTCGTGCACCTCGCGGACGGCGGTCTCGGCGAGCATCTCGCCGGGGTCGACCTTCCCCTTGGGCAGCGTGACGTCACGGTACTTGGTGCGGTGGATCAGCAGGATGCGCAGCTTGCCCTCGACCACACGCCACACGACGGCACCCGCCGCGTACACCGCCTTGTCCGTCCACTTCGCACTCGTCGTCGTGTCGGCCGGGAGCTGCAGCTGCCGGCCGCTCATCGAACCGCCCGAGCCCGACGGCGCCGCTGGATCAACCCCATGGTCTTATCCTGCAGGTCGATCAGAGGCTTGCCGTCCGCATCCGTGGCGTGGCGCGTCCAGACTCCCTCAGGGCCGAGGTGCCACGACGAGGTGCCGTCGTCCATCGCCAGGTCGAAGAACGTGCTGAGCTCCTTGAGGTGGGCGGGGTCGGTGACGCGCACGAGGGCCTCGACACGACGGTCCAGGTTGCGGTGCATCATGTCGGCGCTGCCGATGTAGACCTGTGGGTCGCCGCCGTTCTCGAAGGCGAAGATACGCGAGTGCTCCAGGTAACGTCCGAGGATGCTGCGAACCGTGATGTTGTCGCTGATGCCGTCGAGGTCGGTGCGGAGACTGCAGATGCCGCGCACCCAGACGTCGACCTTCACTCCTGCCGCGCTCGCCCGGTAGAGAGCGTCGATGATCTCCTCGTCGACCATCGAGTTCACCTTGATGCGGATGTGCGCGGGGATGCCGGCCTCGGCGTTCTTGCGCTCCGCGTCGATCTGACGCACGAGCCCCTTGCGCAGGTGCAGAGGGGCGACCAGCAGGCGCTTGAACTTCTTCTCGATCGCGTAGCCGCTGAGTTCGTTGAACAGACGCGTCAGGTCTTTTCCGACCTGCGCATCCGCGGTGAACAGTCCGAAGTCCTCGTAGATGCGGCTGGTCTTCGGGTTGTAGTTGCCGGTGCCGACATGCGAGTAGTGCTGGAGCTTGCCGTCTTCCTCGCGGATCACGAGGGCGAGCTTGCAGTGCGTCTTGAGTCCGACCAGGCCGTACACCACGTGCACGCCGGCCTTCTCCAGCTTGCGGGCCCAGACGATGTTGTTCGCCTCATCGAATCGCGCCTTCACCTCGACGAGCGCGAGCACCTGCTTGCCCGCCTCGGCCGCGTCGATGAGCGCCTGCACGACGGGGCTGTCTCCGGAGGTGCGGTACAGCGTCTGCTTGATGGCGAGCACGTGCGGGTCGCGGGCGGCCTGCTCGAGGAACGCCTGCACGCTGGTGGTGAAGGACTCGTACGGGTGGTGGACGAGCACGTCGGACTTGCGGATCGCTTTGAAGATGTCGGCCCGGGTGCTCGATCCCGCGGGCTGGAAGGCGACGGCGGTGGTGGGCAGGTGCGGCGGGTACCGCAGGTCGGGGCGATCGATCCGCGACAGGTCGAAGAGTCCGCGCAGATCGAGCGGCCCTGGAAGGCGATAGACCTCCAGGTCGGTGATGTCGAGTTCCCGGACCAGCAGGTCCATGGTCACGTCGTCCATGTCGTCGGTGATCTCGAGCCGGATCGGAGGCCCGAACCGGCGACGCAGCAGCTCGGCTTCGAGCGCCTGGATCAGGTTCTCGCTCTCGTCCTCCTCGATCTCCACGTCTTCGTTGCGGGTGAGACGGAACGCATGATGGTCGAGCACCTCCATGCCGGGGAAGAGGTCGCCGAGATGGTTGGCGATGAGCTCTTCGAGCCGCAGGAAGCGCTTGATCTCGCCGCCGCCCGGTACCTCGACGAAGCGGGGGAGCATGGGCGGCACCTTGAGACGCGCGAACTCCTGGCGCCCCGTGCGGGCGTTGCGGATGCGGATCGCGAGGTTCAGCGACAGACCGGAGATGTACGGGAACGGGTGGGCGGGATCCACGGCGAGGGGCATCAGCACCGGGAAGACCTGTGCGGAGAAGTACTCGGAGAGCGCCGTGCGCTCGTCGTCGGTCAGCTCCGACCAATCGGCGATCTCGATTCCGGATTCGGCGAGAGCGGGTCGCACCAGCGACGTCCACGCGTCGGCATGGCGCAGCTGCAGCGCGTGCGCCTCGCGCGAGATGTCGGCGAGGGCGTCGACGGGGGAGCGGCCGATGTTGGTGGGCACGGCGAGGCCGGTCATGATGCGTCGCTTGAGGCCAGCGACGCGCACCATGAAGAACTCGTCGAGGTTGCTCGCGAAGATCGCCAGGAAGTTGGCCCGCTCCAGTTCGGGGAGCGACGGATCCTCGGCGAGCTCCAGCACGCGCTGGTTGAAGGCGAGCCAGCTCAGCTCGCGATCCAGGTAGCGGTGGTCGGGGAGCTGGGCGTCGTAGGACTCGATGGCGTCGAAGTCGTCGTCTTCGGCATCACCCAGCCCGGCGTCGGCGAGTGCGGGATCGATCATGGGGTACATCTAAGCACCGAGAAGTGACGCGCGTGTGAACGGAGTCGCCTCACCCCGCGCTGGCCAGGCCTTCGTCTTCGTTGACGTTGAAGCGGTAGCCGACGTTGCGCACCGTTCCGATGATCTGCTCCTGGTCACCGAGCTTCGCCCTCAGTCGTCGCACGTGCACATCGACGGTGCGGGTGCCCCCGAAGTAGTCGTAACCCCAGACCTCGCTCAGCAGCTGCTCCCTGGTGAAGACGCGAGCCGGGTGGGTCGCCAGGAAATGCAGCAGCTGGAACTCCTTGTAGGTGAGGTCCAGAGGTCTGCCGCGCAGCTTCGCCGAGTAGGACTGCTCGTCGATGGTCACGCCGGATGCCTGCACGCGTGCGGGTTCGGCGACCTCGTCGCGTCGTGCCAGCACGAGACGCAGCCTGGCATCGATCTCCGCCGGACCCGCGGTGGAGAGGAGCACGTCATCGATGCCCCAGTCGCCGGAGAGGGCGCTCATCCCGCCCTCCGTGACGACGAGCAGCAGCGGGGAGTCCTGTCCTGCCGTCCGCAGCAGACGGCACAGCGACTTCGCCCCGACGAGGTCGTGACGGCCGTCGACGATCACGACATCATGATCGGGCGCACTGATCAATTGCGAGGGCTCTGCGGGGATCTGGCGCGTGCGGTGGCTCAACAGCTCGAGCGCGGGGAGCACCTGCTCGGAGAGCGGAGCGTTGGTCAGAACCAGGACCTGGGCCACACGCACTCCTCACAGACGCGGATCGACGTCGTGCCGCCATGATACCGGGAGCGATAGGTCACAATGGAGACATGACGGATCCCGCACTCGCACCGCGCAACGCGTTCGTCGGTGTGCTCGTCGTCTGGGCCACGGCCTTCCTCGCGACCGTCGTCATCGGCATCTTCGTGCCGGAGGAGTGGCGTGTGCCGTGGCTCCTCGTCGGCTTCGGCGGCGTCGTGCTCCTGTCGTTCGCCGTGCAGCTCTGGTACGGGCGCACTCAGGGCTTCATCTTCCGGGTGGCCGGCAGCGTGATCGGCGCTCTGCTGCTGATGGGGATCATCTCGGTCGGGTTCGGCCTCGCAGCGCTGATCCCGACCTGATTCCCGCCTGATCCCCGCCGTACGTCGGCGCGGCGCGGTAAGGTGGAGCACATGGACCTCATGGCGCTCGAAATCTTCTTCATCGGCCTGCTGGGCCTTGCGAGCCTCGCTATCGTCTTCGTCTCGGCGGTGGTGCTGCGCAACCTCTTCCGCGGCCAGCGCTGACCGGACGATGCTCGAGCTTCCCGTCGACCTTCCGGCCGATCTCGTCCCCTTCGCGTGGCTGATCGGCGTCTGGGAAGGCACCGGCGTCATCGACTATCCGGTCGGCGACGAGCGTCTGCAGGGAGAGTTCACGCACCGGGTCAGCTTCAGCCATGACGGCGGTCCTTTCCTGAACTACTCCGGAACGGCCACCCTTCTGACCGACGAGGGTGCTCCGGCGGCCGCACTGCTCGCCGAGACGGGATTCTGGCGACTCGCGCGTCCGGCGGCAGCGGCTGATCCCGGCCCCGCGCTGTTGCCTCCCACCGCGCCGGCCGTGACCCGCACAGTCGACGACGTGGAGGAGTTGCGCGCTCCGAGCGGCGGATTCCCGATCGAGGTCTCTCTCGCACACGCCGACGGTGCCCTCGAGCTCTACATCGGCGAGATCAACGGGCCGCGCATCGACATCGGTTCCGACGCCGTCGTGCGCAGCGCCGGCGCGAAGGTCCACACCGCTTCTTCCCGCATGTACGGCCTCGTCGACGGTCATCTGCTGTGGGCGTGGGACATCGCCGCCCTCGGCACGCCTTTGCGCTCGCATGCGTCGGCCCGGTTGGCCAAGGTCTGACGTGTCCGCCTTCCACCAGGTCGACGGTGCGGTCTCCGACGGTGAGGTCATCACTCATTTCGGTGATGCGTTCCGCGAGCAGCGGCGTCTCGCCGACGGCGCGGCCCTTGCGCCGCTCGGGGATCGCACGGTCATCGAGGTGGCGGGTCCCGAGCGCCTCACCTGGCTCGACTCGATCACCTCGCAGTCGGTGGGACGTCTCGCGCCAGGAGACAGCACGGAGCTGCTGATCCTCGACCCGCAGGGTCGCGTCGAGCACGCCGCCGGAATCCTCGACGACGGCTCATCGGCGTGGTTGATCGCCGACAGCGGCGATGCGGAAGCGCTCGCCGCCTGGCTGACGCGCATGAAGTTCCGTACCCAGGCGACGGTCGAGGTGCGCTCCGACCTCGAGCTGGTCGGCTACATCGACGGCGGGACCGTCGGAGCGAGAGTCACCGCTGCCGCGTTCGCCCCGAACGGCGTCGCCCTCGTCTGGGCAGACCCGTGGCAGCGCATCAGCGTCGGAGGTCATCAGTACGCGGAGGTCGCAGAGCATCCTGCCACCGATTTCGCCTGGCGGGTGGCCGTCGTCACGGAGGAATCCGCTCGTGCTCTCGCCGGTTCCCTCGATCGGGAAGCCCTCGCAGGGAGTCTTGCGGCCGAGGCGCTGCGGGTCGCGGCGTGGCGTCCTCGGTGGACGACCGAGGTGGACGAGCGCTCGCTGCCCCACGAGTCCGACTGGATCCGCAGCGCGGTCCACCTGAACAAGGGCTGTTACCGCGGCCAGGAGACCGTCGCCAAGGTGCACAACCTCGGGCATCCGCCTCGACGGCTGGCCGCACTCCACCTCGATGGCAGCGATGCCGTCCTGCCGGAGCCCGGTGCGCCGGTCTTCGCGGGCGATGACGAGGTCGGCCACCTGACCTCCGTGGCCCGGCACCACGAAGACGGCCCGATCGCGCTCGCGATCCTCTCCCGGCGCGCACCGGTCGGCGACCTCGTCGTGCGTGCGGAGGGCATCGACATCGCTGCGTCCCAGCAGGTGATCGTCCCGGCGGATGCCGGTTCCGTGGCCGACATCCCGCGCCTCACACGGTTGTCGCGACGGCCGGCGGCGCCCGACCCGCGCGACGCACGCGACGCTGGCTGAGCCGACGTCACCGGCCCGGAGTCAGTCCGCGCGCGGAGCGACGGCCTTCCATGGCAGCGTGAGCTCGCCCAGACGCCAGCGCGTGCGCCCACCGATCACGGGCCAACCCTGATCACGCAGTGAACCGACCGCGGCGAGGAAACGCTGCGTCGCCCCGAAGGTCGACAACGGCGCGGCACGGTCCCATTCGCGATCGAGGTCGACCAGGAGGGCATGGATGCGTTCGCCGGTGACGTTGCGGTGGATCAGTGCCTTGGGCAGGCGTTCGGCGACGATGCTCGGGTGCTCGAGGTCCGCGAGCCGGAGCGAGAGCGTGAACCGCAGCGGGGTCGCCTGTGCATCGATGTCGATCCAGCTCGAGACGCGGCCGATCTCGTCGCAGGTGCCCTCGAACAGCAGGCCGCCGGGCGCCAGCCGGGCGGCCATCCGTGACCAGGCGCCGGGGACATCCTGCTCGTCGTACTGGCGCAGCACGTTCATCGCGCGGATCACGGCTGCTCTGCGCCCATCGGGAAGCGGAACCTCGAAACCGCCGCGCGCGAACGTCACCGGAAGGTCGGACGCGAAGGAGGTTCGGCCCGCGCGCACCTCGTCGAGCTGCGCATCGGCCGTCGCGACGCGGGCGGGGTCGATCTCCAGTCCGCGCACCTCCACGTCGTCACGCACCCGGACCAGGCGCGTGGCGAGCTCGAAGGCCGTGACCCCGCTGGCGCCGTAGCCGAGGTCGACGACCAACGGGTCGGATGCTCGGCGCAGCGCCTCACTCGCGGCGATCCAGCGGTCGTTTCGCCGAAGGCGGTTCGTCCCCGTGGTGCCGCGGGTCGGCCGACCGAGGGGAGATGACGCCATGTCTCCATCCTCCCAGCATCCGACTCGGGTCCTCAGCCCCGGGCGGATAAACTGACGGCATGACTGCGACGCGCACCCTCATCCTGCTCCGCCACGGCCGGAGCGAGTGGAACGAACTGAACCTGTTCACCGGTTGGGTGGACGTCCGCCTCAATGCGCAGGGCGAGAAGGAGGCACGCCGCGGCGGCGAGCTGCTGGCGGAGTCCGGCATCCTGCCCGACGTGCTGCACACCTCGCTGCTGAGCCGTGCCATCCAGACGGCGAACATCGCGCTGGATGCCGCTGATCGTCTGTGGATCCCGGTGACCCGCTCCTGGCGCCTGAACGAGCGTCACTACGGCGCGCTGCAGGGCAAGGACAAGGCACAGACGCTGGAAGAGTTCGGCCCGGAGCAGTTCCAGCTGTGGCGTCGTTCGTTCGATGTGCCGCCGCCCGTGCTCGACGACGAGAGCGAGTTCAGCCAGGTGAACGACGTCCGTTACGCGCACATCGACGGCGAGGTGCCGCGCACCGAGTCGCTCAAGCTCGTCATCGACCGCCTGCTGCCCTACTGGGAGAGCGCGATCGTCCCCGACCTCGAAGCCGGCAAGACGGTGCTCGTGACGGCGCACGGCAACTCGCTGCGTGGTCTCGTCAAGCACCTCGAGGGCATCAGCGACGACGACATCGCCGAGCTGAACATCCCGACCGGCATCCCGCTGGTGTACGAGCTGGACGAGAACAACGTCCCCACCGGCCCCGGCCGCTACCTCGACCCCGAGGCCGCCGCCGCCGGTGCCGCCGCCGTCGCGGCGCAGGGCAAGAAGTAGAAGCCCCTGCGGATACGACGGAGCCCCCG
>NZ_LBCR01000014.1:0-30784 GCF_001005635.1 Microbacterium sp. Ag1
CCACTCCTGCTGCTGGAACAGGCCGACTGACGACGTGGGCGAGCCGTCCGGGTTCAGGACGCCGCCCGTCTCATAGTCGCCATAGCCGATGTTGTTGAGCGACGCCTCACCCATAGCGGTCATCACACCGATGATCTGCGCATCCTTGCCGAGCTGGAGCTGCGTTGCAGCATCCATGATGAGGCCAGCATTCACGAGCTGGTCACCCTTCCAACCCTCAATACCCTCTGGCGGGAGCTGCGACGGGTCCACGACGCACGCGGATGCGTCGGCGCGCTGCACGGATGCGAGCACGAACGTCGTGCCGAACGCGAGCAGTACGATCGCGGCGATAACTCCCGCCAGGGTCTTCATGCGTCGTCCTGGCGCCCGTCGCCTCGCATGCCCTCGTCCGTGTCGGTCAGACCGACCTCGATCGACGATCGCACGTGCTCCACGTGCGTCTCGGGGACGGCGCCGTACTTGAAGATGTACTGGCCAGGGGCGAGAGTCTGCAACGTCTCAGCCGTGCTGGGGTCGAAGCCGAAAGTGCGCACGGCCCAGTCGGCATCCTCCTTCCGATCCTGTCGGAAAACGTAGATGCTCTGAGCCTCGCTGATGACAGTGCGGCCGGGTGAGTCGAGAGGGATATCGAGTCCCTTGTGGAACACGAACACGTTGTTCAGCCCGAGCCCACGGCTGAGCTTCTGATTGGACTTCAACAGGTGCGCGGCCGGTCCCTCCACCATGTCCCAGCCTTCCTCATTGATGCAGGTCGTCTGCCAGCCGGGATCGGTGCGGAGGCGCCCGAGCATCCACTGGTTACCGATCGCGCGTACGACGTGCGACGACGGCCCCTCGTTGGGGAGCTGCGAGATATCGAAGCTGGTCAGCTTGCCGGTGAGGTCGACGCCCTTGCTCGTCTCACCGTCGAGCAGTCCGCCGTACTCGTCGAGCAGCCCTTCCAGGGTGAAGCGGATGCCGAGGCCGGCTTGGTGCAGCCGGTCGAGCGCATGGGGGGTCATGTCGCTCTCGTCGGTCACTGAGCCGAGCAGCGGGAGGATGTCGGCCAGGGTCGGCTCGCGGCCGTCGTCGTGGACGGCCAGAGTCTTTTTCAGCGCCGAGCGGGCCGCCTTTTCTTCCCATTCGTCGAGCTGGGCGCCGTCACGCGCGATGCGCACGATTGCGTGCAGCAGCCGGTAGGTGCCGGCAGAGCCGATCTGATTCACGATGAGGGGATCGAGCAGATTCAGACGGGAGCCTGAGCCGTCCGTGGTGAACCGGATCGGCTCGCCCTGGCCCCACTTGCGCACCAGCTCGGCATACTCGCCTTCGCCGGCGCGGTTCTTCTTGTCGAAGATGACGGCGCGGCGGTACCGGATCACGAGTGGGCGAATGACGTAGACCGTCTTGACGAAGCTCGACTTTCCGCCACCGACGCCTCCGCACACAATCGAGTTCGGGCTGGAAATCAGCCGAGGCGTCGAGTTGTAGGCCGTCACGGGGTCGTGCGTGATGATCGTGTGCGACAGCATGTCACGGCCGTTGGCGACGCCCTGTGTGCCGGTAACCGGGCCGATCAGTGCGGTGTTCAGGACGGATGCCTGTCGGGTCGTCGACGGCGCTCCTTCCAGCGCGGGCGCGTAGTACCCACGGGCCGCCTTGCGGGCTTTCACGCGCCGCGTGGGACCGGGCAGCTCGTACGGCGAAACTTCGCCGTGTGCCGTGTCGACCGGCTCGGCCGTCGCGACGTCGACGGGCTCGGCTGCCTTCCGGTCGCGGCGGGAACGTCGTGGTGCCGTGGTGTCGCTCATGCGATCGCCTCCTTGTCTCCGCCGCCGGCAATGAGTCGCATTGTCTTGGCGCCGAACGTGGGAACGTGCGGGCGGATGCCGCGCCCGATCGGCCAGGTGGTTCCGCTCGCGGCCGGCTGGTACGAGTCGAGCCATTCGAGCTTGTGGATGCCGACGCCGTTTGCGCACAGCTCGGCCAGCTCTCGGCTGCCGGCTGCGAGCAGCTCGCGGCTCTCGGCCGTGATGGTCACGAAACCGACCCAGTTTGTGCCGTGGTGGCCGCTTCCTTCGGCAAGATCGTTACGACGTCGACGAGCTGCGTCGACCTTCACGCTTCCTTCGTCCAACGGGATCTTTCCGCCGGACGTTTCCGCGTGCTCGGTGGCGAGGTCGGACACCAGGTCACGGCGTGCGGCGTGGCGCGCTTCGGTGCTGGGGATCAGCTCGATATCGAAAGCGACGGTGCGAATCACGTCTAGCTCGCGGCCGACGAGAAGGTCGAGCAGCCAGAGAGGCCGGCGCTGGGCGACGGCCAGATTCTCGGCGCGGATCGCCGCGGTGCGGTGCCACCACTCGACGGGCTCGCCCGTCTCCGGGTCGGTGCCGTGCACGACGTGCGCTGAATACTCGCCGCCGGGGGTCCGCTCCCCGATGTCAGCGGGATTGAGGTCACGCACCAGGTCGAGCGGCCGGCTCGGATTCTGCATGTGGCGGATCACCGCGACCGTTCCGCGGGCCGTCAGGGGCTCAGCCCACGACTGGCGGCTGTCCAGCAGACCGCGACGGAACGACTCGATTTCGGCGGCCATGAGGCGCCGCCACCCGTCGCGCCCAGTGCCGTACTTCTTCGCTTGTTCGAGGAATCGGGGCGTGAGGGGCCAACGGCCTACAGCGTAGTGACGCTGCACCATCGCGCCGCGTGATGATTCGATCAGCACTTCCTCGTAGGACTGCTTCGACCAGTCGGGAGCGGCGGGGTCGATGTTGTTCAGTACCCAGAACTCCTGCAGTGCGGTGTCGGCCGGCAGCACGCGCGTCACGGACTGGACGAAGCGGAGTAGGGACGAGGGTGCCGCCTTGCCGGCGAGGAAAGCCCCGAACGCTTCCGCACCGCGGATGACGTTCTCGGGTGACTCCATGCCGCGGAGCTGGCCGCTGACGGAGAACGCGACGCTCAGATAGGGTTCCTCGCCCGCCGGGCCGTGCCATGCAATACCGGGGACTCCGCGGCCGGATTGCAGCCAGCCCATGCCGTCAGAACCGTCAGGGTTAGCACGCATGACGCGCAGCTCGCGCGCCCACGTCACACGCGCGGCCTGGTCGGCCTTGTCCTTCGACTTCTGGGTCTGAGCGAGCGCCGTCGTCAGCAGCTCCGCGCGCTCGGCGTCGTACGGAATGTACTCGTCGGCGTGCGTCTTCACGGACTGGCGGTGTCGGCGCTGGCGGCGCTGCCGCTCGAGAATGCTGCCGTTGTGGGTGCCGCTGGTCAGGACGACGAGAACGGCGACGCCGCCGAGGCCGAGGCCGATCGCCCACCAGCCGAACGCGGGCGTGAAGATCATCGCTACGCCGATGATCAGGACCGTGCCCCAGCCGCGTGACTTGTTCTTGGTGCCCCAGAATCCGCGGTGGCTGCCTTCGCCTCCGAGGACGAAGACGCCGCGTTCCTGATCGGTCTGTGTGTCGCTCATTGCGGCCGTTCCTTCCCGTGAACCGGTGGCGGGGTGACTGAGGTGTGTGCTGTCTCGCTGGCCTTGCGGGTCGCCTTCACGGCTCCGTCCGCCGCGAGACTCGCCCCGGCAACCACCGGACCGGCGGCCTTGCTCGCGACGCCGGCACCGGCCTTGGTCGCTGTCGCGGTGCCCGCCTTGGTCGCCGTCGCCTTGCCGGCGGTGCCGGCGCTCTCGGCGCCAATCTTGGATGCTGTGGCCCCGCGCGCATTCGCCGCAGTAGCGTTCGATCGAACGGCTTGCTGTCCCCTGGGTCCGTCGCTCCCCCGGTTCGTTACGGTCCGGGTGCGTCCGGGCGACGATGCGCCGATCGGGTTGGTCGCGCTCGAATCCGATGCAGGCTGTCCGGCCAGGTGCTTTTTACCCCAGCCGATGAGAACGAACGGCGCGACTTGGGCGAGGAAGATCGCGATGACGGCGATCAGCAGCCCCACGAGGTTTTTGAAGCCGTCGTTCCCCCACTCCCCAATCGAGTCGATGTTGAGGCGGAACGCAAAGCCCAGCATGAGGAAAAGCAGCGGTTGCACGAACAACATGCCGACCCAGAAGTTCACGGCGCCGAGCCCACCATGCCGGCGGGCGTAATCGACAACCCAGACAACGCCGAGCGGGATCAGGATGCCCGAGAAGTACTGCACCACGAGCTGAAAGACGAAGATCAGAGGGATGATGAGCAGCCCGATTGCCATAGCCCAGATGACGAGGGAGCCGATGTAGGCGCCGCCAGCAATAGTGCTGGGATCCTCGACCGCTTTCGCTCCGAACTCCGTGACCATTTCATCGACGGTGCCTTGGTAGGTCCACATGATGAGGCTCCGCGTGAGGAGCTTGATGAACTCGATAAGCAGCATGCCAAACGCGGGCCCGAAGCTGATTCCGATGAGGAATCCGGGGAAGTACAGCGCGATCGAGTCGAACAGGTCTTGCCCGCTCATCTTGCCGCGGGCGGTCCGAACGAACTGCATGATGAGCAGCACCACGGCGAGCATGATGCTCAGGGCGAAGGACACCGCGTAGGAGCTGAGGAACGACGGCAGCGACAGATCGGGCAGCGTCGACTCGGTGATTGCCGGGATGACGTCTTTGCTGAGCCCTAGGACGGCCTCACGGCCGGCCTTGTACATGTTCCCGAAGGGGTCGGACCAGAAGTTGACGACGTTCCCGATCGTCTCGGGGAGATTGATAATGTCGTCGATCCCCAGCGCGCGCATGTCAGCAGCCTCCGGGGATCGGCACGCCGGTTGTCGGCAGCGAGTCCTTGTCGGTGGCGGTGCCCTCCCCCACGATCACCCAGCCGCGATCCGTCCATTCGACGATGACGGACGGCGTGAGCCGCAGCGTCGGGTCGATCGCGTTGTTGATGACCAGCGGGAGCATCACCGTCAGCTCGACTTGGGAAACCTCTTCGTCGAAGCTCTCGACGCGGTAGTAACCGTTCATCGTCGTGGTGTTGAACTGCGCCGCCTGGAACTCTTCGTACGAGCCGACGTCGGCCGCGAGATCGCCGGCAGTCCACACCACGCCGTCGAGCTGAGCAATCTCGCTAGCCGGTGCGGTGGGCTTCTGCGCCGCCCAGCGCTCGAATGTCAGGACGAAGGACACGGCGCCGTCGACCGA
Organism: Microbacterium sp. Ag1; assembly: GCF_001005635.1. NCBI lineage: Bacteria > Bacillati > Actinomycetota > Actinomycetes > Micrococcales > Microbacteriaceae > Microbacterium > Microbacterium sp. Ag1. The sequence goes on from NZ_LBCR01000014.1 coordinate 5,120, forward strand.
GCGCGGCGCGGCTTTCTGCGCATCGAGCACGGTCTGGGGCGCGCGGGCTGTCCCTGCGAGGCAGCCGTCGACGCCCGCCGCCGCAGGGGGTGCTGTAGTGGCGGGCGTCGACGGGGTTGAGGGGCGCGGCGTCGCGATCGGGTCAGGATCGTTCTGCGCGCCATAGAAAAGACCCAGCCCGACGACAGCCGCGACGACCAGCACCGCGGCGATCAGGACGAACCAGGGCCAGCGGCGGCGGTGCGGAGCAGTGGGCTGGGTGCTCATCATCAGCTAAAGATCGCGATGATTGCGCCGACGATGACGGCCAGCGCCACCAGGCCGCCGAGCGAGACAGCAGACATGAGAACCTGCTTCTTGCCCTCGGCCACGGCCTGGGGGTTCACTTCGCCGTTCTGTCCGACCTTGATCAGTCCCATGATGAGGAACACGATCGAGGCGACGATCGCGAGCGCCCAGATTCCGCCGAGCAGCTTCTGCCAAAGCTCGGTGAACTCAGCGCCGAAGATCGAGAAGTCGGGGATTACCCCGTCAAGTGGGTTTTCCATGTCAGTCTGCCTTTCGGAGTACGTTGTTGAGCTGCGTAACGATCCCGGCGGTGAGCTGGGTGATCGCGGTGGTGGTGGCCGGCGCGAGCTGGCCGTAGGCGAGCGTCGAGCGCTCTGCGATATGCCGGTCGAACGGCACGTGATAGACGGCGCGGATGCCGGCCGTTTCGATCAGCTCGGCGGCGTAGGCGCTGACCTCTGCATCTTCGGGTCGGCCGTCGTGCATGCGCACGACGATTGCATTCCGGGCCAGGTCGGCAGCGTGGCCGCCGAGCTGGTGCAGGTGCCGCAGTAGCTGCATGGCGCCTTGGAGTGCGTCGAGTGCGTCGAGCACGGGGATCACGAGCACGTCGGTCACGTCGAGCGCGCCGTGGAACGCGCTGCTGCTGGGCTGGTTACCCGTGTCCATCACTCGTACCGTGTTGAACTCGTCGACCTTGGCCGCGAGACGTCGCACGTCGTCGGCGGTGAGCGGATCGCGGTCACCCACGGTGCCGATCACTCCGGCGTAGCTCGTCTGCTTCGACACGTACCCGTCCAGGTGGCCGGCTCCGCGGATCTCGTCCATGTCGCGCAGCAGCTCGGCCACGCCGACGCCGGCTCGACCCTCTGCCCTCACGGACAGCGCGCCGGGGTCGTCCGCGACTTCGAGCACGATCGCCCCTCCCCCGCGAATCGTCGCCATGCAGCCGGCGATAGCGAGGGAAAGCGGCGTCTTACCGACGCCGCCTTTCGGGTTCGCGACCAGGATGCCGACACTGCGCAGCCAGCGGGAGAGTCGGATTAGCGATCGGGCGCTGCCAAGCTCGGCGGCCGCCAATTCTTCCGCGCTGGGCCCGATCTTGAAGCCGAGCTGTCGCCAGCGTCGACGCCAGCCGAGCGACGGCGTTTCTGCCGCCTTGTCGCGTCGTGTCACGCGCAGCTCGAAGCTCGGAGTGACCTCCGGCAGCGTCTCTGCTTCGACAGCCTCGACACCCTCGGGAGCCCCGTCAGCGGGCGGCGCCGACTCGGTTGCCGGCCCCTCTCCCCCGCCCTGGAATCGAGCGAGAAGCTGCTCCGATGTCGGAACTTCCGCATTAGTCGCGTTGTCCCCCATTTGGGGGACGACCTGCGGGATGTCCCGCGGCGTCAGTACCTGATTCTCGGCCGGCTCATCGGGGCGAACGTCGTCGGCGTTCTCGATATACCCCTGCGCACGGCTGGCCCCGCGGAATCCAGCGGACTGACCATCATTCGTATTCATTCGCACCCCCTGCGTTTTCGATCATGGTAACCCGTACCTCGGACTACCCGGAAACCGCGTGAACTTGCGCGGCCTGTACACTCAGCCTAACGGATAATCCGTAAGGTTGGAAGGTGGCAGATGAGCACAGGTGATGACAGCGCTCCTGGCAGAATGGAGCGCATGCCCCGTCGCTCCCCGATTCCCGACCTGACGGGGGAAGCACTCAACGCGCATCGAGTCGTGCAGAACGAATCTCGGCTGGCGTGCTTGCGCTTCCTCCTCGGTGTTGAGTCGGCGTCGCGCTCGGAAGTCACGAAAGCGACCGGGCTCGCCGTTACGACGACGATTGACGCTCTGGCCGATCTGGAAGAACGCGGCTACATCGCAGCGAGCGTGACCGGCGATCGTGCCGGCCGGCATCCGCGGTACACGGCTAATCGTGAGCGGGTGACAACAGAGCTGCTGTCGTTCGTGAGCTGGGTGCTCCGGTAGTACGCACACGAAAGGGGGCGAGGCCGTGGCCTCGCCCCCTTTGTGCGCCTGGCGTCAGTCGCTCTTGGCGTTGCGGGTGACAACGGCCGTGGCGTTCACCAGGTCGACGCCCACGTGCGAGGCATCAATGACCCGGCGGTACACGGTGCCCTCGTTGCCGTCGAAGCTCGCGTCACGCTCGGCGCCGACGATCACCACGGCGTCGCCCTTGTGCAGCGTCGCGGCGACGTTCTCGCCCAGCTCGAACTTGGCTTCGACGTCGTGGCGCAGCGGCTTGTGCCCCGGCACCCACTCGTCACCCCGCCTGGTGGCGGTGTTCTCCAAGACCGTCAGCTTGACGATCTGGACGCGCCCCGCTTGCTGAACCTCCGGCTCGTCAGCGAGGTTTCCGGTGATGAATCGAACAGACATGTTCCTCTCTCCTTTCCTCGAGTAATTGACACGTACGTGTCAATCCCCCCAAACGCGGGCGATCGCTTCTTCGACGAGCGCCCTGCGCGTCTTCCCTGTGCGAGCCTTGGCGGCCCTCACGATTGCCTCGGTTGCGGGTGACCAACGGATGCCGCTCTGTACCGTCACGTCCAGCTCGGGGACGACTGAGGCCGGCGGCGTCGGGTTGCTCGGCTGTGCGGCCGCCGCGGGCGCTGTGGCGCCCTTGCCCTCATCGGGCGCCGTGGTGCTCGTCGACGTCGCGGGAGCCGGCGCCGGCTGCTGCGTGGCTGGCTTGTAGTCGATGGGGTCCACCCCGGAATCGGCTGCGGGAACCGGCTTCGTGCGTCCCGGCCGCGCCGGTCGGTCTTGCATACTCATTGGATCGCCTTTCCTACGATCGCGGCGTACGCATCGCGCACGGCCTGGCCTTTGCGGAAGTTCCCGAACCACTCCCCCGCCATGCGGGATTCCGGGACGATCGAGAGGTGCGGCACGATCGGTTCGATGATCGGCGTCAGCTCGCGAATCTGCTCGATCGCGTCTGTCTCGCTGAAGCTCATAAAGCCTGTTCCGTCGCGTGTGACCGCGACGCCCGCTTCCTCGATGCCGGATGCCGCCCCTAGGCGCTCCATGCTGCGCCTGAACGCCTCTACGGTGCGCTGCGCCCCCGTGACCCCATCCACGCCTGAATCGCTCGCTGTGGCCGCGTACAGCACCTTTTCGGCCGCGTGCAGCGCGGAGAGGGTCAGCGGGCCGCCCTGCCGGTTCGCGCAGTCGATCACCACCAGGTCAGCCGCGAGGTCCGTCAGCGAGGCTTTCAGCCGGAGCTCGGCGAAGTCGTCGCGCTCGCTCTCTCGGTTGCTGAGGTCGCGCGCTGCGGGGATGACGCGCAGATTCTCATGCCAGCGGCTCGGCACGGCGAGGTCTTCGGCCCAGCCGATCGGGTCATCCTTGGCGCCCAGGATCGCGCCGACGTGCAGCCCCTCCCCCGTTGGTTCAGCTCGGAGCCACTTCGTCGCGGCCGCTCGGGGATCGAGGTCGATCAACACGACGCGGCGCGGGGCTACGGGGGCAATCGCATGCAGTCCCTTCTCGGGGTCTGCTTCCCTGCCTTCGTGCCCTTCGGCTGCGACCATCGCCACGCTGACAGCGGTGGTCGTCTTCTTGACGCCGCCCGCCTCGCTGTAAACCATCCACGTCTGCATGCCGCTCATTTTATCTACCTGCCTATCTACCTGTCTAGGTATCTTGTTACCTAGGTAGATATATGGATACCTACCTAGCTAGATTTTGTGATGACGTGCCAGCTATCTAGATAGCTGGCTACGCGGTCGAGATTACGAAGCGACCTTCTGGCCGGCGACCTTCTGGCCGGCGACCTTCTGGCCGGCGATCGTCTTGCCGGCTTCGGTGGCCTTCTCGATCTGATAGACGCGCTGCTTGCTGATCCCGAGCACGCGGCCGACGTCGGGGGCGCTGAGCTGCCCGCGGAGTTCGCGCACGACAGACCGGCGACGCTCGGCAGCTCGTGCCTGTGCGATTCGCGCTTCCTGCTCGTCACGCTCGGCGGCCGCCCACTCGCTGAGGGCGTGCTCTGGGCCCTTCACAGTGACGTTGACAGCGACCGTCTCGGGGGAGACGTTGAGCCACATCGCGGCGACGCCCTGAGCCTCGTAGTCGACTTCCGCGAGGTTGCGCGCCTGGCCGCCGGTGCCGAGTTCGGGAATCTCGAACACCCACCAGGTGCCCTCGCGCTCGACGGTGACCTCGAACGTTCGTGCGCTCATCGCGCCCTCCTTCCTCATCGCCACTCTCGCGGCAACTCGACTCCTGCATTCTGGATCTGGCGCAGCACCCCGGGGGAGACCTCGCGGTGTCCGGTCGGGATTGACGCCTTCACAGATTCGTCGGGCAATCCCCAAAGCTCGTGGCTTCCCTGGCCGTCCCGGAGGTAGACCCAGCCGAGCCCTTTCAGGTACTTGAGCACGTCCCGCGTCTTCTGTGCTTTCATAACTCTAATCTAGTCCCCCCTTGCCGTCAATGTCAAGGGGGGACTTGCCTTTCAGTCTTCGGGGGTGAACTCGTCACCGCAGAGGCCGCACACGATGGGACCAGCGTCGAGCACCGCGAGGGATGCCCTGATCTTACGGCCGCAGCCGCACACGGCCGCAGCGCCGTTGTTGTTGCTCTTGCGGCCGCCCTCTGCTCCGTGAAGCTCGGCGCGGCGGTGCGCGGTGATCGCAGCGTCAAGGCTGCTGATCGTGACGGCATAGTGCGCTGCTGCACCCGCGGGGAGTGCGGTAACGCTCCATCCGATCTTCGCGTCATGCTCAATCGCGAGCCCGAAGCTCTCGGCAATCGCTTTGAACTTCTGATTGTGGTAGCGGCCCTGACGGCTCGTGTCCTGGATGCCTCGCGCCTGTGCGGCCGCGTGAGCTGCCTCGTGGAGCAGAGTACCCATGACGTCAGCGCCGCCTCGGGCGAGCCCTTCACCGCCCACGAAAAGCTCGTGCACGGCATCCTCGCCCCGCACCCATCGGTCAGCTGCGAAATGCCCGAGCCTAAGCCCCTTGGCGCTGCTCCCGCTGCCGATGGTCACGACTACCTCGGGCACGTCCTCGTGCGTGGTCTGAATGGCTGCCCAGGCGCCCTCGATCGCTGCCACGAGGGGAGCGGTAACCGTGGCGCTCATCGTGCGGCCGCCTCGTCGAGTGAGCCGATCTTGTCGGGGCGGAATCCCGCCCAGTATCCGACGCGCGGAGCCCACACGATGGGGAACTGCATGAAGCCGAGTTCGCGGAGCATGTCGCGCGTTTCGTCGTCGTCCTGGGGAACCGAGATCGTGCGGTACTTGATGCCCTTAGCGTCGAGCGCCCGGTAGGTCGCGTTGCACTGAACGCATGATTCCTCGGGGCTGAACACGACGACGATCCCGTCTGCCTGTGCCTTCTCTGCCTTGTTCATACCTAAAGTCTAGTCCCCCCTTGCCATGCCTGTCAAGGGGGGACTTGCCTTTTAGTTTGGATTCTCGAACGTAACTGCTGGGGCATCGTCAACGGCGGCAGGGCTGTGGGTTCCCCTTGCTTGCCAGCTCGGGCGGCTGGGTCTGCTGCGCATCTTCGGATCGTGGGGGAGTGGGGGAGCGCGTACGCTGCTCGCGCGGCTGGAATCGCCACGGGCTACGAAACGCTCCCCCCTCTGAAATCCACCCTGTCGTCATCAGCAAAAAAACCGGCGCCGGCTGGGTGGTGACGGTCGGCCCGTCCCCACTGTGTGCAGGTCAGCCCCGCGATAGCTGGGCTGTGCACATTGGGGGCGGGCCTATCCCTGTTTCTCCGTGTCTTCGTCTTCTGACGATTCTTCGAACCGGGGGAGCTTCGTCGCCGGCAGCTCGTCCGCCGGCAGCTCGTCCGCCGGCAGCTCGTCCGCCGGCAGCTCGTCGACCGGGGGCGCGGCCACCAGCACGGCTGGCGCCTTCTTGGGCGGCAGCGCGCGGCCGCTGATGAGGCCACCGCTCTGCACAAGCCAGAACTGGCCTATGCTCGCCTGTCGGACGTCCTGCGGAGGCACGACGTAGGTGTGCTGCGCTCGGGCTGAGCGCAGTTCCTCGCCGGTCGCGGCGCCGGATGCTTCCAGGCGCATGACCGTACCGGCGTAGCTCACAACATCCTCGGGCTTTTTCGAGCGCCCGAAGAGAAGCGCGGCGCCGCTCGACAGTGCGCGCTCACGGCGCGTCTCGTCGTTCGAAATGCCGGCGACGGATTGCACGGCAAGCCAGAGCCCGAGGCCCGCTGAGCGGGCCGTCTCGAACATCGAGCCGGCGGTGTCGCCTGGATCGCTGTCAGCGGTCACGAGCTGCGCGAACTCGTCGACGAAGACGACGCCGGGGCTCTTGTCCCGGCCTCGCAGTCGTGTCGTCATCCACTGTCGAAGGTCGAGCAGCATCAGGTCACCCACGCGGGCTTCCGCCTCGTCGGCGGGGGAGAGGGGCACGATCGTTAGATCGGCGCCGCCGTCCCCGTATGACCAGCCCGACGCCGACAGGTAGGGCTCTAGCGGTTCGAGCGCGGTCAGCAGCGTGTCGCGAATCCGCTCGTTCCGTTTGGTGCCGATCTTGTCGACAGGCGCCATGAGGCTGTTGAGCTGCGTCTGATCCCGCACGTACTCGCGCGGGTTGTCCAGTCGCGTGAACAGGTCACGCATCCCGGTCAGGGGTGCCTTGGATTGGATCGCGCGCAGAGCTTGCTCGGCCTCGCGACGATAGAACGCACCGTCACCCGTGCTCAGCGGAATTGTTCGGAGGATCTTCGTCGTGATCTGCGACGCGGTGCCTGTGTAGAGGTTCCACGGCTCCCCGATCCGCACGGTGTACCCGAGCGCCTGGGCCAGCTCTGCGAGCTGGTCGGCGTCTTCGGGGTCGCCCTTCGCGTCGATGAAGTACACCGGCCAACCGCGCCGGAGCACTTCGGTGATGCCGTGGTACATCAGGACGGTCTTGCCGCTGCCGCTCTCTGCGAGCTGCATGACGCGGATCGCGCCGGCCGCTGCGGGGAGCGTGATGAATCGGCCGGTCTGATCCGTCCAGTCGAGAACTTCGCGCTTATCGATGAACTTCTCTGCGAACGTCGAAACGGTCGCTCTGCTCACCAGGCCGATCGCGCCGGCCGGCGCGTCGATACCGCCGCCCTTTCCGGCAGAAATGGCGCCGGTACGCGGGTCGAGCTGCACGCCGAGCTGGCGGGCACTCATCATGTCGGCCGCGCGCTTCCGCGCGCTCTCGATGTGCTCCTGCGTGAGCACATCGGGGATCATGCGGCGCCGCACCATTTCCGCGATCCGGCGCCGCCGGATCGTCCAGGTGATCGGCAGTAGCAGCACGCCGAGCAACAGATTCACGAGCAGCCAGGGCCAGACGGCGCCGGCCAGCTCTGCGATCCAGTCGGGGCGCTGTGTGAACGCCTTCGCGTCGCCTGACGCGATCCAGCGGGTGACGATGACCGCCTCGACGGTGACCACCGCGGCGACGATCGCCACGGTGACGACGTTGACGAGGGCATGCCACCGGTATGTCATCCAGAAAGCGTGCCGCTTGGCGATTCGGTTGCCGGTGGTCGTCGCCACGATGTACGGAACCGCGAGCGGGAGAAGCACGAGCCCGATCGTCAGAAAGAACACCAGCTTGACGAGGCTCATCAGAATCTCGGTGGTCGTGTCGGTCTTGGCCGGCGGCTGTTGCTGTTGCTGAGACATCAGTCTCTCCCTCCCCACATCGGCAGTTCCGGCGCTGCCGGAGCCGCCTCGAGTTCTGGCGCCGGCTCTGCCGGTGCCGGTGCCGGTGCCGGTGCCGGGGGAGCGTCCCCCGGCCAGAGTGCATCGAGCGGCGCGACGATGTGGCCGCGCTCGTCGAGCGCTTCCAGCGTGACGATCCGATCGCGGAGCGATGGATGCACCCACTTATTCGCTTCTCGGTCGACGGCGCGCATTGCGCCGGCCGTTCCGATGTACACCACCCGCTCGACGCCTTCGGTCAGGCGCCGGGTGTGGTCGGTGAAAATGCCGCGGTAGCGATGGAGCGTTTTCGCGGTCAGCTCGACCTCGACCAGCTCGACGCTGGCGGCGCGTTCCGCGACTCCATCGGCAGCGTGTTCTTGCTTCGTCGCGGGTTGCCGATCGCGCCGCCAGCTATAGCCGGCGGCGAGGAATCGGGAGCTGATCGAAGACACCGCGACCTCGTGTCGCGTGGTCGCTCGATACAGGTTCGGGGCGGCCCGATTGCTGAGCAATCGGCTCAGCCAAATCACCGTTCCATCCCGAAACACTGGCCGCGCTTTCTCGACCAGTTCGGCCTCGACCGCGCGCGCGATCCACTGCTGCGCTCGCCTCGTCGACACGGGCTCGTCGCGGCCGTCGAGGGCGGCGAGAACCCACCTGACCGCCTCCGTGTCTGCGAGCTTCACCACTCGCAGCCATTCGAAAATTCGTTCGTCACGCGCTGTGATCTGCACGTCTTACCCTCCAAGTCGCGGTGTGGCGCTCCCGCACCACAACTGATTGTCGATCTGCGTGTGGTGATCATCGAAGGATCGCACGCAGTGCGAAAGAACCCACCTCGACAACATCAGTGACACCCCTCCAAGTGACCGCTCCTCAGTCCGTCTACCCAACTCATCCGGGCCTCTGAAAACCAACCACCTCACCAACTGTCCCCCTCTTTTTTCTTCTCTCTCTACTATCTCTATCTCTCTCTTTGTCCTTCTCCTGCCTACCCCCCATTTACTTGCCAACCTCCATTACTCATAAGGTACGCAGGAGAAGGACAAACGGAGCGGAACGCTTCGTTTACCTATTCGCTCTCGGTGAAGAATCAAACGAAGGGGCGGCGCACCTTCGGCCGCCTCGGGAACTGCTCATGCATGGCGGCGATAGCCGCCTGAATCTCGTCCTGCTGCTCGACCAACCGGGCGCGTAGCTCGTCGTCTGCTGCTCGTCGAGCTAAGGCCTCGGCGGCACGTTCGTCCCTCTCGATCTCTGCCTGCTTCTGCGGCGCCAGATCGGTCTTACCGATCGCCCGCTGAATCAGCCAGAAGAACCATGCGAGCGAGTCGCGCACCTGGTCGGGTTCGGGCTCAGCGATCCTCGATTCGATGCGGAACGCGGACACCCGATCGAGGATGCGCTGAGCAGTCCAGCCCCGCTCGACGAGCTTGTGTCGCTCGATCGCTTCGCACACATGTCCGATGTGCCGGCCGCCGGTCCATACGACCTCGACGCCTCGACCGGGCACCTCGACGACTGTCCGATGTGGCTGCTTGGTCGAAGTCCAGAGCAGCCGGGGGAGTGCGTTCACGAGCTGGCCGGCGAGCCGTGCAACCTCGGGTCGGGGGGCTCGCTGGGAGCTGCCGTTTCTGACCCTTTCATTCAAAGCCGGACGGGGCGAAGCCCCGGCCTTCCGAGCGCGGAACGCGCTTGGTGAGTTCTTTGAAACGGGAGTGGATTTGTTAACTCTCGGAGAGAGGGGAAGGGGGGTGCCGTACACATTCGAAGGGATCGTGAGAGCCCTCGTCGACGCCACCGATCGCTGCTGCTCGGCGCCCAGGTCGCGTGCTTCTGCGAGCTGATCCAGGCGCAGCCAATTGGCCCCGCGGGCGACCTCCACGACGAGCCCCAGACGTGACAGGAACCGCATGATGCGCTTCACTGTGGCCTCGGCATAGACGATCGATTCCGCGACCGTGGCGTGGCTCACAGCGACGTTTCGACCCGTGCGGAAGTCTGCGGCGGCCGCCCAGACCTTGCACGCTCGGAGGATCGTTTCAGGGCTCGCGCAGCGCAGCCGGCGGCGCAGCGCCTCGACCTCGGGCACGCTCAGCGCGACCTCGACGGCGTGGAGCCAGTCGGCCGGCCGGCATGGCCGGATGCTCTCGTAGACGCCCTGAGCGGGCTTCAAGACGAGACTGCGGCCGCGCGGTCGACGGCTGCCAGGCTGAGCCGGTGGCCGTTCGACGGACGACGACACGCGCGGCACGGCGCCGTGGTTATAGATATGCGCGGGGGACTGCTGTACTCTATGCATACGTGCTCCTGTGGGCACAACGAAGCCCCGGTACCCACCGGTTCTTCGGAACTCGATCCGTACTAGTCGCCAAACTCAGCGGATCGAAAGACTTGGGAGAAGCCCGCCGCACTCGCGGCGGGCTCTTTCGTTAAGCGACGTTGATAGGCAGCTCCCCGTCGTGAGGCTCGGGCTGCGGCAGCCAGGACGGCACGCCGCGGTCGGTAAGCTCGGTTTCCAGGTGGTCGACGAGTGCTTCGAAGAAGCCGGCGCCAGAAAGCCCGGACTGCTTGGCGATCACCGCGAAGCGATCCTTCTTCTCTTCCTCGACCACGAGGGACAGCCGCGCGGACGCGGTGCGCGTGCCCCTGGGAATCTGTCTCCGAGTCATAGCCGAAAGCGTATTGGTGTTAACACCGCGTCGCTACGGTGACACGCCGAATTGGTGTTAACACCACGAGAGTTTCGCGCGAGCTGGTACTGCCGTTTCCTCGTTCCGCTGGTTCGGGTTGCACTCCGCTGCGAACCGCGTCAAGGGCGCTACGCGATTCCTCCGGAATCCGGCCAAGGCCGGCCCTGGACTCGGCTCTCCGCTGCGTGCAGGGCGGCGGTTACGAGCCGATGCCGGCGCATCGGCTCAGGGCCGACGACACGAGAGGGTGAGGACGATGGGCGCACAGGTGACGGTTTACGGGGCTGAGGGGTGCTGGAAGTGCACGAACACGGCGCGCGCCTTGGAGCTGGCCGGCGTCGTGCACCAGGTCGTCGACGTCGACGCTGCCGGCATGCGTGACGAGCTGCGGGCTCGTGGCATCCGGGAGCTGCCTTACGTGGTCGTCGACGGCGGGGAAAGCTGGACCGGGCTCCGTGTCGACAAGATCGTGGAGCTGCGGCGCCAGGTGCTCGATGCTACAAAAAGTCGTCAGGAATCCCGAGCAGCTTTTTCCGCGGCCGCCGGCTAGCCGTCTCTGCGCGTGACGGCGCTGGCCCACACCCATGTGTGGTGCGGATGCACGCTGTAGTGCGACCGCCAGCGCACGAGCACGGCATCGCGTGTCCAGGCAATCGCTTCCGCCTCGACGAGCTGCGGCTCGGTCCAGAGCACCTGGTGCGGTATCCACGCGGTGACCGGGATGGGTTCGCGGGCGTCCTGCCGCATCCCTGAGCTTTTCAGCTCGGGCTCTGACAGCCCTAAAGGCCGCGTCTGGCGATCGATCTTGTCGCTCGCCCGCGCGATGTCCCCTTCGAGCAATTCGGGGTAGCGCTTGTTCTGGCCCATGCGGATAATGGTAGTTCAGATGTTCGAATCTGACAGATCGAGATTCAGCCGATAATCGTTATTATGTCACAACGCCGTCGCCTAAGCAGGGCACAGAACGCCCCTGCTGGTGACGAGGCAGCGATCCTCGAACATCTCCGCCTCGAGGGGTCGCCAGACGTTCCACCCACGAGCAAGGCGCAGTGAACCGATCGTGCTGCAGCAAGCGGGATGACCACCCGATCTGGTTGGCTCAAGCTTGCACAAGCATTACGGTCATAGGGTGCCAAACGAGAGAATCACCGAGGACATGACCGACGGCATCCTCCGTCGCTTGGGCTACTACGACGACGAAGAAGCGATCCTCGTGGAGAAGCAGCAGAGCGCGATCGCGGCCATCCGTTCAGCTCTCTCTCGCGCATCTAAGAAGGGGACCGGGAAGGCAGCCGGCTACCCGGAATTCATCATCACAGCGCCAAGCGCACCTGACCTCGTTGTCGTCATCGAATGCAAAGCGGAGGTCTCTCGACCCCCTACATCCAGGCCGGCCGTAAACGATCGTTTACGGCGGGGCGAGCATGGATCAAGCTGTTGAGAACAGCCAGGGGGAATGCGGATTCGCCATAGACAGCTTCAGCTGCGACGAACAGGCTGCTGCAACTCCGTCACCCAATCGGATTGGTTCTCCGAGATCGCCCGGACATAGAGTTCCCGACACGGCCCTGAATGGACAAGCCCTCGAGCGAAGATCTCGGCGTGGATCGCTTGCCAGCTTTCGGCGATGCGATCCATGGAACCGAGATGGATGCCGCACACGGCTGCTTCGGATGCGGGCAGGTCCACGGCTTTGAAGCCATCGCGTGCGGGTCCGTTGTAGGCGTAGCCAGCGATGACCTGCAGACCTTCTTCAGCCGTCTCGTACTGGGCGATGGGCGTCGTCAGAGACCCACACTCACCGCCGATGACCCGCCACGCGGCGCTACGCAGCGATACCTGATTCCTGCCTGTGCGAGATCTGCACGATCTCAGTTCGCCGGTCCATCCTCTTGACTGCCGATGTGATGGCCGACCTGCAACGCTCGAGCAAGAGCGCGACCTTCCGCGACCGCGTCCGCCTTCATTGGATGACTGCCCTCGACCTTGGCAAACCCTACGAGCCTGTTATGCCAGGCGCCCTCTCGCTCGTAGGTCTGTACGTCCCCGTTAGACATTTCCTGTCTCCAATCTTCTGCAGGCGAAGTCTTATCCTCAGTCGGAGCACGGGACTACAGCGACCCCCTTGCAATCCTGAGTGGACCTTAGCCGGTGGGACCGTCACGATAAGAGCATCGCCGACTCGGCGCCGCTCCCCTCAGGAAGGTTCGTGATGACTGCAAAAACTGAAAGCCGTGAACACGGCTCTCAACCAGAGGAGCTCGACGAGGCCGAGTGCTGGGAGCTGCTGCGAACCTCGCAGCTCTGCCGAATCGGCTTTGTCGGTGTGGATGGATTCCCCGACATTCGACCGGTGAATCACTTCGCTGTCGACGAGAGCATGTATATCCGGTCAGCGGTGGACTCGAAGTTCCTGGCTGTCACCTCGCAGTCTCGTGTCGCAGTCGAGGTTGACGGAGCGGACGACGCCGACTTCTGGAGCGTCGTGGTTCGTGGCATTGCCGAGCAGGTGACCAGCGAATCTGAGCTTCACCGCGTCGGCGCGCAGCATTTCCAGTCATGGACCGCTACGCCGAAGGTGTTCGTGCTGAAGATCACCCCGAGCGTCGTCACAGGCCGCCGGTTTCCGAAGTTCGCGCCCATCATGTCCCCCGCCTACGCCGTACCGATCACCGACAAGGCGCGAGCGCAGCACCGAGAGAAGCGCGGTGAGCGCTCTGCGCCTATCCCGCATTTCGAACCGCCGACGCCATCGTGACGAAAGGCGGGGCACTTCCCACTGCTCCCCCTCCACTCCACCCCGGACCCGAGACCCGAGACCCGATAATCCACTCCTCATCGAAGAGGGCGAGGCTGGTATGGACCTCACTTCCGGGCACCCGAGGAGGGCTGTGACGGTGGAACGGGGGACCTCCGAGGAGAACTCGTAGATTCGGCGCGCGAGCTCGACACATGCTCTGTGGACATCGTTTCTGACGCGAGAGCTGTCGATCGCTCCGCGATCGGCACCACGGCGATGGCCTGCTCCCGCGGGTCTGATCGCCGCCGAACGCCCGGGCAGAAGTCACTCCCCGCTGTGTGCGACCGGGGTGTTCGCAGGAGGTACTCTAGCCGTCTCCCGAACAGGAAAAAGAGAAAGCAGAGGGCCATGACCAACGACAGCAATGCGTCACGCTTCGAGAACTCCGATACCGATGCTCCGACCAACGATTCCGAGGGAACGGTCAAGCCCGGGGGTCTGGGCGAGGACAACACCATCCCCGCGAACCCCGACGGGGTAGCCGCAGGCCTGTCCGACTCGCCTTCGCACTTCAACCCAGAAGAAGACGAAGCCGCCAACGGAGAAAACTGACCTGCAGGCTCTCGCGTCCGGCCAAACACTCTTCGATCCGCGAAGCGAGCTCTGCGCGTCTCATGATCGGGATCGCTCGGTGGGTACAGGACCGCACCGAGGGCAGGTAACCCTGCTTACGTTGTAAGCAGGGTTACCGTGGCATATATCGGTCGGTCCGATCTGCACCCGCAGGGGCGGTGCGTTCCGGACCGTTGGGAGGGATGACGCGTCATGTCGAGAGGATCTAGCCGGGAGCCCCGAGGGTCAGCGGCCGGGCGCCTAAGTCGCGAACTCATCATCGAGACCGCCCTAGGCCAGATCGATCGCGCCGGGGCACAGGGCCTCTCTATGCGCTCCCTTGCTCAGGAACTGGGTGTGGAAGCGATGTCTCTTTACCGCTACGTGCACGGGCGTGAGGATCTGCTCGAGGGTGTGATCGCTCTGCTCCTCGGACAATTGACATCGAACCTGGACGACGAGTTGGCGGAGCACTGGCAGGGCTTCCTGCAGGATGTCGCCCATAAGGTACGTCAGATCGCGATCGATCATCCTCAGGCATTTCCGTTAGTGGCCACCCGGCATCCCGCGGCGCCCTGGCTACGACCCCCGCTACGCAGCGTCGAGGTCGTGAACACGTTCCTCAGCACACTGCTGGGGCACGGGTTTACGGACGCGCAAGCGGTCGATGCGTATCGGTCCTTCAGCAGCTTCCTGCTCGGTCAACTCTTGCTGGAATCCGCGGTTCGGGGAGCTGAGACCGGCCCGGTGGAAGAACCGCTCGACGAAGGAAACGCGGATATACCCGAGCGTGACGGGAGCATCGGCTTGGATGACGCTCCGGAGGTCCGTCGGCTACGGGCTCTTCTGAGCGAGGACCATTCTGACGAAGAATTCGAAGTATCGCTGGAAGTACTCCTCGACCGTTTCGCCGGGGAGCTGTCCCAGTAGCTGCGGCGTGAGCGCCCCGAGCGAGGCCGTCCGTCAGTGTTCTCTGGCAGGACCGGGGGTGGTCGCGTCCTTGGCTGTGTCGTCGGGGTCGGCATTCTGTCGGATCTCTCGGCCCTTCTCGATGTCCTGCCGCTCCTTCTCGGCGGCCTTGTCGCTCTTGCGGGTGTCGCGCGGAGGTAGCTGGATGTCCTCCTCGGCGGCGATGCCCGCCTGCAGCTGGCGACCTCGCTCGAGCTCAGCATCGAATTCCGCGCCGAACAGCAGCGCGAGGTTCGCGATCCACAGCCAGAGCAAGAAGATGATGATCCCCGCAAGGGATCCATAGGTGCGGTCGTAGTTCGAGAAGTTTCCGACGTAGAACCCGAAGGCTGCGGTGGCGAGAGCGAGCACGATGATTGCCAGCAGGGCGCCCATGCTGATCCACCGGAATTTCGGTTGCTTCGCGTTTGGGGTGGCGTAGTAGAGGATCGCGACGACCAACACCACGATGAACACCAGCAACGGCCACTTGGCGATGGACCAGATCGTCTGGGGTACGTCGCCGATGCCGAGTGCGTCGCCGATCGCCTTGGTGACCGAGCCGGAGACGACAAGAATGATCGCGGCGATGACGAGCAGCACGATGGTGATGACGGTGACCAGCAGCTGGGCGGGCTTCAGCTTCCAGAACGGCCGGCCCTCTTCGATCTCGTAGATCCGGTTCATCGCACGGCTGAACGCTCCCACGTACCCGGATGCTGACCAGATCGCCAGCAGGATGCCGGTGATGAGGGCGAACCCGGCACCCGGGGACTCGGCGATCTGCTCGATCGGTCCGCGGATCGTGTCGACCGTGTCGCCGGGAGCGACCTGCTCGATGATTCCCAGCACCGCGTCGCTGGCGGCTTTCCCCTGCCCGACGACACCCAGCAGCGAGAAGATTGCAATCAGGCCCGGGAAGAGCGACAGCACAGCGTAGTACGTCAGCGACGCAGCGATGTCGGTGCACTGGTCCGAGGAAAACTCGCGAATAGTCTTCCGCAGTACGTATTTCCAGGACCTCTTGTGCAGGTCGTCCGGGGAATCCGGCTTGCCTGATGCTTCGGGGTCTGGGGCGTTGCGCGGGGTGGCGGGGGCTGTGCTGGTCATCGCAGGTTCCTTCGTGACGGGGCGGGCCCGTCGTGTGACGGGCCCGCCCGATTCGTGCGGGGTCAGCTGTCGGAGATGTTCTCGCGAGCGTGCTGAGCCTGGTCTTTCACGTCGCTGGCCGCGCCCTGGACTTCGTCCTTAACGGTGGCGACGGAGTCCTGTGCCGACGACTTCACGGATTCGACCGACGCCTGCAGAGGCTCCTTCAGATGCTCGCCGACTTCTTTCGCAGCATCGGTGACCTCGTCAACCAGCGGCTGCGCCTGCTCCTTGACGGTTGCAGCGAGGTCTTTCTCCTTCGATGACGCGGGGATCAGAGACGCCGCGAGCAGGCCGGCACCGAACGCGATCAGTCCGACCGCCAGCGGGTTCCCTTCTGCTTTGGCGACCGCGCGGTCCTTCAGATCTCCCGCGTGAGAGCCCGCATCCGACAGCGACGAGCCGGCGTCATCCGCTGCACCCATCACACGCTCACGGACGGACGTGAAGGCGCCACGGACCTTGTCGACCTGTCGGTCCACGATCTTCGACGGGGAGACCTTATCGGCCAGGGCGTCCACGTCCATGCCGAGGTCTTGGCGGGTCCGCTCAATGTCGGCGCGGATCTCGTCGGGTGAATCGCTCATCGGTTCTCCTCATTTCTCTTCAGCGTTTCGGGGATCTCTTTCAGGGTGTCCACCGTCTGCGGGACGCCCTTCACTTGCTTGATCTGGCTGCGCCCGACCAGGAACAGGATCAGGGCAATGACTGCCCACAGGACCGCGACGACAACGCCGGACCAGCCGCCACCCATCAGCGTTCCCAGAGCCCACCACAGCGCGACGGACAGGAAGAACACCGCCATCAGTGCGCCGTAGCCGGCGGCACCCATCAGGCCCGCACCCTTGGCGGACTTCGTGGCCGAGTCCTTCAACTCTGCTTTGGCGAGGGCGACCTCCTGGCGCATCAGCGTCGAAATGTCGCGGGACACTTCCCCGAGGAGATCTCCGATCGAGGTCGATGCGGCTTTCGCTTCAGACGGTGTCGGGTCGGTCATAGCCGTCCTCCCTCAGAATGTCCGGACGGCTGGCGGCCGCCTGCGAGTACACGGGCGTGCCAGCGCCCGTGTCGTTCACCACGGGGACGGGCACGGACGGGTCAGGGTGCACCTGCGGAGGTGCCGGCACGGGAGCGGCGTCTTTATCGTCGGAAGCATTCGCGGCGAGGGCGCGGGTGAGGCGCCCCACAACGATGCCGCCGATCGCGGCGGCGAGGATGAACGTGCCGGGCTTGCGACGTGCGTAGCGCTTGACCTCCGTGAGCACAGAACCAGGGTCCCGGTCGCCGAGCCAGGTTGCGGCAGCAGACAAACGCCCCGACACCTGCTGGACCAGATCGCTGGCGACGCCACTGCCTTCCGAGTTAGTGGCCATGGAGCCGAGCTCGTCGCTGACAGAGCGAAGACCACCGGCAAGACGCTGTTGCTGGGTGTTCGCCTGCTCCGACAGCTCCCGCTGCGTCTGCGCATACAGATCCTTCGCCTGCGTCTTCGCCTCCCCCACGACGGTCGCAGCCTCATCCTTGGCGGTGCCAAGAACGTCCTTCGCCTGAGTTGCCGCCGTGTCCTTCAGGTCGGTGGCTTCCTGCTTGACAGCATCCACCTTGCCCGAAGAACCGGGGGCGTTCACGCCCGAGCCGCTCGGGCTGGACGTCTCATAGTTGTCCGACATTAGTGCTCCTCTCGCGGACCGACCGAACAGTCGGTGGAACCCGTTCTAAACCGTCTCCCCCGCCTCGGTCAGGACCCTTGCTCCGAACAGACTTACAGTGTATTCAGGCCGAGCACACAGAGAGACTTAGTTAGTAAGCCTGCATACAGTACGCGCCTCGAACCCCGGAGGCAACCACCTCCTGCGCTCGTTCCGAAAGCGCCTACTTTCGCCGTATGAACAGCAACGATTCCCACGAGCCCCGGGAACCCGGCGCACCCGTCTACGACAAGGACTCCTCTCACGCAGCCGTCCCCGTCGATGCGAATCACACTCTCCGCACCGATGTCCACGAGCGTGAGAAAGCAGAATTCGGCGGGTTCAAATTCGGATCCGCGTTCTTCGGATGGCTGACCGCCACGGGCACCACCGTGCTCTTGACCGCCCTGGTCGCCGCGATCGGGGCCGCTGTCGGGCTCGGCAACGGCACCACCCCAGAGGAGGCCGCCGACGCCGCGACAGAGAACGTCGGCGCGACCGGCATCATTAGCGCCATCGCGATCGGACTCGTCCTGCTCATCGCCTACTACGCCGGGGGCTACGTCGCCGGACGGATGGCCCGCTTCAGTGGAGTCAAGCAGGGTGTCGCGGTGTGGCTGTGGGCGATCGTGATCGCGATCATCCTCGCCATCGTCACCGCGATAGCCGGTTCCCAGTGGGACATCCTCGCCAACCTGCAGAGCTTCCCGCGCATCCCCGTCACCCCCGAGACAGCCACTCTCACCGGCATCCTCACCGCCCTCGGTGCCGCTGTGGTCGCCCTCATCGGCGCGATCCTCGGCGGCCTTGCGGGGATGCGGTACCACCGCAGGGTCGACCGCGTGGGACTTGGCCGGTAACCCCTGCCGTCGTCGCCCCTGACACACCGACTTCCTCAACCACCCACCACCCGCACGACCGAACGAAAGGCAACACCAATGATCAGCGAACAGAACATCGCCAGCCTCATCGGGGCCACCGTCACGGACACTGACGGCAACAAGATCGGAAAGGTCGGCCAGATCTATGTCGACCCCACCAGCGGTCGGCCGAACTGGGCAACCGTAGCGACGGGCTTGTTCGGAACCTCGGAATCGTTCGTCCCGCTCGACCAGGCCGACGCCGTCGACGGAGATCTCCGAGTCCCGTACGCGAAAGACTTCGTCAAGGACGCACCTCGCATCGATGCTGGCACCGACCTCACCGACAACGAACAGGACGAGCTGTACACCTACTACGGAACCGGCGCCGCTCCCGTCGCCAACGCACCCGCGGACCGGGATGTGGCATCGACCGACGGCTACGACACCTCCGGACCGACGACCGACGACGCGATGACTCGGTCCGAGGAGCAGCTGCACGTCGGCACGGAGCGCGTCGAGACCGGCCGAGCCCGCCTCCGCAAGTACGTCGTCACCGAGCAGGAGACCGTCACGGTCCCCGTCAGCCACGAAGAGGTTCGTCTCGAGCGTGAACCCATCACGGAGGCGAACGTCGAAGACGCCCTGGATGGTCCGGACATCAGCGAGGAAGAGCACGAGGTCGTCCTCACGGAGGAGCGCCCCGTGGTCGAGAAGGAGACGGTGCCGGTCGAGCGTGTCCGCATCGGCACAGAAACCAAGACCGACACTGAGCAGGTCAGCGCAGAGGTCCGCAAGGAAGAGATCGAGCTCGAGGGCGACACCCACACCGGCCGCTGACAACTCCCCGTCGTCAGCCCCACTGAAAGGAGAATCCGATGGGTATCGGAGATGACATCAAGAACACTGCCGAAGATCTGAAAGGCAAAGCCAAGGAATCTGTCGGCAAAGCAACCAACGACAAGTCGACCACAGCCGACGGCCACGCCGACCAGGCCAAGGCCAGCGCGAAGAAGGCTGGCGAGAACGTCAAGGACGCACTGTCCGACAACTAACAAATCTCGCTCCCTCGTATCTCTGCTCGGCACTCGGTGCTTGCGTCTCACTATTTCGCGTGCGGGTCTCCCGCACCGCGGAGACAACGGGGGCCAGGGCGCCGGAGAGTCAAAACACGCCAACGCGGCCGGTGAGCGTCTTGGTCGGACGCGAACACTAGCCGTCAAGGATCGGTGAGAGAATGAAGATTCACGGCACGACGATTCCCTTCGTCTCGCCTGCTTGCAGAGGTGTCCGTGGCGATACGACCGAGGAATGCACGTCATGGGAACGTTCATCTACGAAGGCGGACTGAAGGTCGACATCGAAGATCGGGCACTCAATCACCTCCAGCTCGTCATCTCGGCGGAGTTTCGCGGTGATGACGGCCTGCAGGTGCACCAGAGCGCGGTCCTCGATCTCCGCTTTCTGATGCCCTTCGTAGATGAACGTGCCCATGGTGCGCCTTTGCTCTGTCTCTCGGGCGACAATGCCCGTGATCGCAGCCAGAATGGCGGCGATGCGGAGACACTTAGCGTCCCACTGCTCGGTAGCGAGCAACACCCCCAGGCGGCGTTCCTTCGCTGCATCGGCGTCGCACCGGCGGCGCGCCTGGACCTAGACGTTTGTCTATAGTGGGTTAGCTACAAGTCCACATCGGCGTGTTGGGCGCACCGTTGTGATCGCACCCCAAGGACGTGCCTCCGCGGCACGGATCTGACAGGATGATGACGTCTCCCGACGGTGGGTTGCGCTTTCTCGCACTACCTTCTGGGGAGTTGGTGAACCGGGATCTGGGGAGACCGGGAGCAGTCAGCGCGTGCCCTCCGCTTGTGCGGAGCGAGATGTCGGATCCCCCTCATACGCCCCCGCGTATGAGGGGGATCGACCTTTATCCGCAAACCCCTAGAAGGGACCGGCGACCTTTACGAGGGCTGGGGTCCGTGCAAGGCCACCGGTAGTACCCGGAGGATGCTGGGGAACACCTCCGGTACGCCGAAGATAGTGCGCTCCCGGATCTCCGGAAGAGGGGTTGATCGGGCGCGAGGCATCGGGTATTGCGCCGCGAGATTGCATTCTCAGGCGACACACCGCTTCCGCATCAGTCGAGGCGCAATTGGCGCCCCGTGCGATGCTCGAGCAACTTCACCGCCAACAGTTCGCCGAGCTCCGGGCCGTAATGGTCAAGGGCTGCGTGATGCAGGCTTGAGGAAGCATCGAGCAGGGCCGTAGGGACCTGGGCGATGCGAGCCATGGTGGTGATGGTGTCGAGCTCTTCCACGACGCGGTCGACCCCGAAGGTGGTGAGGTAGTCGCCCTGGAGAAGCCGGCCGGCATGCTCGTCGAGGAACCGGCTCCCTCCCGCACTATCCCGGAGAAGATAATGAAGTTCGGTGGGCGAGATACCTAGGCCTTGGCCGATGAGGAGTGCTTCTGCGGCCGCGACGGCGTGGGCGAACCAGAGCCCGTTGGCGAGCAATTTCACGATCTGACCGTCCTCGGCGCGCGTCCCGGCTCGCCGGATCCCGCCGTCTTGGGTGAGATTCTTCAGGATCGGCAACACTCGGGCGACGGCGAGATCGTGCCCGCTGACGAAGAACACGAGCGTATTCTGCGCGGCCTCGTCGACCGATCCGCCCATTGGCGCAGACACCACCGCCACGTCATGCTGTACCGCGTGGGATGCGAGATCCCGGGTGACGGCTGGGTCACCGGAGGTGAGATCCAGCCAGAGCGCGCCGGCAGGCAGCAGCGGAAGCGCCTCGACCACGACCTGGCGTAACTCGACCGGTCCGGGAAGGACCGTGACGAAGACGTCCGATGCGGCGGCGAGTTCCCGCACAGTGTCCGCCCAGGCCAGGTCCGGAGCCGCCACCTTTCGGGCCGGATCCGTATCGAAGACCTTCACGGAGTGAGAGCCCGTCAACGTCCGAGCGATCGGCTCCCCCATACGGCCCACCCCCACCACCCCGATCCTGACGGCGACGGCACGGGAGCGATCGGGATCCATCCCAGCACTGTGCCACATCCCGAGTCGGGTTCGTAGGTGCACAGGAACCGAGTAGGTTCACGTCATGGGCACACTCGAATACAACAGCTCCCGGCCGCCGATTGAGATCGATGACGAGACTCTGACGCATCTGAAAATCGTGATCGGGACCAAGCTGCGCCGCCAGGAAAGCTTCATGATGACGTGGCTCCCCCGCGATGAGGTTCCGGCCAGTCGGCTGACGATCTGGATGCATCCGAGCATCCCCCTCATCTTCGCCTTCGACGATGCCCTACTGCGTCCCAGCGACCCCGCACGGATCGAACGGATGATGGAGCACGTCGCCTCGCGAGGTGAACTCGTCCTCGACCAACTCCCCTGAACACACCCCCTCGTCGTGCAGCCGCTGGTGCAGATTTGTCTTGTGCGGCCTGGGGAAAGGTGGGATTGTTGCTTCGCGTCTGCGACATCGATGGGTGGGAGCACCTTCCTGGGGACCGGTATCTTCGACGCGGTCGGGCGGTTGCTCTCCCTCCTCCCAGAGTCTTCAGCAACCGCCCGACCACCCGCCCCCGTCCCAGCGCACTGACCACGGCCACCCTTGTTCACGAGCCGTCTGACGCGCGCTGGTTTTCGACGGCGCGATTGCGTGCGGCACCGATAGCTGCTGCCGCTATGGTGAGCGTATGGCGACTCTTCACTACGGTGCATCCGATGATGCAATCCACATCGATGACCGCGCTCTCGCGCACCTGAAGGTCGTCATCGCAACCAAGCTCCGCCGCAACGAGTCGTTCACTCTGTCCTGGAAGCATCCCGAAGGCGAGCCCGGCGGGCGCTCCACAATCTGGGTTCACCCCTCGATCCCGCTGCGGTTCGTGTTCGACGAACCCGACGCACCCCAGATCAACGTGAAGTGGGTAGAGCAGCTCATGCACACCGCGAACTCCAGCGGCGGGATCTTGCTCGTCGACGAGGTTTTGGAGACGCCCGAGCTCGAGGCCAGCAACGCTTAGAGCAGATCCCAGTTCCCGGACGCGCCCAGCGACAGCACCGCGTCGTCCGAATCGTACGTGACGCTCTCATCTGTGATGAGGACGCGGCTGCGTTGCGTGATCAACGCTCTCACCTGGCGGCCATCGATCGTCGCGAACCGCACGACCCGTCCCGCCGTTTCTACCGCGGCTTCCAGCTGCTCACACAACTCGTCGACATCCTGCGACGGGGAGAGTACGAAATTAGAGCCATCGATGCTCACGTGTGTCTGCTCTACCGTCCGTTCCCGCATACCCAGCACGGTACGACCGCCAGGGACCGTGACAAATAGGGTTGCGCGATGGTGTCATGCTGAGGCAGGAGCCAACTCCTGGTCCAACCTCGTACCCTCCGCCGGCTCCGGGACCATGTAAAGGCCGGCCGGCGAATTCGCCGTGAACGCCAACGCATCCACCCACGCACGATTGACCGGGGGCGTGCGGCTCCCGTAGAACTTGAACACGAGGTTGCTACCCGGATGGATCCACACCGTCGTCCGGCCCCCACCGACGCTGACATCCTCCCGCCAGGTGAACGGGAACGGCTCACCGCGGCGCAGCTTCGCCGTAATGACGAGCTGCACATGAGTCAGAGCGCGGTCCTCAATCTCGACCTTCTGACCGCCCTCGTACGTGAACTTACCCATGATCGACCTTCCTGCCGTGTGCATCACCAGTATCCCGCACACGGCCCTCGTCCCCTGCCCAGCTCGGACGAACATTGCGGCGAAGTCACCAGCCTCGCCGGCACGATCATGATCGTCACGTCGAGATCTACCGGTAGCGCTGACCACCCGTGCCGGGTATCGCGTGAAGCACGGGGTGCCCGCCATACAGGTCGAGGCACCCCGCTCGGAGTGGGCACCAAGGAGGGGGGGACGGTGCAACCACTCCGTCTATGACGAATCGAAAAGCCGGGTAGAAGAAGCACACTCCAAGAACCTCACATGCGCAAGACACGAACTCACCGATGCTCGAGCTTCCGCGCCCGATTCGATCCACCACCCACCGAAACACCCCGCCAGAACCATCTTTCGGTGAGCGTTACCGGCGGCTAAACCGAGCACTCAACATACGGCCAGCCGCAAACGATCGTTTCTGGCGACCAGGCCGACGAGGACCATCAAGCGCGCGACACGCCGAAGCGTGACCCGCCGAAACCCTCCGCGGAAACCTAACCGCACCGAAACGCGTGTGGTACGTATTCGGCGGAGTGTCGGACGGGCGTTCTCGACAGCGGATACGCCGGTCACGATTACGCCGGGTCACCAGTAACTGAGCGAGCGATAGAGTGCCGGCATGATTCGTCGTCCCGCGCTTGCCCTCGCTCTCGTCCTCTCGGCCGTGCTTCTGGCGAGCTGCGCCGGGAGCGATCCCCAGGCCGATCTTGAGCAAGACTGCGTCGAGCAAGTGGCTGAAAAGGCCGGTGTCGCAGAGTCCGACGTCGTTGTCACTGAGCGGATCAAGAACCCCGCGGGCAGCCTGGACTGGCGAGGCACGTATCCGGGCGGTGAGTTCGGCTGCGCCGGTGCGATGGACGCCGACGAGCTGTTCCAGGTGCTCACGTTCGACAACTGAGCCAGGTGACTTGACACGTAAGTGTCAACGCACGCGGCCGTTTGTCGATGACGCACAAGTGCCCGTGGCGATCGCCACGGGCACTTAGAGCTTGTGAAGGTCAGACTCAGAGAATCATTGTCGGGATTCCACACGCCGGCAGCTGCGAGCTCACCGCGGCGCCGGCCGGAGCATTGTGGGGTTCCGACACACTCACTTCCGAGCCCATCGCTCCGCGGAAAGCGCGGCTGAGGCGAATGCTCGCACGGCCTCGTCGGGGTCAGTGATCGACTTATCCTCGTCGCCGTCATTGTCGATCGTGACGTACCGGGTAGCGTGGCCGCTCTGATCGTTCCAGATGAGCAGATACACGGGCGAATCGCCCGCGTCGCTCTCCGTACGATCGTTGGGCTTCGCGGCCTCTGCCTCGACGGCGCGGATCGCGTGCAGATTCACCGCGGCCAGGCGGCCGCTGTTGCGTTCCCGAAGGGTGAGCATCGGCATGGTGTGTTCCTCTCAATCGGTGATGGGGTATCTGGCGAGCATCAGCGTTCGTCCTCGAGTTTTTCTGTCGGGACGAACCGCACGCGGGCCTTCTGCGCCTCGTGCCTGGCCTTCCGGTCGGCGGCCGCACGGCGGCGCTGACGTTCGCGCGTGCGGGCGTGTAGCCGGCGGCGGGTGCGTCGAGCTGCCACGACGGCGCTGAGCACGAGAAGCGTGCTCAGCGCTCCGAGTAGGTAGCTGGCGACGTCGATGGGCACGGCCGGCTACTTCGGGAGCGGGGCGCCCACGGATGCCATGAACGTTTCGGGATTGATCGCCTTGCCGTCTTTGAAGACCTCGAAGTGCAGGTGGCATCCCGCGGACGACGTGCCCTCGTTCCCGGTGGCGCCGATCAGCTCCCCCGCGGCAACTTGCTGCCCGTCCTGAATGAGAATGTCCTCGCGGCGCTGGTGGTAGTACTTCGTCTTGATGCCGTTGCCGTGGTCGATGGTCGTAACGCCGCCGCCGAGGTCTGTCCAACCCTTCGTGGCGATGCCGGCGCTAGCGGCCCAGATAGGACTCTGACAGGTGCCGTCTGCGAGGTCGGTACCCATGTGCTGCCGCTCGCAACCGCTCCCCCGGCAGTCTCCAAACGTCCCCGTGACGGTGCCACGTGCGGGCACGATCCACTCACCGCTGCCAGGTGCGCTGCAATCGCCGCTGAGCGCGTCGACGACGGCCGTAGCGTCGTCGACCCAGCGCGTGTAGTGATCGGGGTTGCTGTTGATCTGGACACGGTGTGCGGCGTGGCTCGGCGGCATGTTCTGCCAGCCGTCGACGGCCGCGAGCCTGGTGTAGAACATCGTGGCGGCCTTGGTTGGGTTCAGGCTGCCCCACCACTCCTGCTG
>NZ_LBCR01000013.1:0-23932 GCF_001005635.1 Microbacterium sp. Ag1
CGGGGCCCTTCTTCGCGTCCGCCCGGCCTCAGCGATCGAGGATCGCGCGGGTCGTCACCTCGGGCCGCAGATCGAGCCTCCGCAGCAGCTGGGCGTTGAGCGCGACCACGATCGTCGACAGCGACATCAGGATCGCCCCGACCGACATCGGCAGCACGAAGCCGATGGGCGCGAGCACACCCGCAGCCAACGGGACGGACAGCAGGTTGTAGCCCGCGGCCCACCACAGGTTCTGCTTCATCTTGCGGTAGGCCGCGCGCGAGAGCTCGATGACCGAGAGCACGGAACGCGGATCGTCGCTGGCGAGGATGACCCCCGCCGACGCGATCGCGACATCCGTTCCGGCACCGATGGCCAGACCCACGTCGGCCTGCGCGAGTGCGGGTGCGTCGTTGACGCCGTCGCCGACCATCGCGACCTTGCGACCTTCGTGCTGCAGCTCCTGCACCTTCGCGGCCTTGTCCTCGGGGCGTACGCCCGCGAAGAACCGGTCGATGCCCAGATCTGCCGCGACCGTGTGCGCGACGGCTTCCGCATCGCCGGTGATCATGACCACCTGCACCCCGAGGGCATGCAGCGCATCGACGGCTTCGCGCGACTCCGGACGGATCTCGTCGGCGAGCTTCAGCGCCCCGATCACCTGCCCGTCCTGCACCACGTGCAGGATGATCGCACCGTCCTCGCGCCACTGCTCGGCGACAGGAAGCTCGTCGGACCGCTCCTCCGTCAGCAGGTGCGGGCCGCCGACGCGCACCGTCGTCCCGTCGACGGTCGCCGTCACGCCGACCGCCGGCGACGACGTGAAGTCGCGACTCGCCGGCACGGACAGTCTCTTCTCGGCCGCGGCGCGCACGATCGCCTTCGCCAGAGGGTGCTCGCTGTCGGCCTCGGCGGCGGCGGCGAGCGCCAGCACCCGGTCGGCGTCATGCCCGCCGGAGACCGAGACCTCCGACACGGTCGGTTCGCCCTTGGTGAGTGTCCCGGTCTTGTCGAACAGGACCGTATCGACGGTGCGCATGCTCTCCAGCGCGAGCCTGTCCTTGACCAGGACGCCACCGCGAGCCGCCCGCTCGGTCGCGATCGACACGACGAGCGGGATCGCCAGGCCCAGGGCGTGCGGGCAGGCGATGACCAGCACCGTGATCGTGCGGATCACGGCGGCGTCGGGGAAGCCGACGAGTGTCCAGACGATCGCGGTGATCGCCGCGGATCCGAGCGCGAACCAGAACAGCCATCCCGCTGCCGTGTCCGCGAGGCGCTGAGCGCGCGAGGACGAGCTCTGCGCCTCGGTCACGAGTCTTTGGATGCCGGCCAGCGTGGTGTCGTCCCCGGTCGCCGTGATCTCCACCCGCAGCCCCGAATCGGTGGCGACCGTGCCGGCGGTGACCTGGTCGCCACTGCCGCGAGTGACCGTGCGGGATTCGCCTGTCACCATCGATTCGTCCATGGACGCTCGTCCGTCGACGATCCGCCCATCGGCCGGCACGCTTCCGCCGGGCCGCACGATCACGATGTCGCCGACCCGGAGGTCGACTGGTGAGACCACGACGACCTGCCCGTCCTCCACACGCTCCGCCTCGTCCGGCAGGAGTGCCGCGAGCGAGTCGAGAGCAGAGGTCGTCTGCGCGAGCGATCGCATCTCGATCCAGTGTCCGAGCAGCATGATCACGATGAGGAGCGCGAGCTCCCACCAGAAGTCGAGCTCGTGGTGCAGGACGCCGAGGCTCGCTCCCCACGACGCGAGGAATGCGACAGTGATCGCGAGCCCGATGAGCAGCATCATGCCGGGCTTGCGCGAACGGATCTCGCTGACGGCACCCGTGAGGAAGGGCTTGCCTCCCCACACGTACATCACGGTTCCCAGCACGGGTGAGACCCAGGCCAGGCCCGGCACGTCGGGCAGGGTGTAACCGAGGATCATCGCGAACATGCTGGAGAGCACGACGGTGGGGACGGCGAGGGCCAGCATGATCCAGAACAGTCGCCGGAACTGGGCCACGTGATCGCCGTGACCCGCATGGGAGTCGTGACCCGCATGGGAGTCGTGACCCGCATGGGAGTCGTGACCCGCATGCGCAGCTGCGCCCTGCGGACGGTCGGGGCTTCCCGGCTCGCTCTGGGCGGTACCGTGCGCCTCATGCGCGGTGTGGTCGTGGTGCGGAGTGCTCATCACCCTCTCCTCCTCGGAAGATCGATGCCGTGCGGGGCCACGGGTGTGCGCCCCCGCACGGGTGAAACGTTCAGGCAGCGGCGGCGTACTTCGCCGGGTCGGCGTCGAACGCCGGTCCGCACCCCGCGCAGCAGAAGTAGTAGCGCGTGCCTTCGTAGTCGCGGAACAGGCCGGCGGCCTCGGCATCCGCGATGACGACGGGACTGCCGACCATCACCGGACACTCCGCCATGTCCCCGGCTGCGGGCGCCAGCAGGTCCTTGCGTCCATCGGCGGACACGGCGGTGGTGCTGTTCACGCTGCAGCAGGAGGCTGCGGGGGAATCGGACATGACGTTCTCCTCTGGGGTATCAACGGGTTCCGGGCGTGGAGACCGATGCCGCGCGATCCTGCGCCGCACCGCTCCGTGCCGGAGAGGGATCCGCCGCCTGGCTCCGGAAGGAGCGCAGCCGGAGGCTGTTGCCGACGACGAAGACGCTGGAGAACGCCATCGCCGCACCGGCGAGCATGGGGTTGAGCAGACCGAGGGCCGCGAGCGGGATCGCCGCGACGTTGTAGGCGAAGGCCCAGAACAGGTTGCCCTTGATCGTGCCGAGCGTCCGTCTCGAGAGGCGGATCGCGTCCGCGGCGCTGCGCAGATCGCCGCGGACGAGCGTGATGTCGCTCGCCTCGATCGCGACGTCGGTGCCCGTGCCCATGGCCAGCCCCAGATCGGCCTGGGCGAGCGCGGCCGCATCGTTGACGCCGTCGCCGACCATCGCGACGACCTTGCCCTCGCGCTGGAGCCGGGTGACCACGTCGACCTTGTCCTTCGGCAGCACTTCCGCGATCACCTCGGCGATCCCGACCTCCGCCGCGATCTGCTCGGCCACCGCTCTGTTGTCGCCGGTGAGAAGGATGGGCGTCAGCCCCAGACTCTTCAGCTGCGAGATGGCCTGCGCGCTGGTCGGCTTCACGGTGTCGGCCACCACGAGCACACCACGGGCTTCCCCGTCCCATCCCACGGCGATGGCCGTCTTGCCCTGACTCTCCGCCTCCGCCTTCGCCGAAGCGAGGTCGGCGGGCAGATGCTGCGACCACTCCGCCAGCAGCGATCCACGGCCCACCAGCACGGCATGTCCGTCGACGACGCCCTGGACGCCCTTGCCTTCGACGTTGACGAAGTCCTCCGCCGCGGGGAGCGCTCCGATCTCCTGGGTCGCGGCCTTCGCCACCGCCTGCGCGATCGGGTGCTCCGAGGCATCCTCCACCGCACCCGCAAGGCGGAGCAGCTCCCGCCTGTCGACCCCCGCCGCGGTGTGCACCGCGGTGAGTGTCATCCTGCCGCTGGTGACGGTCCCGGTCTTGTCGAGCACCACCGTGTCGACCTTGCGGGTCGACTCGAGCACCTCAGGACCCTTGATCAGGATGCCCATCTGCGCGCCACGTCCCGTTCCCACCAGCAGCGCGGTCGGCGTCGCGAGACCGAGTGCACACGGGCACGCGATGATGAGGACGGCGACAGCGGCGGTGAAGGCGGCCGATGCCGGGAATCCGGCTCCGAGCCAGGCTCCGAGCGTGGCGAGGGCGATCGCGATGACGATGGGCACGAAGATCCCCGACACACGGTCAGCGAGCCGCTGCACCTCGGCCTTCCCGGTCTGCGCGTCCTCGACCAGCTTCGCCATCTGCGCCAGCTGCGTGTCGGATCCGACGCGCGTGGCACGGATGATCAGACGACCGCCCGCGTTGACGGTCGCGCCGGTCACGGCATCCCCCTCGCCCACCTCCACCGGCACCGATTCACCGGTGAGCATCGAGGCGTCCACCGCTGAGGTCCCCGACACGATGATGCCGTCGGTGGCGATCTTCTCTCCTGGGCGCGCGACGAACTCATCTCCCGGCTTCAGGTCGGCGGTGGGGATCCGCGTCTCGATGCCGTCGCGGATCACGGCGACTTCTTTTGCGCCGAGTTCGAGCAGCGCCCGCAGTGCCGCCCCGGCCTGGCGCTTGGACCTCTTCTCGAAGTAGCGCCCGGCGAGGATGAACATCGTCACCCCGGCGCCCACCTCGAGGTAGATGTTCGCCGCACCGTCGCTGGGTGCCACGGTCAGTTCGAACGGGTGCGTCATGCCGGGTGCCCCCGCGGTCCCGAAGAACAACGCGTACAGCGACCACAGCAGTGCGGCGATCGTTCCCATCGAGATCAGCGTGTCCATGGTGGCAGCGCCGTGCCGGAGGTTCGTCCACGCCGCCTTGTGGAACGGCCACGCCGCCCACACGATGACGGGTCCGGCCAGAGCCAGCGAGAGCCACTGCCAGGAGGTGAACTGCAGCGCCGGGATCATCGCCATCGCGATGACGGGCACGGTCAGGATGATCGAGGCGACGAGCCGGTGCCTGAGGCTGGTCAACTCCGCGTCCGACGCGTCGGTCACCTCGCCGGCGGGCGTCTTCGCTTCTGGCATGGGGAGAACGGCGGTGTAGCCGGTCTTCTCCACCTCCGCGATGAGCAGCGCCGGATCGAATCCCTCCGGTGCGGTCACCTTGGCCTTCTCCGTCGCGTAGTTCACGGTCGCGGTGATGCCGTCGATCCGGTTGAGCTTCTTCTCGATCCGCATCGCGCACGATGCGCAGGTCATGCCGCCGATCTCCAGCTCGACGCTGGTCGGTGCGGCTGCGGACTGCGTGTCCGTCATGGTGATCTCCTCGATCCTCGCGCTGCCCGTACGACGGCGGGAAGCGCACTTCTTGTGGACGGCTTCAGTGCTCGTCGTGCTCGTCTTCGCCCGTGCCCGTCGACGACCCGTCGGCCGGAGCTTCCGCGTCCAGCACGAACGCTGCGGTGTGCACCGTCCCCTCCACCTGGAAGTCGAGGTAAAGCAGGTATCGTCCCGCGGTGGGCGTCTGGGCGGTGAAGACCACCTCGGGGCCGGCGACGTCGCCGGGAGCCGGCTCATCGCCGTGCGCGTGGACGTGCAGGTAGGCGAGGTCTCCCTCCCGCAGCGCGACGAGGTGGCCGAAGGCGCCCAGGTAGGGCTCGAGCGTCGTGACGGGCACGCCGTCTCGGCTGACCTCGACGGTCAGCTCGCTCGCAGCACCGGCGACGAGGGCGCCGGTGATCGACACGTCGAAGCCGTCGACGGCCACGCGGCTCTCGGTTCCGGTCGGGGGACGCGGTTGGAAAACGCCCGCGACGCCCACCGTCCGTGAAAGTGTCACCGGCGTCCCGCCCGTCGCGGTGAAGTCCGCATAGACGCGGTAGGTTCCCGCCGCATCCCAGGTCCACGGCAGCGACCACGTGCCCGTGTGTTCGTCCCGTTCGGGATGGACATGGCGGTACCCGCTGCCGTCACTGCGCACCACGATCAGGTGCAGCTGCTTGCCGTGCGCGTTCTCATACGAGGTGACGGGGGTGCCGGCGGCGTCCCGGATCACGAAGGACAGCTCCCCCGCGACTCCGCTTTCGTCCGGCGCTTCGACCACGCCCATGGCGTATCCCGATGCGGCGATGGTCACTCCACTCACGTCGATCTCCTCGTCCATCCCGTTCTGAGTGTTCTGCTCTGCGCCTTGCGGGGACGGCCCGTCATGACCGGCGCCCGCGCGTCCCATCCAGGACGCAACCGCACTGTCCGGGACGATGGCGCCCGCCGCGGCGAATGCGATGCCGAACACCATCACGAGTCCCGCGCCGTAGAGGCCGAGACGGCCAGCGGTGTTCATCAGGCCGGCACCGCCTGGTATCCGGCCTCGTCGACGGCTGCGAGGATCACCGCATCGTCGAGCGGGTGTGCGCTCGTCACGACGAGCCTGCCGGTCTGTGCGCTGACATCGATCGAGTCGACTCCGGGAACCTGGCCGACCTCGCTGCGGATAGCGACCTCGCAGTGGCCGCAGCTCATCCCGCTCACCTGGTACTCGCTCGTGCTCATGACGGTTCCTCTTTCGTTCTCGCATACCCGGGTGGGGTACTCCTTCACGCCAACCCTATACCCTCCAGGGGTATTCCCGTCAACCGGGCGCCCTCGTCTCGCCGATCGCGCGCATCGCCCGTCGGGGGTGATCGAAGCGTCTCGGTCACGCGGCGGGATGACAGCCTGGACCCGCTGCCGACACTCGGCGAGAAGCGAGGATCTGACATGACCGGACACCCCTCCCTGCCTTCGTGGCGCGACACTCCGACCCGCACGGACATCGAGGATTTCGTCGCCGCCGTGACCGTGGGGCCGGACGCAGTCCCCGTCGAGGAGCGGATCGCCGTGTTCGACAACGACGGGACGCTGTGGCCCGAGAAACCCATGATCACCCAACTGCACTATGTCGTCGAGCAGTGGCGAGCCGCCGCCGAGCGCACACCCGAACTCGCCGAGCGCCAGCCCTACCTCGCGGCCGTGAGTGGCGATTACGGCTGGCTGGGCACGGCGATCGACAAGCACTACGGCGGCGACGACTCGGATCTGACGATCATCATCCAGGCGCTCGTCGGGCTCACGCACGGGATGAGCGTCGAGGAATACGCGCGTTCGGTGGCCGAGTTCTATCGCACCGCTCAGCACCCGACATTGAAGCGCCCCTATTCCCAGACGGTCTATCAGCCCATGGTCGAGCTGCTCCGATACCTGGAGCACCACGGCTTCACCTGCTACATCGTCTCCGGCGGCGAGCGCGACTTCATGCGTCCCATGACGCAGGCGAACTACGGTATCCCTCCGGAGCGCGTGGTCGGATCGGCCTTCGGCCTGACATGGGACGATGCGGACGCGACGGTGCGGTATTCCTCCTCCCTCGCCTTCTTCGACGACGGTCCGGAGAAACCCGTCCGCATCTGGACGCGCATCGGCAGGCGCCCGCTGTTCGTCGGCGGCAACTCGAACGGCGACACCGCGATGATGGACTTCGCCCGGCGTGGGCCCCGCCCCGGATTCGCGATCCTGATCCACCACGACGACCCGTCACGCGGTGACACCCCCTATGACGCCGGCGCGGAGAAGGCCCTCGCGAGCGCCGACGACAAGGGCTACACGGTGGTCAGTGTGAAAGACGACTGGGCGACGGTGTTCCCCGCGGCTCCCTGATCACTCACGAGACAGCATGGCCGCGGCCTCGAGTTCGAGATCGCGGTACTGCTCGGTGCTGACGTCGACGCCGACACCCATCAACCTGCCGCCCGTGAACGGGAACGGATTGCGGTACTGCCGACTCACCGGATCCGCGCTGTCCCATCCCACGCAGAGCCCGTCCCCGCACAGGGTGAACTTGCCGACCTGCGCGCGCATCGGCCCGGAGGCGACCGCCTCATCGTCCACGTAGAGCGTGGCTGTCCCCACCGACTCACCGTGCTCGCCGGCGCTCTCGCGGGTGAAGTCCACGCCCAGCGTGTGCGGTCCGGGCGTGAGCTCCGCGGAGGTGAACGTCTGCTCTGGGGGGATGCCGAGGAAGTTGTAGACGTACGAGAGACGGTTGTCCTTGATGAACAAGGTGTGACCACCGAATCTCGATCCGTGCGCGAAGATCACTCCTTCCGCGCCCTCTTCCAGCACGACGTCGGCGACGATCTTGTACGACCGCCCGCGCAGGTTGACTGCGACGCTCTCCGGCACCGCATCGGTCCCCGGGTAGTACACGTAGCGTTCTCGAGCCGGTTCCGCCTGCGGGCGCTCGACGTTGAGCATCTCGCGCGCGGAGCGGTCGTCCAAGGGAAGCGCGAAATTCGCCTTCGCCTCGTCGAACCACGCGGCGATGAGTTCCTGCAGCTTCTCGGGATGCTCGGCCGCGAGATCCTGCGACTCCGAACGGTCCGAATCGACGTGATAGAGCTCCCACTCGTCGTCGTCGAAGTGCCCCTTGCCGCTGAGCGGCGCGTGGACGGCGGCCGCCTTCCAGCCGTCCTTCCAGATGCCGCGTGTTCCGAGCATGGAGTAGTACTGAGTCCGCTTCTGCGTGGGCGCGTCCGGATCGGCGTCGAAGCTGTACTTCATCGACACTCCGTCGAGTGGATGCTGCTGCACCCCTCGGAACGTCTCCGGCATCTCGATCCCGATCACGTCGAGCACGGTGGCGACCACATCGACGGAATGGTGGTACTGATGACGCAGCTCCCCCTTCGCGCTGATCCCCTTCGGCCAGTGGATGACCATCGGGTCGCACGTTCCCCCTGCATACTGCGAGTAACGCTTGAACATCTGGAACGGCGTCGAGAACGCGGCAGCCCACCCGGTCGGATAGTGGTTGTAGGTGTCTGCGGATCCGAGGCGGTCGATCATCGCGAGGTTCTCCGCGAGGTCGTCGGGATACCCGTTGAAGAACTTGTTCTCATTCACCGAGCCGTCCGGAGATCCCTCCCCCGAAGCTCCGTTGTCGGCGCAGTAGAAGACCAGCGTGTTGTCGAGCTGATCCGTCTCCTCCAGGTAGTCGATGATGCGACCCACCTGCGTATCCGTGTACTCGGAGAATCCGGCGAACACCTCTGCGAAGCGGGCGAACAGCCTCTTCTCGTCGTCGTTGAGCTCGTCCCAGGGGCGCACGCGATCCGCGGGGTTCGCCACGTCGTCGGGAAGCGGGTTGAGCGGGGTCATCGCCGTGCCCTCCGGCAACACCCCCTTCTTGATCATGCGATCGAGCGCCCACTCCCGGTAGGCGTCGTAGCCGTCGTCGAACCGGCCTTTGTACTTGGCGATGTACTCCTCCGGCGCATGGTGCGGTGCGTGGTTCGCGCCGGGACAGAACCAGAGATACCAGGGCTTGGAAGGGTTCGAAGCCTGCTGGTTGCGGATCATCTTCAGAGCCTGGTCGGCGAGGTCCTTCGACAGGTGGTAACCCTGTTCCGGTGTGGCCGGCGCCTCGATGAAGTGGTTGTCCTCGACCAGGTCCGGGTACCAGTTGTTGGTCTCTCCGCCAAGGAATCCGTAGAACCGGTCGAATCCGAGCTGCAGGGGCCACATCGAGCGGTCCCCGCCCGGGGCGTTGTCTTCTTCCGGGACGTTGTGGTCCTTGCCCACCCAGAAGGTCGAGTAGCCGTTCTGCTGCAGGATCTGGCCGATCGTCGCGCACTCCCTCGGCAGGCGTCCCGCGAACCCGGGGAAGCCGTTGGTGCCCTCCATGATGACCCCGGCGCGGTTCACGTGGTGGTTGCGCCCGGTGAGCATGGTCGATCGGGTCGGCGAACATAGCGCCGTGGTGTGCCACTGCGTGTACGTGAGTCCGTCCCTTGCCAGGCGGTCCATCGTCGGCATGCTGATGCGGCCACCGTACGGCGACCAGGAGGCGAGTCCGGTGTCGTCGTAAAGCACGACGAGGACGTTTGGTGCACCATCGGGAGCCTTCCGCAGCTCGTAGGGTGACCAGTCCGGGACCGAGTCCCGCACGTCCAGTTCGATCTGACCGGCGAAGTCCGCGTTGAATTCCGACATCCTCTGCTCCTTCGATCATGAATGCGAGGCCGGCGACGTCACAGCGGCGCCACCCTCCACCTCTGTGTCTGTGTCTGTGTCTGTGTCTGTGCCCGTGTCCGTGTCGCTACGGTCCGAACTCGTCCCGTCGACATCGGACGCCCCCGCGACCGCTGGGGAGGGAAGCTCCGGACGTCGGAGCAGCTCGATCACGATCACGAAGGCGACGAGCCCGGCGGTCACGCCGAGCACGGTCCCGAACGTCACCGGTCTGGTCACGACGAGGACGAGCACCGCGATCGCCATGCCCACGAGCAGGAGGGGTCCATGGAACCGCTCGATCATGAGGCCGAGCCGACCTGTCGACAATCCGCGACGCTCCCACGTGCCGCGCGTTGCGGAGAACCCGCTGTCGAGTGCGCTCCGCAGGGCCACGGCCGCACGGCTCGTGCCTGCACCCCATGCCCAGACAGCGATCAGCACGCCGACCATCGCCAGCGCGGCGATCGTCGGGCTCAACAGCGACGTCACCTGATCGAACAGCGACTGCGCGGCCGCCGCGGTCATGATCGACGGGCTGACGGCACCGATGAAGAACGTGCGCCCGATGCCCACCCCTCCTGCGAGGAGGAGGAATGCGGCAGCGAACGCCGCACTGGTCCAGAACAGTGCCCGCAGTCGGTTGCGCGCCACCGCGATGCCGACGACCACGAGACCGAGAACGACCCATGGTAACCAGAAGCCGGCGGCGACGGCCACCTGGTACAGGGTGCGCACCAGCACCAGCGCGTCGGCCTGAGCGATCGGAATCGATCTGTCGATCGCGGGGATGAGGTCGGCGAATCCGACGCCGCGTTCTTTCAAGGCGTCCTTGACCCGGTCGACGACGAGACCGAGATCTACCGAGAGCACACCGTCATCTGCGAGTTGCAACGCGGTGCCTGGGCTGTTCTGCATGATCGCGACAGCGCGCTCATGGGTGAAACGGAGCGACTGAGCCCAGATGTCGGCGAATTGGTCGGAGGCGACGACGTCATGGATGACACCGTCGACGAGGGAGGTCAGTCCGCTGGCCGCCGGCGCTTCCAACAGGGAGAGCGCCGACGAGGCTCGCGGTGGCAGATCGAGCTCACGGAGCCCGTCGAACACGTCGCCGACGACGGCGTCGAAGTCCACCTGCTCCTGGATGGCGGAGCTGACCTGATCGGCGACGAAGTCCTGAACATCGGGGTCGGCTGCGAGAGGTGCGAACGTCGCGACGAAGCGATCGGCGTCCACGAGCTGCAGACGCGCCCACGTCCCCATAGCAGCGATCGGCGCCATCAGCACCGCCACCGCCAGGACGATTCCCGCGACGATGCTCCTGGCCACCGGACGGCGTCGTGGCCTCGCGAGCTCGGCGTTCTCCCGCTCCAGCACGGCGACTCGTGCCCGTAGATCGTCCAGTTCGCTCATTCGCGCTCTCGTCTCTGCTGTGGTTCCGGCGGCGGGCGATCTCTTCGTCAGCTCAGGAGCTTCTGCTTCGCTGCGGCGAACTCGGCTTCCGAGAGCACACCGGAGTCCTTCAGGGATGCGAGCTGCTGCAGCTTCGCGATCAGATCGTTCCCCGCTGCGGGGGCTGCCGGCGGCGGTGAGGAGTACTGCGTGGCGGCGTTCTGCGCGGCAGCGTCGATCTGTGCCTGCTGCTGCGCGGCCTCGTACTGCTGCTTTTCGTACTCCCCCTGTGCACGCTGCTCCTGGTGCCGTGACATCGCACCCCCGACCGCGGACGCTGTGCCTGCGACGACCGCTGTCCTGGCAGCGAGACCGATGAGTCCTGGGCGGCCGAATCTTCTCAAGGGCATGTCATTCACCTTCCTGATCGAGGATGTCCATCATGGCGTTCACGACGGGGGCCGGTACCCGCTCCGTGCGCAACACCTGCCCGCCGGCGGCAGCGAGATTCTGCGCCAGCGCGCGGGCGAAGGTGAGCTCCAGCACGACGAGCGCGGCCGACTGGCCGGGCGCGAGCGACGCGGCCAGCGACTCGGCGTCCTCCTCACCTGCCAACCCCGCGGCGATCGGCTCGAAATCATCCAGACCGAGCGAGCCGTCATCATCCTCGAGCTCGACGATCTCGACCTTCCCCGTCTCCGACTTCGCGAGTACGACGAAGTCGAGCAGCCGCACGACCCCGCTCTCGACGAGGTCTGTCAATGCACGGAACGTCGCCGGATCCGGACGCGTCCCCTCGAAGCCGACGAGGTAGAACTCGGCCGGACCGAAGCGGAAGTCATTCATATCGATGGTCCCTTCTCACGGCGCACACCGACCGCGACTGCGACCCATCGTCGCATCGTCCTCGCCGGCCACAGCCTGGCACTCACCCCTCGAGGATGAGCTCGTCATCGCCGGGTGGCCGGGTCCGGCGATTCTGACGCGGGATCCAGACCTGTCGAACGACGATCAGGATCGAAGCGGTCAAGGGGATCGCGACCAGCGCGCCGAGCAGACCGAGCAGCGTCGCACCGATCATCGCGCCGATGATGACGAGCACACCGGGGACGGCGGCGGCCCTGCCCATGATCCGCGGTGTGACCAGGTACGCCTCGACCTGGATGTACACGAGGTAGGCGATCACGAAGATCAGCGCGGCTGTGGGGCTCACGAGGAGCGTCGCGATGCCACCGATGACCAGGAACACCAATGAGCCGATCATGGGAACGAGCGTCACGAAGAACGCGACGATCGCCATGACGGCGGGAATCGACGAGCCGACGGCGAGCTGGATCAGCAGGACCACCGCCGCGTTGATGGCGGAGAGCGTCACTCCGCCGGCCACGACGCCACCGACCGACTGCATGATCTCGTCGAGCAGTGCGACGAACCTGCTCCGCCGGTACAACGGGATGAGGCTCGCGATCGACGCCTTGATGCTCTGGAGCGAGGAGAGGAAGTACAGGGTGAGCACCACGACGATGACGAAGCTCGAGATGGCTCCGATGACCCCGAATCCCGCCTTCAGCACCCCGCCGGAGATGGCCAGGAACGAAGAGAGGGTCGTCAGGGAGCGGAGTCCCTCGGCGATGACGACGGAGAGATCGACACCGAGGTTCGCTTCGAGCGCCCGGTACCAGTCGCTCTGCTGCACGGCGGCGATGGTCTCCGGCGCGGCATCCACAGCGGCAGCGACCTGTCGGACGGTCGCAGGTATCAGGACCAGGAGGATCACCGCGACGACGACCAGGAACACCACCGCCACGATCGTGACGCCCATCGCCCTGCTCATTCCACGTCGTTCGAAGGCTCTGACCGCCGGATCGAGTCCCAGGGCGAGGAAGATCCCGAGGAAGACCGAGATGAGCACTGTCGATATGCCGGCGATCGTGGCCGCGAGGGCGATCGCGAGGAGCACACCGATCGCGACCGAGAACCCGGAGAGCAAGGGCTTGGCCGGGAGGACACGCTGGAGCCGCGAGCTTCGGGGTCTGCGGCTTCGCTCCGAGGGCCGAGCGGACGGTTCGTCGTTCACGGACCGCACGTTACGTGCCCCGGAGAACCCCCGGTCAGAATGCTCACCCGTTCCTGATGACGGCGTTCGGCGCGGGGTCGCCCGCACCGGGTGAGCGGCCTTCCCGCACTGTGACTCCCCCTGTCACCATCGCCGTAAGCAACAACTCAACGAAAGAGGTGCGACGTGTCCATTTGGGAAAGCTTCTGGGACATCATCTGGTGGTTCTTCTGGGTCTTCGTGTTCGTCTCCTACCTGATGGTGCTCTTCAACATCGTCGCCGACCTGTTCCGGGATCACACCCTCAACGGCTGGTGGAAGGCCCTCTGGATCATCTTCCTGATCTTCGTCCCGTTCCTCACGGCGCTCATCTACCTGATCGCGCGCGGCAGGGGCATGGGCGAACGGAGCGCGTCGGCGTACCGCGAACAGCAGCACGCGGCGGATTCGTACATCCGCAGTGTCGCCGGCTCCAGTCCCAGCGACGAGATCGACAAGGCGTCCAAGCTGCTCGCCGCCGGCACGATCACGCCCGACGAGTTCGCGGCCATCAAAGCCCGCGCGCTGAGCTGACGCCATGGCTGAGGCGGTCGATATGACAGAGCTCCAGGCGCTCGGCGACGTGGAGTTCGTCGTGGTGCGCCTGGACGACGACCGCCTCGGCTCCACCATCCTCGGGGCGCTCCTGCGTCAGGTGGAGAGCGGGACGATCCGTCTGCTCGACTTCCTCGTGGTGCGCAGGCTCGATCACGAGCACTATCGCCTCACCGAGGTCGACCGCGATGACTTCTCGCTCGCGGGTCTCGCACTCGGTACCCCAGGACTCATCTGCGAGGACGACGTCGGGCACTTCGCGTCCGAGCTCCCGTTGGATTCCCTCGCTGCGCTGATCCTCGTGGAGCCCATCTGGGTGGAGAGCTTCGCCCGCGATGTCGACCGCCGGACTGATCCGGTACTCGCGAAGCAGCCGATTCCCGCATCCGTCGCGAATGCCGTTCTTGCGTCAGCCCTGCAGGATCAGTGACCTCGGAGCCCTCCAGGCGGCGGATCAGACGGTCGTGCGAACGGCCTCTCGACGCGACGATACTCCGAGCTTGCGATAGATCGCGCGCTGGTGCGTCTTCACCGTATTGATCGACACGGCGAGTTCGCGAGCGATCTCCTGCAGCGTGCGCGCGGTCTGCAGCTGTCGGAACACGTCCCGCTCCCGGTCGGAGAGCGCATCCACCAGCGACCCGGCGGTGTCCCTCGCAAGGGCTCTGCCGATGAAATCCTCGAACTGCGTGCCGAAATGCACGTGCTCCGCGAGCAGTTTGCGCACCGCTGTCTCCCGCGGGCCGAAGGAGACGCGGATGTTCTCCGCCGCGGCGACCGCGACAGCAGCCTCGCACAGCTCCTGAGCTTCATCGTGGTGCCCGGCATGACGCCGGAGCAGAGCTGCGGTGAGCAGTGTCGCCGACTTCACGTACGAGACCTCCCCGAAGGCACGGAGGGACCTCAGCATCTCCAGCGCGGCGACGTAGTCCCCCGCTCGTCTGAGCACACCGGAGAGGGCGACGTTCACGACCGGCAGATCCGGGCAGTGGATGTACCTCCTCGCGATCCGCATGGCGCGGTCCTGCCGTCCGACGGCTTCTTCGAGCAACGCGACCGACGACTCGCGAAAGGCCGGCCAGGAGATGCCGTGCACCACGTCCAGCGGGATGTCCTGGATACCGATGGCCGCACGGCGACAGGCGGCGACATCGCCGCTCTCGGCCGCCGCGTAGGCGATCATCATGCGCGCCACGCTCGTGAAGGAGCGGTCCGAGCTGCCGTTGTCGACCACGGCGCTGAACTCGTGGATCGCATCATCGAGCTCGCCCGCCCAGTACGAGACGTACCCGGCCGCAGCGGCAGCGCTTCCTCCCGCGTAGGTGCTCCACGGAAGGCCGACGTCATCGACGAACTCGACTGCTCGGAGGGTCTGCTGGGCAGCGACGAAGCGACCGGCCCAGGTCTGCCCGAAGGCGAGGTGCCCGAGCGAACGCTTCGCCAGTTCCCGGTCCCCCGAGCTCTGCGCTTCCCGTGCCGCCGCGGAGAAGTACTCCAACGGGACCAGCGGGTTCCCGCGATGACGGATCTCCGTCCACCCGAGCAGATAGTTGAGCGCGGCGCGGTCGCCGAGATCCGTCGAATCCGCTTCGAGCAGCATCTGCCGCACCTTCGCGCTCGCCTCCGCCACCTCTGCACGCGCGTCTGCGATGAACAGACGCGCGATCTGCAAAACCGCGGGCTCGTTCTCTTCGCCTCCCACCGCCAATGCGGACTCAGCTCGACGGAACAGCTCCCTGGCCACGCGATGGCCCCGAGAACGTCGCTCGCGCACGCACGCACCAGGAGCACCTGCGCATCGTCGGGAGCGCGTCGCAGCATCTCCATGGTCGTGCGTTCGACCTCGTCCGCCCCGGAGCCGACGACGAGCCCGAGCCAGTGGCGAAGCAGAGTCTCCCTCGCCTCATCGAGGGCCCCCGCGAGCAGCCAGTGCGCGATCGAGGCGGTCGGATCCGTGCCTTCCAGAGCGACGGCTGCACGACGGTGGCATGCGTCGGCGCGCGCTCGGTCCATGGCCAGGATCTCGGCGCACCGTCGCGCGAAGGATGCGTGCCAGCGATAGACGACGCCGTGGGGTTCCTCGAACCTGTCGAGGAAGAGGCCGAGCCGCACGCAGGTCTCGAGCATTTCGAGCGCATCGATGCGACAGGTCACCGCGGATGCGAGCTCGGGGGTCAGTTCGCTGCACACGCTTGCCTCCAGGACGAAGTCGGCGACACCGGGCGGCAGAGCTCCGAGCACGTGCTCCCTCACGTAGCTTCCGAGAAAGCTCGAGGCGCTCCGTGCGCGAGCGTCCGGCTCCGCTCCGCCGATCATCATCAGCCGCACCGCGATGGGCCAGCCCTGGGTCTCGCGGAAGACGGTCTCGGCAGTGAGGCCACGACCCTCCCGGTCGAGCAGCTCCTCCACTTCCGCGCCGCTGAAGCTGAGCACGTCGGCTCCGATGAAGCACTCGGGGTGCGTCAGCCGATGCCGAGAAAGCGTGACCTCGAGCAGCGTCGTGCCGACCAACACCACGCTGAGGTTGTCCGGCGCCTGCTCGGCGAGCATTCCCAGGATTCCCATACGCCAGGTCTCCCCTGCCCGGTGCGCATCGTCCACGATCAGGTGCATTCGACCAGGCAGACCTTCCAGAGCCCGGCAGATCTCCTGATACGCCTGATACGGGTCATCCATGTCGCGGTCGAGATCGATGCGGTGCCCCGAGCGTGCGGTACCGACGAGCAACGCATTGACCACGCCCTGAGTCAACCGCGACGGATCGGAATCGAACGTGCTCAGCCCCAGCCACCCGACGTGTTCGAGGCTCGAAGCCCAATCCGCCACTGCAGTCGTCTTCCCGAATCCGCTCGGGGCGCTGACCACCGTCAAGGCATCGCCCGCGGCCTCCGTGAGCGCCGCACTCACCTGCCGGCGACGGATGGCGCCCGGCTGCGGAGCCGGCGGCCGGAATCGCACAGTGGGTCCCTGCCTCGTCGAGCGTACGGGGTGCGGCATGGCACCAAGCTAGTCGCGCGACGAAAGCCGCTTCAAGGTCATCCCCCGGGTGATCTTCACTGCGACGGCACCTCTGCGGCATCGCGTCTGAGCGCATCCGCCGTGCGGATGAAGAGGATGATCCAGGTGAAGACGACGGTGCCTGCCACCAGTTCGACGGCCGTGAGGGTGTAGTAGCCGGTGGCGAAGAACACTGACAACATCACGATCA
This sequence comes from Microbacterium sp. Ag1, assembly GCF_001005635.1. NCBI lineage: Bacteria > Bacillati > Actinomycetota > Actinomycetes > Micrococcales > Microbacteriaceae > Microbacterium > Microbacterium sp. Ag1. The sequence continues at coordinate 16,833 of NZ_LBCR01000013.1, forward strand.
GAAGGATGAACGCGTACCCCAGCAGGAGGAACGTGCGCGAGACATCCGGGACCCACCGCCGAAGACCGATGACGACGACGGCGAAGGCCACGACCATCCCCGACGCCACCCCGGTGTGAAGCGCGAAGTGTTCGTCCACCGGGAAGACGCCGACCAGACCGAGGAAGATGCCGACGACGATGAGGCAGGTGCGCACCACGATGACCCCACGGGGGTGCGTCGTGGGAATGCCCTTGGTGGCGTACCTCGCCAGTGTCGTGACGAGTACCCCGGCGACGATCAGCGTCAGGTTGAACGCGCGCGCCGACAGATCGTCCGTCATGCCGAGAGCGCTGAGATTCTCCTTCCACCATTGCGGATCACTCGCCGTCAACATGCTCGACAGGATGCCCAGCACCAGGAACACCGCGAGGATCGTGGCCAGCAGCTGGAGGTCGAGATGCGTCGCGGAGTAGTACGTCACGTAGGCGGTGAGTCCCGACGCCGCCCCGGAGAGCATCAGCACGGGTAACGGGAAGACGACTGCTCCGATGAAGGCGGATTCGATGACGACGGCGCCGAGCGTCCATCCGAGCAGCGCGATCACGGCGTGCGCGAACGCGAACGCCGCGATGTCGACGATATCGAGCGCGCCGAGACGCTTGCGTCGTGCGGCGGGGTCGGCGGCGATGATCCGCCCCACCACGAAGAAGACGATCGCGGTGACGGCTGATGCCAGCGCCGCGAACTGCCCCAGCGATCCGGGACCGGAGATGGGCGCCTCCTGCAGCCGGAACACCACGAGGGCGACCAGCGCCGTCACGATGAAGGCGAAGATCGAGATCTGGAGACCGATGACCTCTCGAGATCGCTCCCGCGTCGATCCCCGCGATCGTGCTGCCGTGAGGAGGTCCGGTGATGGGGGCGTCGACGACATGATCACAGTCTCCGAGCGCACTCGCCCGTCAGCGACCCTCCTTCATCTCCCGCAGGCGATACCGCGGGCGTCAGATCTTGATCGGGTACGTGGCCAGCACGATCACGCCGGCGATGACGAGCACCCCGCTCAGGGTCAGGAAGACCGTGCGTCTCCACGGCGCTCGCTGGTTCTGCGAGAGGGCTGCGAAGAACAGGACGAGAGCGAACAGCACGGTCAGCAGGGAGTAGTCGTCACCCCGCTGATTGTTACGCAGGGCTTCGTCGAACTTCGCATCGGCGCGGGCGTTCAGCTTCTCCGCCTCCTTCTCGCCAGGGGCCACGTACTCCGCCATGGCGAACGGCCCGGCCGCGACGCGCCCCTCGGCGTTCCAGGCCTCGAAGGCGACGGCGAACTCCGCCGTGAACCGGTCCTCGATGAAGGCCCTGAGCTCGTCACGGCCGTCGTCCTCGGCGAGGACCCATTGGGTGTAGATCGTCAGGTCGTACTGTCGAGCCGCCTGTGCCGTGGCCTGAGCCGAGGCCGCCTGAACCCTCGCACTGGATGCTTGGCTGAACGCGATCGACATCTCACCGCCCCACTTCGATGCCTCGAAGCCGCACCAGGCGGTCAGCACAGCGGTGAGCGAGAGGAGCAGCACGGTACTGATCTCGATCACGCCGTATCGACGGGTGCGCGCGGAAGCAGGCCGGTCGTCCATCCGGCCATAGTGGCCGTCGGACGCGATCTCGCGGTCCGGCTTCTCACCCTGGCAGGATGAGTGGTCCGTCTCCGGCGAGCGCGCGCGTCGCATGCTGGTCGGATGATGCGGATGAACCTGCGAGCGAGCGGTCGCCGCCCGTGAGTCTGGACGCGCTCTTCCCGGACGGCCTCTCGCCGTGGCAGATCGTGCTCGCGGTGCTCTCGGTCCTCGTCGGTTGGCTGCTCTCCCGTTTCGCACGCAAGGGCGTGCTCAAGATCACGAAGCGCGCACCGGGTATCTCCGACTCCGTCGCCCAGCTGGCGGCACGGTTCGCCCAGTACTCGCTGCTACTGATCGGGATCGGGGTCGGGCTGGCCTTCCTCGGCGCGAATGTCCAACCGCTCCTGGCGATGACCGCGATCGCGGTCGTCGTTCTGGTCCTCGTGCTCCGCGGCGTCGCGGACAACTTCGCGGCCGGGGTGCTGATCCAATCCCGCCAGTCCGTGAAGATCGGGGAGGAGATAGAGGTCGAAGGGCCCGACGGCAAGCTGCGAGGAGTCGTGCAGGAGCTCAACGGCCGGTCGGTCATCCTCTCGACCGTCGACGGTCGGACCGTGCACGTACCGAACGCCGCCCTCCTCACCGGGGTCCTGGTCAACGACTCTCGCCACGGTGCGCGGCGCAGCACCCTCGACATCCGGGTCGAACGGGCGGACGGGATCGATGCTCATGACGTCGTGTCGATCATCTCCCGCGCCGCGAGCGAGGTCGAAGGAGTGCACACCCGCGAACATCCGGGCGTGATCTTCACATCGGTCTCCCCGGCCCGGTGGATGCTCGCGCTCCGCATCTGGCATCACCCGCTCCATGGCACGTCCGTGGTGTCAGCGACGATCCACGACGTGGCAGCGGCATTGGAAGCGGCGGGTCTGCGAGCCGTCGTCTCGGGACATCATGACGTGCCGCCGCTGGTCGCTCCCGAGCCCTTCTGACCCGTCGACTACGCTTTCGGCGTGACCACCTCGCCTGCGCCGGAGCGCTCCCCCGACCGGATCTCCCCCAGTCTGCGGGTGCTGCTCCTTCTCGCGGCGAGCGCAGTGACCCTCGCCGGCGTCTACTTCGCGCGCGATCTCCTCGGACCCGTCGCGCTCGCGATCGTGATCGTGGTGATCTGCGATCCTCTGCGTCGACCGCTCGAACGGCGCGGGTGGCCGCAGTGGGGCAGCACGACCGTGGTGATCGTCGTCGCCTACCTGATCCTCCTGGTCATGGGCGCTCTGCTCTGGCTGGCCGGCACGCAGTTCGCGCGGCTCATCGCCGACCTCGTCTCGGAAGGCGGACTGGCGAAGACCGTCGATGATCTCGTCGGGTGGCTGCAGTCCCTCGGCCTGGACGAGGAGGCGTCGGCCGCCGCGGCTTCGGTCCTCGATCCGACGACGCTTCTGGGACTCGCACGCAGCATCGGCGGGACTGTGATCGGCGTCGCGACCGCACTGTTCTTCGTCTGCGCCTACATCATCTTCATGGCGGTCGACGCGGCCCGCTATCGGGACGCTCCGTCGGTGTTCGGGGCATCCAAGGCCGCGGTCATCGCCCGGATCACTCGGCTCAACACCGGTGTGCGCCGCTACTACATCGTCAACGCGACTTTCGGCGCGATCGTCGCTGTCATCGACGGTCTCGCGCTGTGGTGGATGGGCGTCCCCGCACCCGTGGTCTGGGCGATCCTCGCGTTCGTCACGAACTTCATCCCGAACATCGGCTTCGTGCTCGGGCTCGTCCCGCCCGCGATCCTGGCCTTCGTCGTCGGAGGGTGGCCTCTGCTCATCGGTGTGGTCGCGGTCTACTGCGTCGTGAACGTGGTGCTCCAGGTTCTCGTGCAGCCGAAGTTCGTCAGCGACGCCGTCGATCTCAGCTTGACCCTGAGCTTCTTCTCCGTGATCTTCTGGACCTTCATCATCGGCCCGCTCGGTGCGATCCTCTCGATCCCGCTCACGCTCCTCGCACGCACGCTCGTCTTCGAGGGCGATCCCGACACGCTCTGGGTGCGGTGGCTCTCGGGCGACCGCACCGCGGTCCCGCCGACACCGGAGCCGGAGCCCGCCCCGGCGGCGACACGGCGAGGCCGACGGCGGCGCATACCTCGTCGCCGCTGAGCGGGCGGCGCAGGACGCTCCGGCTGTAAATCACCAGGGGTGAGTTGCGGTCGATCCGTGGTCCGGCGGCCCCTCCGGTGGGATCGTGGACGCGGGAGCGCTCGACCAGGGGCGCCGGCGAATGGAGGCGATGTGCAACGTCCACTCGCAGGACTGACCAGACGCAACTTCGTCACCGAGCTGACCGCTGGCGTCACTCTGCTCGCGATCGCCATCCCCCTCAACATCGGGTACGCGCAGATCGCGGGCCTGCCGCCCACCGCCGGGCTGTACGCACTCATCGTCCCCACGGTCGTCTACGCCCTCGTGGTGTCCTCCCGGCAGCTGGTCGCCTCACCCGATGCCGCAGCCGCAGCACTCGTCGCCTCCTCGATCGGCGGGCTCGCGGCCGCCGGAAGCGCGGACTACGCGACGCTCGCGCTCGCCCAGGCCATCATCTGCGGCATCATGTTCGCGTTGCTCGCGGTCTTCAAGCTCGGGTTCCTCGCCAACTTCCTCTCCAAGCCGATCCTCATCGGCTTCGTCGGCGGTCTCGCCCTCGACATCATGGTGAGCCAGCTCGCGAAGATGCTCGGCGTCAGCATCGACTCCGGGAAGGACTTCACCGGGAAGGTCGCTGATCTGATCGGCGGGCTCCCGACGCTCAACGGATGGGCGGTGCTGATCTCGGTCTGCTCCGTCGCCGTGCTGCTGCTCGGCCGCAGGTTCCTCCGTGCCGTCCCGTGGGCTCTGATCGTCCTGGTGGCGACGACCGTCGTCGTGGTCCTGACCGGGCTCGACCAGCGAGGAGTCGACGTCCTGGGTGAGGTCCCCGCCGGTGCGCCCGTGCTCACGTGGCCCGTGATCGACTGGTCGCTGTGGCTCATGCTGGTCCCATCGGCGATCGCGCTGACACTGGTCACCACGGCCGAGGGGCTTCTGGTGTCGAGGTCGTATTCCGAGAAGCACGGCTACCCGTTCCACGCGAACCGCGATCTCCTGGCGTTCGGCGCGGCGAACATCGCCGCAGGCGCTCAGGGCAGCTTCTCCGTCGGCTCATCGACGTCCCGCACCGCCGCCATGGATCAGGCGGGTTCTCGTACGCAGTTCCCCGCGCTGATCCTCGCTGCAGGCACGCTCCTGCTGCTGCTGTTCGGCACCGCGCTGCTGGCCGATATCCCCTCCCCGGCGATCGGAGCGATCGTCGGCGTCGCGATCATCCCCCTGCTCGGCATCCGCGAGTTCATCGATCTGTGGCGCAAAGACCGGTTCGAGTTCCTGATCGGCGCGACCTGCTTCCTGGTCACCCTGTTCATCGGTTCGATCCCCGGGATCCTCGTCGCATTCGTCCTCGCGCTGATAAACCTGGCCAAGCGCGCGGCCAATCCGGCCATCGACGTCCTCGAGTCCACCGGCGACCCGGGTGAGTCCCTCCTGGAGGATGCGCCGGCCGGGACCATGACCGCTCCGGGGATCGTGGTCGTCCGACTCGCCGCGCCCCTGTTCTTCGCGAACGGGGCGGTGTTCTCCTCTGCGGTGAAGACCGCCGTCCGCGCCGCCGGAGAGAACGAGGTCCGTCACCTGGTGGTCGATATGGAGGCGGTGACCGACGTCGATGTCACCGGCGCCGAATCGTTCGCCTCCCTCAAGGAATGGCTCGCCGACCGCTCCGTCTCCCTGTCCTTCAGCCGAGTGCGCCCCAACACCGTGCACCGGCTGAAGGCCCTCGATCTCCTGGCTTCGGAACACGTCTACGCGACCAACCGCGAGGCGATCGCGATGCTCGCCGCTCCGGAAGCAGGACGAGCTCCCCTCGAGAAAGGCCCCTGATGGGTAGCGTCATCGGAGACATCCTCCCGCTCGCGCTCGGCGTGGCGATCAGTCCGATTCCGATCATCGCCGCAATCCTCATGCTGCTCTCGCCCAAGGCGAGGGTGACCAGCGTCGGCTTCCTCTTCGGCTGGGTGCTGGGGATCGTCGTCGCGGTGACGGTCTTCACGCTGGTGTCCTCGCTCCTGCCGGAAGATGACAGCGACGCGTCGCATCCGATCCGCGGCGCGGTGCAGCTCGTTCTGGGGGCTCTGCTCTTCCTGCTGGCTTTCGGGCAGTGGCGCAAACGCCCCCGGCCTGGCGAGGAGGCCGCACTGCCGAAGTGGATGAAGGCGATCGACACGATCACCTTCCCGTTCGCGTTCGGGCTCGGCTTCCTGCTGTCGGCGGTGAATCCCAAGAACCTCATCATGGCCGCCGGCGCCGGCACGGACATCGGTGGCGCGGTGCTTCCCGTGGGGTCGATCGTCGTGGTGATCGCCGTGTACACGGTCATCGCCGCCTCGACCGTGCTCGTCCCGGTCATCGGCTACCTCGTCGCCGCCGATCGGCTCCGAGCGCCCCTGGATGCTCTCCGCGGTTGGCTGGCGGCGGAGAATGCCGTCATCATGGCGGTTCTGCTGCTGGTCATCGGCATCTCGATGACCGGCAAGGGCATCGGCAGCTTCTGAGGCACGGCCGCGGGGTTGTGGGAGGAGGGATGACGTGGGCGAGTTGATCCTGGACCTCGTGCCCGTCGCCCTCGGCGTCGTGCTCAGCCCCCTCGCCATCATGGCCCTCGTCGCCGTGCTGCTGTCCCGCAACGCGAGGACGAACGGGATCGCCTATCTGCTCGGCTGGTTCCTGGGCCTCGCAGGCATCATGACGATCGGTCTCTGGCTCTTCCCGATGCTCGCGGTGCACGAGCACAACGAGCCACCCCTGTGGGTGCCGGTGGTCCGCCTGCTGATCGGTGGCTTCCTCGTGTCGGCGGCTGTCTGGGTCTACCGGAAGGGGCGTGCCCGTATCGAGCAGATGGCGACAGCCGCTACTCCTCGCGACGTGGTGGACGCTTCTCCCCAGCTGCCCGGCTGGCTGCATTCCGTCGAGTCGTTCCGGCCGGGGCGCACCTTCCTGCTCGGCCTCGGTCTGTTCGTGCTCAACCCCGTGGATGCGTCATGCGCCATCCTCGCCGCGCTGGACATCACGCAGTCCGGCGTCGCGCCCGGTGCCGCAACCGCTGTAGCCGCCGCGTTCGTCGTGCTCGGCACCCTGCCGATCGCTCTGCCGGTGTTCTTCGTCCTCGTCCGTGGTGCGCGCGCCCAGCCCGTGCTCGACCGCATGCGCTCCTGGATCGCCGGCAACACACACGTGCTCAACGCGGCGCTGCTTCTCGTGATCGGCGCCCTCCAACTCGAGAAGGCGATCGCCGCACTGATCTGAAGTCCACACGGGGACGCGCAGAGTTCACCCGGATGAAGCGCACCCGACTCTGATGACCCCACGACTCGCACCGCAGTACGTTGAACGCGGCGGGGCCCTGTGCGTCAGGATGGGG